>PQCP01000127.1 GCA_003062205.1 Candidatus Sedimenticola endophacoides
GTGGCTAATCTTCATGGTGGACTTCCTCCTCATCTGTTTCGTGTGAATGGTGCTAGTTCAGCTCCCATTCTGACGCCTCGACGCCGTTTGTCGTAGGGGTGGGGAGGAGTCCATCCCATTGCTTACGTCATTTTTCAAAAAATGGCAGCGGAATGACCTTACCGTTGACCGAGAGCAAACCACTGGAGAGCGTGGCCGCCGTGACGAGCGTCTCCCCGTCGCGCACCAGCACCTCCTGGGAGAGCAGGGAATCAATCTGAGCCCCGGCGGCGGCTTGTGCCAAAGCCTGCAACTGCTCCTCGGACGGGGCCTCGCTCTCTTCTCCCGCCTGCCCACGCAGCAGCAGCTCCTGGGTCAGACGCGCCTGCGCCTGCTGCGCAAACAGCTCCCTGAAGTAGGACTCCGGCATGCGCAGGGCCGCCTCGGCGTCGATCTTCTCCAGCACCGTCCGGGTATCGCCGATCTCGCTCCAGCGCAACCCCACCGACTGCATGCGGAAGCGCCCGTCGATCTCCCCATCCGGCCCCCGCAGGTTGAAGCGTTCAATGGCAAAGCCGGGATCCGCTTCAAGCAGGGCGGGAGCGATCCCCATCAGCGTCCCCATCATGGCCATCGGCTGCTGCTCCCGGGGCAGGCCCTTGACCTCCTCCAGCGCCTGCTGCAGCTCGACCAGCGCGCGGGCGGAGAGATTCTCCACCGTGAGCACCAGCTCCGCCGGTCCGAACTGATCTCCACCGGCCTCCAGTGAGTCCAGGCGGTAGGTCAGGCGGCCGTTGACCCGCTCACCCACGGCCCGGTTCTCCACGTCGGCGCTGCCCCCCCGCAAGACCAGGACCGGGGTTTCGGAGCCGTCGTTCATGGTGAAGGAGTCAAACTCCACATGGGCGGTGCCCAGCATCAGACCGGAGGGGTCGCGCTGCGACTCGGAGACAAGGCGCAGGGGGCCCATTCCGAAAATGGCGTCGGCGTCGCCACGCGCCTCGATCCCGGCCATCTCCAGCTCCACCTCGACCCGGTCCAGCCCGGCCGCGAAACGCGTCCGGCCATGGAGCCCCGCAAAATCGATGCGGGGACGGCGGGCAGTCGCCTCCACCACCGTGGCCGGCAGATCGATCTGGCCGCTACCGGCCCCGTTCCACTCCAGGATGGTCCGTATCAGCGCCGGGTAGTCGGCGGGGAACAGCGGCTCGTCGTCGAGCAGCAGACTCGAATCGATCTCCGCCAGCCCCAGGCCACCGGAGGGCAGCAGCGGGCCGTGCACGATGCGGCTGTTGACGGTCAGGCGCAGGGTCTGCGGCGCCTCGTCAAGACCATCGGGCCCCGGGGGCAGATCGATGGTGAATTCGGTTTGTGCCTCGGAATCGAACCAGCCGCGCCGGTAGCTGTGTCCGGTCAACCGCAGTTCGCCCTGTGCGGACTGCTCCAGCAGCCCCTTGTAGCGCCCCTCCGCCTGATAGCCGATGTAGCCGGGCAGGGCCAGCAACAGCGCCACCAGCAGCACGAACAACGCGGCAAATTTCTTCATGGTGATCTCCCTCTACTCCGGCGCCTTGGCGCCACCTGCCAGGGCGGAGACCGCCGTGACGATCCCCCCGGCGTCCAGCCCCGCCTCCCGCAACTGCTCGGCGGGGGTTGCATGTTCGATGAAGCGGTCGGGCAGACCCAGGTTCAAGACCCGTCTCCCGATGCCGGATGCGGCCAGGTACTCGTTCACCGCCGATCCGGCGCCCCCCCGCACCACGTTCTCCTCCACGGTCACCAGCAGCTCGTGGGACCCGGCCATCTCCCGGATCATGGCTTCGTCCAGGGGCTTTACGAAGCGCATGTTGACCACCGTGGCGCCCAGCTCCCGCCCCGCCTCGATGGCGGGGGTGAGCAGGCTGCCAAAGACGAGCAGGGCGATATCCCGGCCACGGCGGCGCACCTCGGCGCGGCCGATGGTCAGGCTCCCGGTCTGCGCGCGCGGGTCCACCCCGGGCCCCCTGCCGCGAGGGTAGCGCACCAGCGCCGGGCCGGGGTAGTGATAGGCGCTCTGCAGCATGCCGCGACACTCCGCCTCGTCGGCCGGCGCCATCACCACCAGATTGGGGATGGCGCGGCAGAAGCTGATATCGAAGCTCCCGGCATGGGTCGCCCCGTCGGCGCCGACCTGCCCCGCCCGGTCCACGGCGAAGGTCACATCGAGGTTTTGCAGCGCCACGTCGTGGATCAGCTGATCGTAACCGCGCTGTAGGAAACTGGAGTAGATGGCGACCACCGGCTTCACCCCCTCACAGGCGAGCCCGGCGGCGAAGGTTACGGCGTGCTGCTCGGCGATGCCCACATCGTAGTAGCGCTCCGGGTACTCCCCGGCGAAACGCACCATCCCGGAGCCCTCGCACATGGCGGGGGTGATCGCCACCAGCCTGGGATCCCCGGCGGCGGTGTCGCACAGCCAGTCGCCGAACACCTGGGTATAGGTCGGCCCGCCCGGGGTCCGTTCCATCTTCCCGGTCTCCCAGTCGAAGGGGGTGACGCCGTGATAGCCGCAGGGGTCCCCCTCGGCCGGTTCGTAACCGCGTCCCTTCTGGGTCACCACGTGCAGGATGCGCGGTCCGCGCATGGCGCGCATGTTGTGCAGGGTCGAGACCAGGGTCTCCATATCGTGGCCGTCGATGGGGCCGATGTAGTTGAAGCCCAGCTCCTCGAACAGGGTCCCGGGCATCACCATGCCCTTCATATGCTCCTCCCAGCGCCCGACCAGTTCACTGAGCTGGGGCAATCCGCTCAGGGCGTGCTTGCCCCCTTCACGCACACTGGTATAGAGCTTTCCAGAGAGGACCCGTGCCAGGTGATTGCGAAACGCCCCCACCGGCTTGGAGATCGACATGGCATTGTCATTGAGGATCACCAGCAGATCGAGATCCAGGTCACCGGCGTGGTTGAGGGCCTCGAAGGCCATGCCGCCGCCCATGGAGGCATCGCCGATCACAGCCACCACGTCGCGCCGCTCACCGTTGTGGCGGGCCGCCGCCGCCATGCCCAGGGCCGCGCCGATGGAGGTACTGGAGTGGCCGGTACCGAAGGCGTCGTAGGGACTCTCCTCGCGTCGCGGGAAACCGGAGATGCCGCCCTTCTGGCGCAGGCCGTCCATGCACTCACGGCGTCCGGTGAGGATCTTGTGCGGATAGGACTGGTGCCCCACATCCCACACCAGACGGGCCTCGGGGGTATCGAACACATGGTGCAGGGCGATGGTCAGATCGACCACCCCCAGCCCGGCGGCCAGGTGCCCGCCGGTACGCGAGACCGTCTCGATCAGAAACTCCCGCAGCTCCCGGGCCAGCTCCTCCAGCTGCCGTCCCGACAGCCCCTTCAGGTCGGCTGGGGTGTCGATGGCATTGAGCAGGGAGCCCTTGGGCGGGCCTTCGGCGTGGGAACTGGACATGGAGCGATCGGCTGGTTCGGTGTCGAATCGAAAAGAGGCTAGTTTACCCGCTCGCGGCCGGTGCGTCCTCTATAATCTTGCCGGAGAAGCTGCCGTCCTTCATCGCCTCGCGCAGCCGCTCGCCAAGCAGAAATTCGCGGAACGCCTGGGCCGAGGGCGAGAGCCGCTTGCCCCGGCGGTGAACCACGTACCACTTGCGTTCCAGGGGGAAGCCCTCCGTACGCAGGATCACCAGGCGGCCGGTCTGCACCTCCAGCTCCACGGTGTGCAGCGAGGCGATGCCGAGGCCGAGGCCGGCGCGCACCGCCTGCTTGATCGCCTCGTTGCGGGTCATCTGCATCCCCTTGTTGATCTCCATCGTGTGCTCTTCGAAGAAACGCTCCATGGCCAGGCGCGTGCCCGAACCCGGCTCGCGCATCAGAAAGGTCTCGCCCGACAGCTGCTTGAGAGTGATTCGCTTCTTGCCCGCCAGGTGGTGATCGGGGGGTGCGATCACCACCAGCGGATTGTCCATGAACGGCTCGGCCTCCAGATCCAGTCCATCCGGGGGCTGTCCCATCAGCACCAGATCCTTCTCGTTCTGCTCCAGCATGCGCACCAGGGTCTGCCGGTTGGTCACCTCCAGGCTAAGCCGCACCCCGGGATAGAGTTTGGAGAAGGCACCCAGGGCCCGTGGAGCGAAGTAATTGACCGTGCTTGCCACCGCAATCTCCAGGCGCCCACGGCTGATCCCCTTGAGCGACTCCAGCACCTCCTCCATCTCATCCAGCTGGCGGAAGATCGACCGCCCATAGTGGTGCAACTCCCTGCCCGCTTCGGTAAGATGGATCTTCTTGCCAAGCTTCTCGAACAGGGGCAGTCCCACGCTCTCCTCCAACCGCTTGATCTGCATCGAGACCGCGGGCTGGCTCAGGTAGAGCTCTTCGGCGGCCTTGGTGAAGCTGAGGTGCGTGGCCACGGCCTCGAAAACCCTCAATTGGCGAATCGTCAGGTGCATGCAGGCGCCTCCCTATAAAACATAACTCTTAGCTTATCACAACAATTAAAAAGTTTTAATTTTGTTTATGGTTCGCGGGCATTATAGTGCCCCCACACTTTTCGTGGCTGTCGCCAGATACCCTGACCGGTCGCCACCCAACTACAAACGAGGTTCCCAGCATGGATCAATCAGCACGTTACGCGGATCTTTCTCTGAACGAAGACGATCTGATCGCCGGTGGCAAGCACGTCCTGTGCGCCTACAAGATGAAGCCGGCCGCCGGTTACGGCTTCCTTGAGGTCGCGGCCCACTTCGCCGCCGAGTCCTCCACCGGCACCAACGTCGAGGTCTGCACCACCGACGACTTCACCAAGGGTGTCGACGCCATCGTCTACCACATCGACGAGGCCACCGAGGAGATGCGTATCGCGTATCCCAACGACCTGTTCGACCGCAACGTCATCGACGGCCGCACCATGCTGGTCTCCTTCCTGACCCTGACCATCGGCAACAACCAGGGCATGGGCGACTGCGCCTACGCCAAGATGTACGACTTCTACATGCCGCCGCGCATGCTGCAGCTGTTCGACGGCCCCGCCAAGGATATCAGCGACATGTGGCGCATCCTGGGCCGTCCCGTTGAGAACGGCGGCTACATCGCCGGTACCATCATCAAGCCCAAGCTGGGCCTGCGCCCCGAGCCCTTCGCCGAGGCCGCCTACCAGTTCTGGCTGGGTGGCGACTTCATCAAGAACGACGAGCCCCAGGGCAACCAGGTCTTCTGCCCCACCAAGAAGGTCATCCCCCTGGTGGTCGACGCCATGCGCCGCGCCCAGGACGAGACCGGTGAGGCCAAACTCTTCTCCGCCAACATCACCGCTGACGATCACGCCGAGATGATCGCCCGTGGCGAGTACATCCTGGAGACCTTCGGCCCCGACGCGGACAAGGTCGCGTTCCTGGTTGACGGCTATGTCGGCGGCCCGGGCATGGTCACCACCGCCCGCCGCTACTTCGCCGGCCAGTACCTGCACTACCATCGTGCCGGCCACGGCGCCGTCACCTCCCCCAGCTCCAAGCGCGGCTACACCGCCTTCGTGCTGGCCAAGATGTCCCGTCTGCAGGGTGCCTCCGGTATCCACGTGGGCACCATGGGCTACGGCAAGATGGAAGGCGACGCCTCCGACAAGATCATCGCCTACATGATCGAGCGCGACGAGTGCCAGGGTCCGGTGTACAACCAGAAATGGTATGGCATGAAGCCCACCACCCCGATCATCTCCGGCGGCATGAACGCCCTGCGTCTGCCCGGCTTCTTCGAGAACCTGGGCCATGCCAACATCATCAACACCTCCGGTGGCGGCTCCTACGGCCATATCGACTCCCCGGCCGCCGGCGCCACCTCCCTCAAGCAGGCCTACCAGTGCTGGAAAGAGGGTGCCGACCCGATCGAGTTCGCGAAAGATCACCAAGAGTTCGCGCGCGCCTTCGAGTCCTTCCCGCAGGATGCCGACCGGATCTTCCCCGGCTGGCGCGAAAAGCTGGGCGTGCACAAGTAAGCGTGCCCCCCGGCCTTCCAGTCTCCTGGCTGGATCGAGAGAGCCCCGCTTCGGCGGGGCTTTTTCGTTACCCCCAACGGCGCCGCCGGCCGGGGCCGGAGCCGGTCAAAGCACCATCCGGCCGGGGCTTGCACTACCCGACGCCGTAAACTACAACCAGTAGGGGCATGAACCCGTCACCAACGGGACACAAAAAGGGTGTAGGCTATTGGGCCCTACACGCCCAGCCCTCCCGCCGGGCCCGGTACCCAATCCAGAACTGCCAATAGGAATGACTGCATGTCGGAATCGAATCAATACGTTTTCTCCTTCGAAGAGGGTGACGGCAAGGACAAGATGCTGCTCGGCGGCAAAGGGGCGAATCTCTGCGAGATGACCCAGATCGGCCTTAATGTCCCACCCGGCTTCGTCATCACCACCGAGACCTGCCTCGCCTACCTGGAGCGTCCAGAACAGGGGCTGCCGGCGGTGGTGATGGAGCAGGTGCGGGCCCAGATGCGGGCGCTGGAAGAGAAGACCGGAAAGCGCTTCGGCGGGGTGGACAACCCATTGCTGGTCTCGGTGCGTTCGGGCTCCGCCATGTCGATGCCGGGAATGATGGATACCATCCTCAATCTGGGGCTCAACCGGGAGACCCTGCCGGGACTGATCGCCCAATCCAACAACGAACGCTTCGCCTACGACGCCTACCGCCGCTTCATCCAGCTCTTCGGTAAGGTGGCCCTGGGGGTGGCGGACGAGGCGTTCGACCGGGAGTTCGAAGGGATCAAGGAGCGGGTCGGCGCGAAGGAGGACATCGCCCTCAGCGCGCGGGATCTGCGGGAAGCGGCACAGCGCTTTCTCGAAGTCATCGAGCACGAAACGGGCAGCCCGTTCCCCGACGACCCGTATCAACAGCTGGAGATCGCTATCAAGGCGGTATTCAACTCCTGGATGGGACGGCGCGCGGTCGACTATAGGCGCGAATTCCACATCACACCGGCGATGGCCAACGGTACGGCGGTGAACATCGTCACCATGGTGTTCGGCAACCTGGGCGACGACTCCGCCACCGGGGTGGGCTTCACCCGCTATCCCGACACCGGCGAAAACCGCATGTTCGGCGAGTACCTGACCAACGCCCAGGGCGAGGACGTGGTCGCCGGCATCCGCACCCCCCGGCCGATCGACGCCCTGGCCGACGAGATGCCCGGGCAGTACCGCGAGCTGGTGGAACTGCGCAACCGCCTGGAGCGCCACTACAAGGAGGTACAGGACTTCGAATTCACCATTGAGCGCGGCCGCCTCTACTGCCTGCAGACCCGCAACGGCAAGATGAACGCCACGGCCCTGGTGCGCACCTCGGTGGAGATGGAGCGCGAGGGGTTGATCAGCCGCGAACAGGCCCTGCTGCGTATCCAGCCGCAACTGCTCGAACAGCTGCTGTTCCCGCGCCTCGACCCGGACGCCACGGCCACCCCCCTGGCACGCGGACTACCCGCCTCCCCAGGCGCCGCGGTGGGGCGCGCGGTGTTCGACGCCGACCGGGCCGAACTGGAGGGACACACCGGCAACCAGGTGATCCTGGTGCGCGAGGAGACCAAGCCGGAGGACATCCACGGCTTCTTCGCCGCCCAGGGCATCCTCACCTCACGTGGCGGCAAGACCTCCCACGCCGCGGTAGTGGCGCGCGGTATGGGCAAACCCTGCGTCGCCGGGGCCGAGGGAATCCGCGTCGATGTGCAGATGCGCAAGGCCTTCGTCGGCGACGCCACCATCAGCGAGGGCGACCTGATCACCATCGACGGCACCACCGGTGATGTCTATCTCGGCGAAGTGGCGATGAAGGCGGCGGAGTTCAGCAGCGACCTCGACACCCTGCTTACCTGGGCGGACCAGGTGGCGCGGCTGCGGGTCATGGCCAACGCCGACACCCCCGGCGATGCCGCCAAGGCCGCCGGATTCGGCGCCCAGGGCATCGGCCTGTGCCGCACCGAACGCATGTTCAACGCCGTCGAGCGCCTGCCGATCGTGGTGGAGATGATCCTTGCCGAGGACGACACCAGACGCCAGGCGGCACTCGACAAGCTGCTGCCGATCCAACGCAGCGACTTCAAGGGGATGCTCAAGGCGATGGCCGGGCGTCAGGTCACCATCCGCCTGCTCGACCCGCCGATCCACGAGTTCTTGCCCTCGGAGGGCCAACTGGAGGAGGAGTTGAGCCAGCTCCAGCACCTGCGCGACACGGTGCTGGGGATGAACATCCTCTCGGACACGGTGGAGTTCATGTACCGCATCGCCGACACCCACCCCTCCATCGACCGGATGGCCGATCCCAGGCTGGTGGACGAGGCGATCGCGAAAAAGGCCGAGATGCTGAACAAGGTGCGCGCCCTGCACGAGGTCAACCCGATGCTGGGCCATCGCGGCGTGCGCCTCGGCATCACCTTCCCCGAGATCTACGCCATGCAGATCCGCGCGGTGCTGGAGGCGGCGGCCGAGTGCATCCGCGAGGGGCTGGATGTGTTCCCCGAGATCATGGTGCCCCAGGTCTGCACCAAGCAGGAGTTGGCGCGGGTCAAGGGCATCGTCGATTCGGTGCAACGGGCGGTGGAGGCCCACTACGGCGTCACACTCCACTTCAAGTTCGGCTCCATGCTGGAGGTGGTACGCGCCTGCATGCGCGCCGAGAGCCTGGCCGAGGTGGCGGAGTTCTTCTCCTTCGGCACCAACGACCTGACTCAGGCCGCCTTCTCCTTCTCCCGCGAGGACGCAGAGAACAAGTTCCTGCCCATGTACAACGAAAACGGCATCCTGCAGGACAATCCGTTCGAGGTACTCGACATCAAGGGCGTGGGCAAACTCATGGAGCTTGCGGTGCAGTGGGGCCGGAACCGGCGCGAGGGGATGAAGATGGGCATCTGCGGAGAGCATGGCGGCCACCCGGAATCGATCCGCTTCTGCCACCAGATCGGCCTCTCCTACGTCTCCTGCTCAGCCCCCAGGGTACCCATCGCCCGCCTGGCGGCGGCCCATGCCGCCCTCGGCGATATGACGGGGGGCACCCAGTCACTGTAGGGCCACGGCGTCCCCCGATCCACGGGGGACGCCAAATCATAAGCTATGACTTATTGACCAAATCATAAAAACTTAGTGTTGCTTATGATTAAAACCGACTATTCTGCTCGACGATTGAGATGGAATCATCACCACAGCTTACCGGAGCAACCATGAGTCTCGACATCGATCAGTACCGCATAACCGAGGAACCCTATTACCAGGCCCAGGGCGACGAGGTGGCGCTCTACGCCGCCGCCTACGACGAGCGCCTGCCGGTGATGATCAAGGGCCCCACCGGCTGCGGCAAGTCCCGCTTCATCGAACACATGGCGTGGAAACTGGGCAGGCCGCTGATCACCGTCGCCTGCAACGAAGACATGACCGCCTCCGACCTGGTCGGCCGCTATCTGCTCGACGCCGACGGCACCCGCTGGGTCGACGGCCCCCTGACCATCGCCGCGCGGATCGGTGCCATCTGCTACCTGGACGAGATTGTCGAGGCACGCCAGGACACCACCGTGGTGATCCACCCCCTCACCGATCACCGCCGCCAACTGCCGCTGGACAAGAAGGGGGAGCTGATCAACGCCCATGCCGACTTCCAGCTGGTGATCTCCTACAATCCCGGCTACCAGAGCCTGATGAAGGATCTCAAACAATCCACCAAGCAGCGCTTCGCCGCCCTCGATTTCGACTACGCCGACTCCAGCGTAGAGGCGGCGATTGTCGCCAGGGAGACCGGCATCGACGAGGCCAGCGCAACCAAGCTGGTGAAGATCGGTGAGACCGCGCGCAACCTCAAGGGCCACGGCCTGGACGAGGGCATCTCCACACGGCTGCTGGTCTATGCCGCGCAGCTGATCAACCGCGGCATCGAACCGCGCGCCGCCTGCCGCATGGCCCTGGTGCGCCCGATCACCGACGACTTCGATATCCGCTCCACGCTGGATCACGCGATCGATACCGTCTTCGCCTGATCGCGGAGAGTGAATTTGAGCGCCGCGCCGGAAGGCGCGGCAGCGCGGCGGACCTGCCGTCCCACCCCGCGCACCCGGGGAGCACCCCGGTGTCCGACAACTCAAAGAGCATCGACAATGAGTCTGAGTGAAGCCGATATCGCGCGTTACCGCAGCCAGCTGAGCTGCAACTTCGGGCAGTTGGACGACCTGTTCGCCGACTGTATGGAGGAGGCGGCCCTGCTGCTTTCCGAGCAGGGGACCAAGGACTACCTGGAGGGGGCATCGCAGATCTGCCGGATCGGCCGCGGCTTCGAGCCGGTCCTGGTCTACCTGGAGGAGATGCCGTTCGTCGCCCACAAGCTGGGCGAGGAGACCCTTGCCTACGTCTCACGGACCATATGGACCATCACCCGCACCCCCAACGGCCGCTCCATCCCCGACTTCATGCAGACCCTCCCGGAGGCGGCCCGGCGGCTGCTGAGCCGCGAGCAGTTCGAGCACTACGTGGATCTGGTGATGGACATGATGGCGCGCACCAGCACCTCGATCCACGGCAACCAGAGCGACACCTTCCCCAGCCCCGGCATGCCGGCGCTGCTCAAGAACACCCCCTACCTGCTGCACCAGCTCTCCCTTGAGGGCCTGCGCAACTGGGTGGACTACGGCGTACTCCACTACAACAACCACCCCGAGCGCCAGATCGACTACTTCAGCCTGCAGTCGGCCGACAGCCGGGCGGTTCTGCAACGCGAGCGCCACGGCACCCTGTATGCCGATCACGAACGCAAGCTCGACCTCTACACCAAGGCGCTGTGGCAGACCAAGGTGCAGTTCGTCCCCTACTCCGAGGGCTGGGACGAGTTGCGCAAGCCGATGCCCTACTACGACCCCCTGGGCATGCGCATCCCCGACGTGTACGACGACCGCAACGGCATCCGTGGCATCGACCGCTACCGCGCCGCCGTGGCACACATGTCGGCCCATCAGCGCTGGACCTCGCAGATCGTCGCCGACAACTTCAGCCCCTTCCAGCGGGTCGCCGCCGAGCTGCTGGAGGATTCGCGGGTAGAGTACCTGGCGATGCGCGAATATCCCGGGCTGCGCCGCATCTGGCTCACCCTGCACCCAAAACCCGGCGAGGCGGACTGCGACCCGCAGCGCCAGTCCTGCATCCGCCACCGCCTGGCGATGCTCTCCTACGCCATTCTCAATCCCGATCACGGCTACCGGAACCCGGACATCATCGAGTTTGCCCAGCGCTTCCACGAGATCATGGCCGGTGGCGAATCGAGCACCAAGGAGATCGCCTCCCTGGCCCTGTCGTTCATCGCCCGCACCCGCCGCCAGGAGGACCTCGCCGCCAACGTCTACTTCACCGACACCGAGGTGGACTACCGCGACGACAACCGGCACATGTGGCTGTTCATCGAGGAGGATGACGAACCGGATGACTTCGAGGCGACGCGCAAGGTCAAGGAAGAGGAGGAGGAGGTCGACGGCCTGCCCCCGCGCCACTACCCGGAGTGGGACTACAAGACCAAGACCTACCGCCCCGACTGGGTGAGCCTCTACGAGCGCCTGCACCCCTCCGGCGACGGCATGAAGATCGACGCCCTGCTCTCCAAACACGAGGCCCTGGCAAAGCGCCTGAAGCAGATCCTCGACATGCTCAAGCCCCAGAACTATGTGCGCATCCGCTACCAGGAGGAGGGCAGCGAGCTGGACCTGGACGTGGCGATCCGTTCCCTGATCGACTTCAAGGCGGGCCACACCCCCGATCCGCGCATCAACATGAGCCACCGCCACGACGGCCGCGACATCGCCGTGCTGCTGCTGCTCGATCTCTCCCAGTCCCTGAGCGAAGTGCCCGAGGGCGCCAGCCAGAGCATCCTCGAACTGAGCCAGGAGGCGGTGGCCCTGCTGAGCTGGGCGATCGAGCGCCTGGGCGACGAGTTCGCCATCGCCGGCTTCTCCTCCAACAGCCGCCACGAGGTGCGCTACCAGCACATCAAGGGCTTCGAGGAGCGCTGGGATGACCGGGTGAAAGACCGCCTCGCCGCCATGGAGGCGGGCTATTCGACACGCATGGGCGCGGCCATGCGCCACGCCGCCCACTACCTGAGTGCGCGCCGGGCCGACAAGAAGCTGCTGCTGGTGCTCACCGACGGCGAACCCTCGGACATCGACGTCAACGACCAGCAACTGCTGATCCAGGACACCCACAAGGCGGTCCAGGAGCTTGACCGGGAGGGGATCTACACCTACTGCATCAACCTCGACCCCAATGCCGACGACTACGTAAAGGACATCTTCGGCAACCAGTACTCGGTGATCGACCGGGTGGAACGGCTACCCGAGAAGCTGCCTCAACTGTTCGTTTCACTGACCAAATAGCCCACGCACCATACCCTCGAATCAAGAGAGGCGGACCAAACCACCCGGTGTGAGCACGCTCACTTGCCGCGGCGCAGGTCCCCGCGCATCTCCCCCAGCCGCTGACGAAAACCCTCCCCATCACCGTACTCGAAAAAGCGGGGATAGCGGCCATGGGGCGAGGCCACCCGGCGCGCGTGCTTGATCGGGCACCAGTATTGCTCGGAGCGGGCGGCGATCTGGCGCGCCCAGCCGAATACCCCGTTGGCGTAGCCGCAAAAGACGCAGTTGAGCTTTTCGATACCGTTGAGGTAGGCGAGTTGATGGCGATCGATGATCACAAAATCACCGCGCCGGACCCTGGGTATGCGATAGATACCGAACACCACCGACTGGTAGAGCCACAGGAAGAGATCCAGCAGCGCCACCGGCACCGCCATGACATAGATGAAGGGCGCGGCCACCAGATCCTCGATCCGCGCCTCGACGATAAAGCGCGGCAGCCCCGTCTTGAGCAGTCGGTGGCGCTCCACCACCCAGCGTTCGAAGGTCACCCGCCCCCGCTCCAGCCGATAATGAAACGACTCCCGCTGCTTGGCGAACTCCTGTTCCAGCTCCTCCTCCAGCGCGCGCATGCGCGCCAGCAACTGCTCCACCTGCTCACTCATGATCATGGCAAATTCACCCCCGCCGCCCATCCACGGCCCAGAAGATAAACACCGCCCGACTGGCGCTATTAGTATAGGACGCTATAATCGGCACTTTTCCATATTTCCCCGGCAGCCATGAAACCGCAAACAGACGACCTGCGCATACGCGCCATCAAAGAACTCATCCCCCCGGCCCAGCTTCAGGCCGGCCTGCCGCTGACGGACACGGCCGCCCACACCGTCTATAACGCCCGCCAGGAGATCCACCGCATCCTGCATGACGAAGACGACCGCCTGCTGGTGATCATCGGCCCCTGCTCGGTGCACGACCCCAACGCGGCGCGCGACTACGCCGCCCGGCTCAAGGTACTGCAACAGGAGCTGCGGCAGGATCTGCTGATCGTGATGCGGGTCTATTTCGAGAAGCCGCGCACCACCGTCGGCTGGAAGGGCCTGATCAACGACCCCGACCTGGACAGTACCTTCCACATCAACAAGGGGCTGCACCTGGCGCGCCGGCTGCTGCTCGACATCAATAACCTGGGGCTGCCTGCGGGCACCGAATACCTGGACCTGATCAGCCCCCAGTACGTGGCCGACATGATCAGCTGGGGCGCCATCGGCGCCCGCACCACCGAGAGCCAGGGCCACCGTGAACTCTCCTCCGGCCTCTCCTGCCCGGTCGGCTTCAAAAACGGCACCCTCAGGATCGCCCTCGACGCCATCCGTTCCGCCTCCCAGCCGCACCATTTTCTGTCGGTGACCAAGGAGGGCAGCTCCGCCATCTTCGCCACCAACGGCAACGATGACTGCCATGTCATCCTGCGTGGGGGCACCCGCCCCAACTACGATACCGAAAGCGTCAACATCGCCGCCGAGGAGATGGAGGCGGCCGGATTCAAGCCCCGGCTGATGATCGACTTCAGCCACGCCAACTCCCGCAAGCGTCCCCAGAAACAGCTTGACGTGGGGCGTGACGTCGCCGGCCAGATCGCCCGCGGTGACCGCCGCATCATCGGTGCCATGATCGAGAGTTTTCTGGTCGCCGGCCGCCAGGACTGGCGTGCCGACCAGGATCTGGTCTACGGACAGAGCATCACCGATGCCTGCATCAGCTGGGAGGACAGCGAACCGCTGCTGCGGGAACTGGCCGAGGCGGTAAGAGTGCGCCGGGAGTGCCAATAGAGCGACACGCCCCTGCCCACACCGCTCGCCGGATGAACCCGAGCACCCGAAACCAGGTGTTACGCTATACGCTTGTTGAGAAAACCGCCGGGCCCGGTCGGATGACACCCGAGCGCTGTCCGGCAAGCGGTGCGGGCTACATCTCGTCGAACCCGGCCAGCCGGTAGAGCCGCCGTGCCTCCTCGGGGTCGGCCTCCACGCCGTTGCCCTGCTGGTACATCATGGCCATGGTGGTCAGGGAGCCGATCATCCCCTGATCCGCCGCCTTGCGAAACCACTCCAGGGCCTTGGCGGGACTCTTTTCCACGCACTCCCCCTCCAGATACATGAAACCCAGGCCGTGCTCGGCCAGGGGCATCCCCGCCTCGGCCGCCGCCTTCATGTACTTGTAGGCGAGCAGTTCGTTGACCGTCATGCCCAGACCGTTCTGGGCCATGATCGCCATCCGGTACTGGGCCTCTGGATTGCCCTGCTCGGCCAGGGGGGAGAGGGTCTGGGCCGCGGTGGCGAAGTGTTTCGACTCGAAGGCCCCGATTCCGGTGCTCAGCTCCATATCGAACTGTTCGCTCTCTTTACTCATCACTACTCCCTCAGGCCGTGGATACGGCCCGGTTTCGGGTTATTCGTCACATCGCGCCACAGTGCCGCCCGCCCCCAGCTCCGCGCGCGCATCCCGTGGAGCGGGGGGAGGCTGTTTCCGGACGTGGGAATGCCGTGTCGCAACCGTTGCCACGCATGGTCCGTGCACGCCTCCCGCTCCGGGGTGATTTCAGGGCACACTGTCAGATCAGTGCGGCCGATTTCCGAAAAATCAAGGGCCGTGCGGCCGTAGAACGCACCATGGTGCATTGGGGCACGCGCCGAAAGTACCGGCAGCGCACCTACACCCGACCACCGCCAACCGGGATGCCGGGGGGAACGGCACCGTGCCCGTCAATCGGCCTCCTCCGCACCCAACCACTCCTGCCACTGGCGCAGCAGACCCCGGCTCGGGGCCCCGATCGCGGCCTGGGGTCCAAGTCGGCTGGCGGGGGCGTTGCACTCGCGGCCCAGCGCCTCGAACAGACAACCGACCCCACCCGCCTCCTGGAAGATCAGGTGACCGGCCGCATAGTCCCAGGGCTTTTGCGCGCCATGCAGATAGAGCTGACAGCGCCCCGCCGCCATCCAGCACCACTCCAGCGTCACCGCCCCGAGGCTGCGCTGGGAGCGGTACGGAGGCCCGCCCGCCAAACGCCTGACCAATGACGGAGAGAGGCGCTTGAGATCGACCAGCGCAACACATTCGGCAAGCGCCAGGGGCGCCCCGGATAGCCGCAACGGCCGGTCATTGAGCCAGGCCCCACCCCCCCGGTCGGCCCGAAAGCACTCCTCGCGCACCGGGTCGTAGACCACCCCGAGGGTAACCCGGCCCTCCCTCACCAGGGCCAGAGAGAGCCCGAAGAAAGGGATGCCATTGGAAAAATTGGTGGTGCCGTCCAGGGGGTCGAGGCACCAATAGAGCCCCTCCGAAAAGATCCGCTGCTGCGTCCCGTGCGTCATCTCCTCGCCGAGCAGGGGAATCTCCGGCCACAGGGCGCTCAGGTGCCGGCGCATAGCGTCCTGGGCGGCGAGGTCGGCGTCGGTCACCAGCGACCCATCACTCTTGCGGCGCGACGCCACGCGCAGATAGCGCGACATGATCTCCTGCCGCGCCACCTCCTTCACCAACGGCTGCAGGGATGCGCTCTCCGGCGGACCTGGGGGTACACCGGTCTCGATAGCTTCACTCATCCCGGCATCATCTCCAATTCCCCGGGACAGCACAACCACGCCAGCCTTCCCGGCCCGATTCCCCTTGCCCCGGACCACTTACCTGTCCTAAGCTCCCATGAGGCACACAACCCCCAAGCCGAACCCATGCCCAACCCGCGCCATACCCGGCCAATCCTGCTCCTGGCCCTGTTGCTGGCTGTCCCTCCCGTCCGGAGCGCCGCACCGGATGAGGCCGAACTGGCGCGGCAGCGCACCGACTTCCTGGCGGCCGAACAGGCGCTCGACGCCAGGAAGGACGCGCGCTACCGGCAACTGCTGCGCGGGCTGAGCGACTACCCTCTCCTGCCCTATCTGGAGTACCGGCGCCTGCGGGGCGATCTCGTCCGGGCCTCCTCCGAAGAGATCGAGCGCTTCCTCACCCAGCACGCCGACACCCCCCTGGCCGGGCTGCTGCGCAACGTTTGGCTGGAGCAGTTGGCCCGGCACGGCCGGTGGCGCGACTACCTGCGCTTCTACCGCTCCGGCAGCGATACCGAACGGCACTGCCACTACATCAACGCCCTGATCAATACCGGCCAGCTCTCCCGCGCCATGCCGCTGGTAAAAGCCGTCTGGCTGCACGGTGAATCGCAGCCCAAGGCGTGCGACCCGGTATTCAAGACCTGGAGTGACAACGGCGGCAAGAGTGAGACGCTGGTGTGGCAGCGTATCGCCCTGGCGATGGAGCGCAACAACACCCGGCTGGCCCGCTATCTCGGCCGCTCGCTGCCCACCGGCCAACAACCGCGGTTGGGGCGCTGGGTGGAGATCCACCGCGATCCGGCGCGGCTCGCAGGTCACCTCAAGGCGCTTGCGGCGTCACCCCAGGGCGGGCGGATCGCCCTGCACGGATTCAGCCGCCTGGCCGCCCGGGACCCGCAACAGGCGCTGCGGCTCTGGCACACCACCCAACTGCCGGATCTGCTGGACGAGGGAGAGCGCTACCGCGCCCGGCGCGCCCTGGGTCTTCGGCTGGCGGCACGAAACCACCCCGAGGCGATCACCTGGCTTGACAGCTTCGCGCCGACGACCACCGACCAGCGGCTGCACGAGACCCGCCTGCGCCTGGCCCTGCAGCAGCGGCAGTGGCTCCAGGCCCGGGGCTGGATCGAGGCCCTGCCGAAACGGCTCGGGGAGAGCGAACGCTGGCGCTACTGGCGGGCCCGCGTCCTCCGGGAGTTGGGGGAGGACGAGGCCGCCGAGGCGCTCCTGCGGCGTCTGGCAGGCGAGCGCTCTTATCACGGCTTCCTCGCCGCCGATCTGCTCGGCAGCGACTACCATCTGACCCACACCCCACTGCTGCTGGAGCAGGCCCTGATCGAGGGCGTCGCACGGCTGCCCGGAGTGGCCCGCGCCCGAGAGCTGCTGCACCTCGACCGCTACCTCGACGCCCGCCGCGAGTGGAGCCTGGTCACCACCGGGATGGAGCGGGAACAGCTGCAGGCGGCGGCCAAGCTGGCGCAATCCTGGCAGTGGCACGACCGCGCCATCTTCACCCTGGCCCGAACCAAGCACTGGGACGACCTGGAGCTGCGTTTCCCCCTGCAGCACGCACGCCATATCACGGCCAAGGCCCTGAACCAGAAGCTGGACGACTCCTGGGTCTACGCCGTGGTGCGCCAGGAGAGCGCTTTCTCCCACGACGCGGTCTCCCCGAGCGGCGCCCGCGGCCTGATGCAGCTGATGCCCGCAACAGCCCGTTATGTGGCGAAAAAGATGAAGCTGGGAAAGGTCACCAAGGGCGACCTGTTCGACCCGCTCACCAACATCACCCTCGGCACCCACTACCTGCGAATGATCTCCGAGGGGCTGGACAATAACCAGGTGCTGGCCACCGCCGCCTACAACGCCGGACCCAACCGGGTGAAGACATGGCTGCCCGAGCAGACCACCGCCCCCGACCTGTGGATTGAGACCATCCCATTCACCGAGACCCGCTCCTACACCCAGCGGGTAATGGCCTATGCGGTCATCTACGACAGCCGGAGGGGAAAACAGCCGTTGCGCCTGAGCGAGCGCATGCCGCCGGTGAAACCGCTTGCGCAGGACATGGTGGCACAATCACCCCGGCCGCAAACCACCCCGGAATCTGGCGAGGGTACCTGACCCGCATCACCTCACCCAGACCCAAACCGATCGGCGGCGCGGCCGCCGGACCACCCGGGCTCACACCTCGCGCCCCAGCAGGGAGCGGATTCGCGTCTGGTCGGCAATCACCTCATAAAAACGCCGTCCCCGGCTCTCCTCTCCCGCAGCCCGCGCGCCGTCCCAGTTGAGCACCATCGCCTCGCGCACCACCAGACCGTGCATCCGGCCCTCCAGGTCGGGAAACCGCCCAACCAGATAGCGGCCGGTCGCATCCGCCTCGGCCTCGCGCAGTACCAGCTCGGACTTGAGCTTGTAAAACGCAGGGGCGTCGAGCTCTATTCCGTTGACGTTATAGCGCACCAGTCGGTCACTGGTCTGCTTGTCGATAAGCGATTGATCGATGGGCACATAGACCTCCACCCCCCGCCCCAGTCCCTTGCCCAGGGGTGACTTGCGCAGGGCCGACGAGCAGGAGGAGAGCTGGTCCGAGCGGTTGATCGCCGGAGAAATCATGATCTGCTGTTCACCGTCGTAGAGAAAGGTGGGTGGCTGATCGCTGAAAGCGATGCCCAATCCAAGCTCCAGGGGAGGCAAGCCATATTTCCGGTTCTGGGTATTTTGTCGGTCGATCACCCGCAGGATATCCACCGCCAGGCCGCAGGCGTGGGAGACGCACATCCACTGATAGGGAGTATCCTCGTACTCGAATACGCTGAGGATCACCGCATCCCCCTCCACAAACACCTTCTTGGCGCCGTAGGCGGCCAGCAGCTTGGTAATGGGGTCGAAAAAATTGAGGCTGAAGTGGGTGGCCGGGTTGAGATCCTTGCTGCGCAGCTTGCTGATCATTGCGGTGGAACCGCGTACATCGGCCTTCAGAATCACATGATTGCGAATGGTCTGGGGCGAGCCCTGTGTCTGGGCCTTCGACGAGAAGTGATGCAGCGTCTTGTTGTTGCTCGACAGCGTGATCTCGTTGGCCTCTGTCAGCAAGCGAATCTGGCCCATGGCCAGGTGCGCCTGATAGCCCAGCTTGAGATCCCGCCGTAACTGAACGAAGTGTCGCAGAAAACTGAACACCCGTTTCTGACGCAGCTCGACAGGCGTCGAGCGCAGCGCCGAGAGCGCCGCATCCAGTTGCGGCAACACCTGCGCTGCATCCTTGACCGACTGCATGGTGGAGAGACGCCGCTGCATGTCCTTACGCTTAATGGCGCCGCTCAGATACTGCCCGATTAGCCTCACCGGAAGCTGCTGTTCAAGCTTTCCATACAGGCTGGCGGCAGCATGATTGGCCATAATCTCCTGTTCCAGACCATTGCGCTTGAACCGGTTGTATATCTGCTTTCTCAAGTGGGCGCGGTATTTATCCCACTTCTGCCGTTCCCCCTCGTCTTCATGCATCCCGCCATAGAGGACAAGGTCGATGTTTTCAGGAACGTCCAGCCAGGATCCCTGACCACGTTCAAACTCATCGGCCCGCAGTGCGGGGCGCAGGATCCTCTCGATCTCCACCTGGGCCATGCTGCGCCGCATCTGACCAGGATTATCCAAAATCACCAACTCACTGCGATCGGCCTCCGTACCGGACGTCTGCCGGGGTTGGGAGCAGTCGGGCAGATAAGAGGCGAACGGCTCCAGTACCAGCCGGTTAATCCTTGCGAATCGATCCGGATCATTACGATCGAAGGCCAGCGGGGTATAGTGCTTGATCAGCAGTTCATCGACCCAGAGTGACGGCAGGGTCAGCACCGGATTGAACAGAACCGCGCGATGGACCGGCCAGGCGCTTCCAAGGAGTGACTTGCGCAGCTTGCTCAATCTGGCGTTCTCCAGCTTGAACAACTCTCGGAACAGGTATTGGTTGATGCGATAGAGTATCGTCGGCTCCTGCCGGGAGAGTACCACCAGCCGCTCGTGCGCACGCACCGACTGAGTGGTCGAGTGTTCACCATGAGGGGAACCCGCGCTCTTCACCTGCTCCCTGAACGCCCTGAACTGGGTGCGAACCTGCTGCAATAGAAATTTGACCACGGAGAACTGCAGCAACTGGATCAACTCCACGCCACGGGTCTTGCTCGCCTGCTGGAGAGCCCCCTCCATCATCGCGGAGTAGGCATTGAGCAGGGCGTTCAAATCAGATTGTTTTGGCGGTACCGGGGACTCCCCCCAGTAATTGACCGCGATGTCATACTGCATCAGATGCCGGACCAGCAGCTCCGCCCGCCCGGTGAACTCCGAGCTGAGCAGTACATCGACATGGATATTATCAATCCCCCGGGGGAGAGAATTGAGCAAAGGGGTAAACTCCCTGCGCAGGCGCAACCGCGCGGCGAACGCATCACGGTCCGGCTGCCAATGCAGAATGTTTTTAACCCGAATTATTCATAAAAAAGGGCGCACCTCGTTCAACCAATTGATATAATTGGTATTTCGCCAAAAACGCTTCGGTGAAGCTAAACGAGGTCGCCCCATGTCCAAGTCTACCCAAGAACCGC
>PQCP01000129.1 GCA_003062205.1 Candidatus Sedimenticola endophacoides
ACTGGTCACGCGCCGCACACTTGAGTGCGGAGGCGGAAATACTCAGCAAGCCAACCCAGCGCCCTTCCCGCTCGGCGACATAGCGAATGGTGTTGCCAATTTTCACCAGGGCACCAAGGTAGTGGTGGGCCTGCATCAGGTCTTGGAACCGCTGTTCCTCTGTGGCGCAGGCTGGTCTGACATGCAGGGGAGATGCGTTCAAATTGCCTTTCGTCCTTCGGTTTGAAAGGCTCTTTTTACCCGAAGTGGGGGAGGTTGTCCAGTATTAGATGGTATCTTTATGTTTCTGTGTGGGTTTTCTGTTTAGGGCGATTTCGTCCTGTCGTGAGCCGGCTCGACCAGATCAAAAAGCCCGTGGCTGTCTATACTTGTAGGTGGAGTTCGCACACGTGCCCGCCTGGGGCGCCATGGTCCCACACACCCGGCCCCGGTTCCCACGGCTGAAGGATGGTTGGAGATGTCACCTGTTTTCCGGAGATTCCACTTGTTTTTCCTTGCCCTGCTGCTGGCGACCCCGGCTCCCCGCGCCGCCGAACCAGCCCCCCCCCCTGGAGCTGGGCGTACTTCCCTATATCGGCATCGAGGGACTGATCGAGGCCTACCAGCCCCTCACCGAACAGCTCGGGAAGGATCTCTCCCGGCCGGTGCTGGTGGTCTCCGCCAGGGACTATCCCCACTTCCTGGAGCTGACGGCGGACCGATCCTATGACCTGCTCATCACCGCCTCGCACTTTGCGCGCATGGCGCAGCTGGAAGGCACCTACGAACCCCTGTTCCGCCCCCTGACCACCTACCACGAGGTGGTGGTGGTGCGGAAGGACTCCCCCATCCACGACACCGCACAGCTGCGCGGCAAGCGGTTGGCGATACCCAACCGGCTGGCACAGACCACCATTCTCGGCCGCCAGATGCTGAAGCGTCACGGGATCGACCCCGACAGGGACGCCACCCTGATCGACGCCATCAGCCATAAGAACGCCATCTACAACGTGCTCAAGGGCGACGTGGATGCGGCTATCATCTCCACCGGAGGCTACCGCCACTCCTCCGACGACGTGAAGGCGGATATCCGCATACTGGAACCCGGCAAGCCTTATTTGAAGGACCGCCCTGAGGCGATTCCCCTCATCTACATGATCAGACGCGATCTTCCCCAGACCCTGCGTGAGCGCATCGTGCGCAGCATCACTCACTTCGCCAACGAGACCGATGTGGGGCGCGACTGGATCATCAACAAACGGCGTTATCAAGAGTGTCGCTACCTCGTGAAAGATTTTGGGACATCCCAGTCCCCAAAATCGACTCGCCAACGCGACAGCCGTTACTGCCCCGACCGTCCTGCGCTCATCACGACTCCGTCCCGCACATTGCAGCAAAGCTGCTCGTGCGCAACTCCGTCATGATGACCACAATGACTCTACGGCGTGTCGGATGCGCTATTTGTATGCCCTACGTCACTCCCTATCGGTCGTAACTGCGGCCATACAACCGCGCCTACGCCTATCGGGGACTAACCGCCTTCGCTTCGCTCTCCATGGCGGTTAGCGAAGGGCCTGCGCGCCCCAACGGAGGCCGAGATGAGACTGCTCGACCCCCATGTGGAGGAGCTGCGGGGTATTCTGGCAGGCGCTCGTTAGATGAACACCCCACTGTCGCCCTGAGGTCTCTGGATGGTGAATCCGCGCCACCTGCCGGTCGCTTACCGGTTTGCCTTGTCCGCCCTGCTGGTGGTGCTGCTGGCCTTGTTGTTTCTGGTCTACTTCGGCGTACACGCCCTGTACCAGCAGATGGGAGCTCAGGCGGACAAGGAGGCGGCGCGCCTCAACCGCCTCTTCACCCAGGCACTGGCCGAGCCGCTGGTGCGACGGGATTACAATCAGCTGACCGATATCATCCGCACGGGCGTGCATCAGGGCGCGATCAGCCATGCCGAGCTGTTCGGGGTAAAGGGGCAGACGCTGGTCCGGGAGAGTCATGAACCCGGCCTTGACGCGGGCCGCCCACCCCACGTCTCAGTGATGCAGGCGATCGCCGAGGAGAGTCCCTACTATCTCACCCGGACCCCGATTCTACTCAGGGCGATACCGTACGGCACCCTCGAATTCGCCATCCCCATCGGCTACATCTACACCGCCCGCAACGCCCTGGTCACACGTTTTCTGCTGACCGGCGCCGTGGTGTTTGTACTCTCCCTGTCGGTCTTCGTGCTGTTGGGCCATCTGTTCGACAGGAAGCTGCGCGGCATCGCCGATCAGATCGAGGGGGGGCACCTGCAGCGCAGGAGTGATGAGTTCTCGCACCTGGCCGACAGCTTCAACGCCCTGGTGGAGAAACAGCGCCGTGACCAGGAGGCGCTGCGGCGGGCCCGTGACGAGCTTGAACAGCGGGTGGCCGAACGCACCGCGGAGTTGGCCCGGGCCAAGAATGCGGCGGAGGCGGTCAGCGGGGCCCTGACCGTCAGCGAACGGCGTCTCCAGGAGTCCCAACGCATCGCCCACCTCGGGCAGTGGGAGCTGGATATTCAAAACGACAGGCTGCACTGGTCGGACGAGACCTACCGGCTGTTCGAGATCGACAGGGAGCACTTCGCCGCCTCTTACGAGGACTTCCTTGCGCTGGTCCATCCGGAGGACCGCGCTGCGGTCAACCTGGCCTACAGCGACTCCCTGGCCAATAAGACCCCCTACGAGATCATCCACCGGCTGCGCATGCCGGACGGGCGGGTCAAGTTCGTGCGCGAGCAGTGTCGAACCGAATTCGACGGGGATACCCCGCTGCACTCGATCGGTACCATCCAGGACATCACCATGCTCAAGGAGAAAGAGCTGGAGCTGGAGCTGGCGAGGAAGAGCGCCGAACGGGCCAGCCGGGCCAAGAGCCTGTTCCTGGCCAACATGAGCCATGAGCTGCGCACACCGCTCAACGCGGTGTTAGGGTTCTCCGAGTTGATGCGCCTCGACGGTGACCTCAAGCCTGAGCAGAAAAGCAACCTGGATATCATCAACCGCTCCGGTCACCACCTGCTGCAACTGATTAACGACGTCCTGGATATGTCGAAGGTCGAGGCCGGTAAGACCCAGCTGGAGCCGGAGGAGCTGGACCTGGGGGCCTTGATCCGGGACGTGACTGACATGGTGCGGGTACGCGCCGAGAAGAAGGGACTGCAACTGCTACTCGACCAAGCCTCCGATTTCCCCCGTTTCATTCGCGGCGATGGCCCGAAGATCCGCCAGATACTCATCAACCTGTTGGGCAATTCGGTCAAGTTCACCGACCAGGGGGGGGTCACCCTGCGCCTTAAGTCCATTCATCAGGATGCCGGGTGGGTTACCCTGCACGGCGAGGTGCAGGACACCGGCCGGGGCATCCAGCCGGAGGATCGCGAACGTATCTTTCAACCGTTTGAGCAGTTATCCGACAGCCCCGATCAAAAGGGGACCGGCCTTGGCCTGGCCATCGCCCGCCAATTTGTCGAACTGATGGGTGGCGAAATCTCCGTCGCCAGCCAGCCCGACAAGGGCTCGACCTTCTATTTTTCCATCCGGGTCGAATCAAGCAGGCCTGACCAAATCCACCCCACCGACGAGCAGGAACCCCGCCGGGTCATCGGCCTCAGAGATCCCTCGCACCAGTGGCGCATACTGATCGCCGATGATCAACTGGAAAACCAGCTGCTGTTGCGGCAGCTGCTGAAACCGCGCGGGTTCCAGGTGCGCATTGCCGAAGATGGGATCGAGACCGTGCAACTGTTCCAGCAGTGGCACCCCCACCTGATCTGGATGGACCGTCGCATGCCGCGCATGGACGGACTTGCCGCCACCCGTAAAATCCGGGAACTGCCGGGCGGGGACCAGGTGAAGATCGCCGCTCTCACCGCCAGCGTATTCAAGGAGGATAAAGAGATGGTGATGGAGGCTGGCTGCGACGACTTCGTACGCAAGCCCTTCCGCCCCCATGAGATCTTCGATTGCATGGCCCGCCACCTGGATCTGGATTACCTCTACGAGGAGACGACCGTGGACGAATCAGCCGGCTCGACCACCTCGCTCACTCCAGAGGCCCTGGCCGCCCTGCCGGCACCCCTGTTGGAAGAGTTGGAGCGGGCCGTCACCGTGCTGGATGTCGAGCAGACCCAGACGGTGGTGAAGCGTATCGCGGCGGCCAGCCCCGATACCGCCGCCTCCCTGGGGCGGCTGGTCGAGGAGCTCAACTTCCAGGCCATCAAAAGCCTGCTGGAATCCCGCACCGCGAACACCCCCTGATCCGGTCCCTTCCCACCGCCGCAGATCCGGGCGCCACAGTGGACCGGCGCAGGGGCGGCACCCATCTCAGTCGGTATCGAATCGCGGATCGATCCGCACCGACTCGCGTACCGCTTCGGGAAAGCTGGCGATGGCGTTGGCGATCTGCTGGCGCGGAGACTGATCGAAGGCCCCCATGCCCTGCATGAACGCATCCAGGGCGTCGGCCTCCGAGGCCAGCGTCTCCAGCGCCACGGCATGGGTGGCCAGGGCTTGGTCAGGGCGGCGCATCAGCAGATGGGAGAAGGCGAGGGCGGTGTGGATCATCGGCTGCACCAGCATGCGCGGCAACCCCAGATCGAGGGCCAACTGCGCCGCGTAGATGGCGTCGACCATGGCGTGGCGCACCGCGAAACCGGCATCCCACACCCCTTCACCCACCCCACGGCTCATCGAGAGCTCCCACTGGCGGGTGCCGCCGGCACCACCATTGAGGAAGGCGAGGCAGTCGTGCTGAGCCGCGCCACCCGGCACCGAGTCGTTGAAGGCTTCGGAGTGCAGCGCCACCGCCGCGCACACCCCGGTCAGGCCGTTGAACACCAGGTGGTGGCTGATCAGCTTAGTCACCGCACCGGCCCCGGGAACGGCACCGAAATAGCGGGGGTGACCAAGGCGCTCCAGCAGCGGCAGGAGCTGCTCGTAGAGTGAGCGCTCACCTGCGGCCAGGATCAGCATTCCCCTGGGGTCGGCGCCGCCGAGGGCCGCCCCCTGGGGCCCGCCGGTCAACGGGTAGTTGGCGTAGCGCACCCCGTGGCCGGCACAGAAGGGGACCGCCCGCTCGGCGAAGGTGGGACTGACGGTGGAGAGGTGCAGGATGAACGGGTTGCGCTCCCGGAACCGGCTCAGGCGCCGGGCCAGCTCCGTCACGATCGGCAGATCGTCGCCATTTTTACCGGCGCAAAGCACAACGCCGTCCAGATCACCATCACCCACCAGCGCTTCCAGATCCCGCACCGGGGCGGCGCCATGCTTTCGCCAGGCCTGGCGGAAGCGCTCGCGCGCCTCGCCCGGACGGCCCCGGTCATGATAGCGCACCACCCGGGCAACATCGGCGGGGGTGAGGTGGAATGCGCCCGGCCCGGCCATCATTCCCAGTCCCCCGATGTAAGCAAGTTTCAACATGAGTTCACCACTCAATTACAAGAGTGTCGCTACCTCGTGAAAGATTTTGGGACATCCCAGTCCCCAAAATCGACTCGCCAACGCGACAGCCGTTACTGCCCCGACCGTCCTGCGCTCATCACGACTCCGTCCCGCACATTGCAGCAAAGCTGCTCGTGCGCAACTCCGTCATGATGACCACAATGACTCTACGGCGTGTCGGATGCGCTATTTGTATGCCCTACGTCACTCCCTATCGGTCGTAACTGCGGCCATACAACCGCGCCTACGCCTATCGGGGACTAACCGCCTTCGCTTCGCTCTCCATGGCGGTTAGCGCGCGACAGTACCTTGAAGACAGCCAGGGCTTGGGCAATCAAAGAGTTGGCTATGTCACTGTGGCACTATGTCAGCAAAACCTGGGCTCGTAAGGGTTGGGAGCAATGGCTCTCATGGGCCGTACGCAGTCGCTTGGACCCTGTCAAAGAGGTAGCCAAGACCATCCAAGAGTGTCGCTACCTCGTGAAAGATTTTGGGACATCCCAGTCCCCAAAATCGACTCGCCAACGCG
The DNA here is from genome assembly GCA_003062205.1 of Candidatus Sedimenticola endophacoides. GTDB lineage: Bacteria > Pseudomonadota > Gammaproteobacteria > Chromatiales > Chromatiaceae > Sedimenticola_A > Sedimenticola_A endophacoides. The sequence goes on from PQCP01000129.1 coordinate 5,974, forward strand.
ACAGCCGTTACTGCCCCGACCGTCCTGCGCTCATCACGACTCCGTCCCGCACATTGCAGCAAAGCTGCTCGTGCGCAACTCCGTCATGATGACCACAATGACTCTACGGCGTGTCGGATGCGCTATTTGTATGCCCTACGTCACTCCCTATCGGTCGTAACTGCGGCCATACAACCGCGCCTACGCCTATCGGGGACTAACCGCCTTCGCTTCGCTCTCCATGGCGGTTAGCGCGAGCGCCGAACTGAGCGCCGCGCACGAGCTGCTGGTGATCGATACCGGCCTGGCCGATTCCGAAGAGCTGGCCGCCGCCCTGGCCGGGGATCGCGACCTGCTGCTGATCGCCCCGGGCGAGGAGGGACTGGAGCGCCTCGCCGGATACCTGGATCAGCAGGACGGACGCTACGCCGCCATCCACATCCTCTCCCACGGCAGCAACGGCCGACTGCTGCTCGGCGGCACGCTCCTCGACGCCCACACCCTGACCGACCACCAGGAGGCGCTGCAACGCATCGGCGCCGCGCTGGCACCCGGGGGCGATCTGCTCCTCTACGGCTGCGCCGTGGGCGCGGGGGCGGGCGGGGCCGAACTGCTCGATGCCCTGGCCGGCGTCAGCGGGGCCGATGTGGCGGCCTCGGACGATCTTACCGGGACCTCCGCCCAGGGCGGCAACTGGGAGTTGGAACGGCACCAGGGCTCCATCGACGCGGCACGCCTCCTGGACCCCGCAGACCTTGCCGGCTACAACCACCTGCTCGGCTTGTGGCCGACCGTGGACAGCCTGATCACCAACGATACCACACCGGTAATCACCGGCACCGCCACCCTCGATCCCACCGACAGCTTCACGGTCACCATAAACTACGTCACCTACACCCTCGGCGACGGCAATCTCACCCACAGCGGCGGCGCTGAAACCTGGAGCCTGGCCATCCCCTCCACCGACACCCTGGGACCCAATAACACCTACAACGTCACCGCCACCATCACCACCGCCAGCGGCAGCGTGATCAACGACACCACCACCGACGAAGTGGTCACCGACACCATCAGCCCCGGGATGCCGGTGGTGGATCTGGAGGCGGCAAGCGACAGCGGCAGCAGCAACAGCGACGAGCTGACCAACGACACCACACCCACCTTCAGCGGCACCGGTGAGAACGGCGCCACCGTCAACCTGTTCCACGATGCCAACAGCGACGGAATCATCGACGCCGGCGAGAGCCTCGGCACCGCCCTGGTCAGCGTCAGCACCTGGAGCCTCACCAGCGCCAGCCTCGGCGACGGCGAGTACAGCATCCGCGCCATCCAGACCGACGTCGCGGGCAACAGCAGCCTCCCCTCCACGATCCTCACGGTGACCATCGACACCCAGGCCGCCGTCACCACCCCCGATCTCGACCCGGGCAGCGACAGCGGTACCCACAACGATGACGATCTGACCAACGATGCCACCCCCTCGTTCAGCGGCGGCGGCGAGAACGGCGCCACCGTCACCCTGTTCAACGACCTCAACGGCAACGATCTGGCCGATGGCGGCGAGGGTCTGGGCAGCGCCCTGATCAGCGGCGGCAGCTGGAACATCACCGCCACCACCCTGGCCGAGGGGAGCCATACCGTCAAGGCGATCCAGACCGATCTGGCGGGCAACAGCAGCAGCGCCGGCGCGCTCGATGTCACCATCGACACCACCGCCCCGGCCGCCCCCGATGCTCCGGACCTGGACGCCGCCTCGGACACCGGCGACAGCGACAGCGACGGCCTCACCTACGACGCCACCCCCACCCTCAGCGGCAGCGGGGGGGTGGCCGGCGACACCCTCACCCTCTACGACAGCGATGGGGTCAGCGTACTCGCCACCACCACCGTCACCGGCGACGGCAGTTGGCGGCTGACCCTGGCCACCCTGAGCGACGGGGTATACGACCTCAGCGCCACCTACACCGATCCGGCAGGCAACGTTAGCGCCCGCTCGCCCACCCTGGTCCTGACCATCGACACGGTCGCCCCCGTCAAGCCCGCCACCCCCGACCTGAACAGCGCCAGCGACACGGGCATCTCCGACACCGACAACGTGACCACCGACGCCACCCCGCTGTTTCAGGGTGCGGCGGGGGCCACAGAGGGTCTCGCCATCATCGAGCTGAGCAGCTCCGTCAACGGCGCCCGGGGCGAGGCCACTGCCGCAGCCGACGGCTCCTGGAGCCTGCCGGTCACCCCCCACCTGAACATCGGCGACCACCTGATCACCATCACCGCCACTGACGTGGCGGGCAACACCAGTGTCCCCTCCGATCCCCTGGCGGTGACCATCGACACCACCAACGTGGTGCTGATGACCGACTACGAAGAAGATGACGAGCGGGCGGCCCCTGGCTTCGGCCGTACCGACCCAGCCGCCCAGGAGTCTCTGTGGCTGGCGGGTCTGGAACCGCTGCGCCTGAGCGGGGCAGGGGGCGGGGAGGTCGGCGATCCCGGCCCGGGGATTTACGCCAGCACATCCCCCTACATCGCCAACCTGCTGCACACCGGCCGGATCACCGGCCCCGACGGAGACGAGATCATCCGCATCGAGGCGGTGGCCAGCATCCGCGCGCTGCTGCAGGAGGAGGCCCCACCGGCACCCGGCGTGCTGATGGATACCGGGGATGAAGAGCAGCCGCAGCAACCCCCGCCACAGCCCCTCGACCAGCAAGTGACCGAGCTACTACAGCGGCTGCGCGGGTCCATTCCCGCCGAGAGCAGCGCCGCGGACTTCCCGCCGGAAGAGCCTCAATACGACCCGATCCGCCTCGAACAAGAGCGTCTGATCCAGGCGCTGCGCCTGCTCAAGTCCTGACACGCGCCCTATCAATGTTCACGATATTGATAGATAACTATCAATATCAACACTATACTATCAATATATTCAATATTGATAGAAACGCCGATGAAAATTCCCGTCGCGCCCAAACCTCTGCATGAGCTGCTATTACAGGAAGCAGATAATTTCTCAAAGATTCTGGATGCCTCCGTTGGCCCAACACCCACCGGGAAGTATCTCCATTGGGATAACCTGAGACACCGAAGCGCTCCCGAGGGACTGACCGGCGAGCAATGGTGGTTGGGGGTAAAATTCGCCCGGCATGGGCAACAACGTGTCCTCCCTCTCAATGACAGATACGGCAAGCCGTTTACTTTTAACATGCCCCCATTGGTAACGGAGCACCTGCATGAAATCGACAGCCGCGGCTCCGGTCGAATTGCCATGCCAAGTGAAGTTTCCAATCCGGAAACCAAACAACGGTTTCTGGTTCACTCACTCATTGAAGAGGCGATCACTTCAAGCCAACTCCAAGAGTGTCGCTACCTCGTGAAAGATTTTGGGACATCCCAGTCCCCAAAATCGACTCGCCAACGCGACAGCCGTTACTGCCCCGACCGTCCTGCGCTCATCACGACTCCGTCCCGCACATTGCAGCAAAGCTGCTCGTGCGCAACTCCGTCATGATGACCACAATGACTCTACGGCGTGTCGGATGCGCTATTTGTATGCCCTACGTCACTCCCTATCGGTCGTAACTGCGGCCATACAACCGCGCCTACGCCTATCGGGGACTAACCGCCTTCGCTTCGCTCTCCATGGCGGTTAGCGGAAGGGGCGTCAACGACACGCCAAAAAGCCATGGAGATGTTTCGATCGGGCCGACGCCCGAGAGATAAAAGCGAGCAGATGATCTTTAACAATCTGCAAGGCATGGAGTATATCCGCACCTTGCAAGGCGAGGCACTGACACCGGAACTCGTGTGTGCAATTCATGCCCGGATGATGCAGGGCACAATCAATGATGAGGATCTCGGAAGAATGCAGACATCTGGTGACGAGCGCGTCCAGGTTGTGTCGAATACCGATCAGACCGTGCTGCACACCCCCCCGCCCGCCGACCAATTGCCAACCAGAATCAGCGCGATGTGCGATTTTGCGAATGCCGTTGGGGAAGCGGAGTTTCTGCACCCGGTCATCAGGGCCATTGCACTGCATCTATGGCTTGCTTATGACCATCCCTTTGAGGATGGAAACGGCAGAACCGCGCGGGCACTGTTCTATTGGAGCATGCTGAACGCTGGATATTGGATGTTTGAATTCATCTCGATATCAAGCATTTTGCGCTCGGCCTCCGGACAGTACGCCAGAGCGTATCTCCATACCGAAACCGACGAAAACGATGCTACCTACTTTATCGTCTACCAACTACAGGTTATTCGAACAGCACTACACGCCCTTGAGCGATATCTGGAGAAAAAGACACATGAAATCCAGCAGGCTGAAAAAATGCTGGGTGACGTTCATGAGCTTAATTATCGCCAAATGGCCTTGCTCAGCCACGCACTTAGAAAGCCACGGGCCGATTTCACAATACACTCGCATAAAGTAAGTCATCGCGTAGCCTACGCAACCGCAAGAGCCGACTTATTGGAACTTGTAGAACGTGGTCTGTTGTCTCGACGAACCATGGGAAATGCGCTGCATTTTTCTGCAGGCCAGACTCTGCGTGAGATGCGTGCACAGGCAGAGTAATGCTGCTCCACAAATGCCCTGAGAGAGGGGCAAAATAGGCATCGGCCACCCCTGTTGACCTTTCGGTTGCCGCGTTGACCGCACTCTTGAAAAGCGCTGGCGCGGCCTCACGGCCCAGGGGATCGAACCACGGCCGCATGGGACACCCCCTGCCGAGAGCGGCGGCACGAACTTGCCGCCGGAAATCCCCGGCACGGCCCGATGCGCCTCATACACCGGCGCTCGACCCAGGCGCCGCGCCTGCCCGGGGCCTGACACCTCTCCTGAAGCACTTTTCCGGTTTTCGGCGCGATATTTGCAGGTTTTCCCCCGGAGAGGTCCACTTTTTGACGTCGCCACTGGCCGCTCGCGGGGTCCGCGCCTGCCGCAGGCGGTCAAGGGGGGCTGACCAGACCACACAGCCGGATTCAACCGGCGCGCTTCACGGGTCACCGGAGCCGCCTGGATGGAGCCGGAATTGCGACAGCCGATGCCCGGCGGGATATCCGGGCCAGGGAGCCGGACACCGGGCAATGGCCATGCTACGACAACTCACCATCGCAGGCTGCAGTGCCGCTCTTGTACTGCTGGCGGGGTGCGCGGTCACGCCAGAAAGCATCACGCCCGAGGAGCACCTGCGCCAAGGCAGCGAGGGTCTGGAGCGGCTGTTCGCCGACCAGGAGCCGCTGAACGGACCGGTCTCCCTGCCCGGGGCGATGGCGCGCGCCCTCAAATACAACCTGGACGCCCGGGTCAAGCTGATGGAGCGCGCCCTGGCCGAACACACCCTGCACGCGGTCAGCATGGACCTGCTGCCGGAGCTCACCCTCAAGGCGGGCTATCACAACCGCGACAACATCCATGGCGCCACCAGCGAATCGCTCGCCACCGGCGCCGAGTCCCTGGAGGCCTCCACCTCCCAGGAGCGGGAGCGCACCACCTACGATGCCAGCCTCTCCTGGAACATCCTCGACTTCGGCGTCAGCTATGCCCGCGCCCGGCAGAGCGCCGACCGCCAGCTGATCGCCGCCGAGCAGCGCCGCCGGGTGGTGCAGAACATCATGCAGGATGTGCGCTACGCCTACTGGCGCGCCCTCAGCGCGCAGCGCCTCGGCCCACACTTCGACATCTTGTTGAAGGATGTACGCGGCGCCATCGAGCACTGGCAGCAGATCGAATCCGAGACACCCACCCGCTCCCTGGAGGCCCGACGCACCCTCCTCGGCATCGAGAAGCAGCTGCGCGCCCTGCGCGAGAATATGCAGCTGGCGCGCACCGAACTGTCGACCCTGATGAACCTCCGCCCGGGTACCCCGTACCGACTGGCCGAGGCGCCGGGCGCCTTCCGCGATATCCCCCAGGCCGCACAGCCGCTGACCGAACTGGAGGCGCTGAGCCTCTCTGCGCGGCCCGAGATGCGCGAGGAGAACTACCGCCAGCGCATCGCCACCGAGGAGGTGCGCAAGGCCCAACTGGGTATGCTCCCCGGGCTCGGCATCGACATCGGCGCCCGCTACGACAGCAACAAATACCTGACCAACAACAGCTGGGCCGAGGCGGGGCTGTTCTTCAGCTGGAACCTGTTCAACCTGTTTCGCGGTCCGGCCCTGATCAGCCAGGCCGAATCCGGCGTGCGGGTGGCCAAGGCGCGCCAGCTCGCCATGGGCATGGCGATCCTCACCCAGGTAAATCTCGCCCACCAGCGCCTGACCATCGCGCGCGAGAACTTCGAGCTGGCGGGGGAGTTCAACGACGTCAGCCAACGCCTGCTCGACAACTACCGCGCCCAGCAGCAGGCGGCGGCGGGCAACTGGCTGGCGCTGATCCGCCACCGCGCCGAGGCCCTGGTGGCGCGCATGCAGCACGAGAGCAGCTATGCCGAGCTACAGAACGTGTATGGACTCCTCCCCGTGTATGGACTCCTCCCCGTTTGCAAGCTTTTTTGCTCGTCTGGCCGACAATGAGTCGACTGCCAACGTGTATCCGGTCTCTTGGTGATGCCACATCCGGCATCGGACCCTGATGGGCTATCCGCACGTCAGTTCCCTCTCGCTTACACGAGCTTCAAGCTCTGCGCTCTAATCGGGTTTTACCGACGTCGGTCTGACCTGTTGGCCATCAAAGCAAATGGCTCTGCAATCGAGTGATTGGTTCCTGCTCTTTCTCCTCAGCGAACGTCTCGCTAGTCTTCAGGCGGCCGCCAGCTCCGCTCTGTAGGACTCCTCCCCGGCGACCATCGCCCACGCCATTCTCGCCATCTTGTTCGCCAGCGCCACCGTCACCACGTTGACATGCTTGCGCATACCCATTGCACGCAGCCAGCAACTGAGATTGTCCTCCTTGTCGCCAACATGGCGTATGACCGCTCTGGCACCATGCACAAGCAGCTTGCGCAGATAAGCATCCCCGCGCTTGCTGATTCCCAGCAAGCGGTCTTTTCCCCCGCTGCTATGCTGGCGTGGCGTGAGACCCAGCGAAGCGGCGAAATCTCGGCCGCATTTGAAACTCTTGCCGTCACCGAGTGATGCCGATAGTGCCGAGGCGAACAAGGGCCCAACACCCCTGAGCTCCATCAAGCGCTTTGCCGCCCGCTAACCGCCATGGAGAGCGAAGCGAAGGCGGTTAGTCCCCGATAGGCGTAGGCGCGGTTGTATGGCCGCAGTTACGACCGATAGGGAGTGACGTAGGGCATACAAATAGCGCATCCGACACGCCGTAGAGTCATTGTGGTCATCATGACGGAGTTGCGCACGAGCAGCTTTGCTGCAATGTGCGGGACGGAGTCGTGATGAGCGCAGGACGGTCGGGGCAGTAACGGCTGTCGCGTTGGCGAGTCGATTTTGGGGACTGGGATGTCCCAAAATCTTTCACGAGGTAGCGACACTCTTGCTTGTTGCTCTTGACATAGGGCTTGACGAAACGTGCGTCGATCAGCCTGACCGTGTAACCGCGCGCCTGCAGCACCCTGGCCCAGTGATGGGCGCCGGCACAAGACTCCATCGCGATCACGGCTGTGGCCGGTACCTTCTCGCACAGCTTGTCGATCCACTGTGAGCGAGATAGCTTAACCCGCCACAGGGCCTTGCCCAGCCGATCGGCAGCGTGGATCTGGAAAACGGACTTTGCAATATCAACTCCGACGTGGCTAATCTTCATGGTGGACTTCCTCCTCATCTGTTTCGTGTGAATGGTGCTAGTTCAGCTCCCATTCTGACGCCTCGACGCCGTTTGTCGTAGGGGTGGGGAGGAGTCCATCCCATTGCCTACGGGCGGCTGTTGCACAGCATCGGCGAAGACCCCGACGCCGAGGCCCTGGAACGGATGGCCGCCGATCTGCGCGCACGCCCACAGCCCGATACCGCTCCTCCATCCCAGGCCCCGGCACCCGCGGAGGGCGCCGAGGAGAGTCCCGGGGAGCAAGCGGCAGAGACGCCGGGCAACACCGAACCGGCTGCCGGGCCGGCCCCCAAGCGCCCGCCCCCGGGGTGGATCGCCTCCCAGCCCGCGCAGGCGCAGACCCTGCAACTGATCGCCACCGCTGACCCGACCGCCCTCACCCGCTTCCTGCGCCAACTGCACCCCCAGGCCCGGCTCGCCGCCTTCAGTTTCCGGCATCGGGGAAAAATCTGGCACGCCCTGATTCACGGCAGCTATGCTAATGAGGATGTCGCCTACCAGGCGGCCCTGGCCCTGCGGCGCGAGGGACTGCCGGTCGAGCCCTGGATTCGCGGCTTCGCGGGCATTCATGAACGCATGCTCGAAGAGCTGCAGGTGATCCCCGCGCCGTAGGCCGCCCACGGCCACCGGGATCGAGGAGTCAGCGTGGAGCGCAACCGCCACAATACACTGCCCTTTGCCCTCGCCGCCCTGCTGTTCGGCCAGTGCGCCCCGGCCGCCGGAACGGGGGAGGCGATTCGCGCCCTGTTGGTGGCGCGCACCGAGACCGTACTCTCCAGCCAGATCAACGGCCGCATCCTCACCATCGACGCCGTGGCCGGCGGCGCCATCCGCAAGGGCCATGCCCTGGTACGCTTCGACTGCGACCTGCACAACGCCGAGCTGAAAAAGGCGCGTGCCCAGCGCAAGGCGGCCCGGCTGCGCCTTGAGTCGAACCAACGGCTGATGGAACACCGGGCGGTCGGCGAACTGGAGCTGGCCCTCTCCGAGACCGAGATGCAACACGCCACCGCCGATGTCGAGCTGTGGCAGGCACAGATCCGGCGCTGCACCATCCACGCCCCCTTCGACGGACGTGTGGTGAAGGTCCTGGCCAAGCCCTTCCAGAGCGTCACCCTGGGCGAACCGCTGATCGAGATCCTCGACGACAGCACCTACCGCATGGAGCTGTTCGTCCCCTCCAGCTGGTACGGCCGCATCCGCCCCGGCACCCGTTTCCGGGTACGCATCGACGAGACCGGCAGGGACTACCCGGCGGTGGTGACCGAACTGGGCGCGCGCATCAACCCGGTCGCCCAGACCCTGGGGATCAGCGCCGAGATCACCGGCGACAGCACCGACCTGCTGGCCGGTATGAGCGGCAGCGCCCTGTTCGAGGACCAGGATGGAGAGTGAGCGCCAACTCCGGCTGCTCGGCACCCTGCTCCAGCTGGAGCGGCAGGCACGCCAGGCCGACAGCCCAGAGGCCCTGGCCTTTCTGGCGGTCAACGAGAGCCACCGCGTCAGCCCCTGCCAGCAGGCCCTGTTCTGGCGCGGCGGCCCGCGCGCCTTCGAGGTGGTGGCCGCCTCCGGGGTCGGCACGACCGATCCCGACGCGCCCTATTTACAGTGGTTTCGCTCCCTCGCCGCCGCGCTCCCCGACACCCCCCGGACACCACACCGGATCGACCCCGAGCAGATCGATCCCGCCTTGCGCCGGGGCTGGGATGAGTGGTCGCCGGGACATCTGCTGTGGTGTCCACTCGACACCGGCTGCGGGCTGGCGCTGTTGCGCGCCACACCCTGGCAGGACCCTGAGCTGCTGCTGCTCGAAACCCTCGTCGAGGCCTACGCTCACGCCTGGAGGTGTCTCAGCGGACACCGCCGGGTGGGGGCTCGCGCAATCCCCGCACGCCGCGCCTGGCTGCTCGCCGGTCTGCTGCTGATCCCCGCCCTGGCCCTGATCCAGGTGCCCCTCTCGGCCCTGGCTCCGGCCCGGATCGCCCCCCTGCGGCCGACCCTGGTGAGCGCCCCCATGGAGGGTGTGATAGAGAGCCTCCACGTCACCCCCAACCAGATGGTGACCCGCGACCAACCGCTGTTCAGCCTCGATGCGCGCGAGCTCGAAAACCGCCACCAACTGGCGCAGCGCGCCGAGCAGGTGGCCCAGGCCGAATTCCGCCGCTACCAGCAGCGCGCCCTGACCGACGAACAGAGCCAAGAGTGTCGCTACCTCGTGAAAGATTTTGGGACATCCCAGTCCCCAAAATCGACTCGCCAACGCGACAGCCGTTACTGCCCCGACCGTCCTGCGCTCATCACGACTCCGTCCCGCACATTGCAGCAAAGCTGCTCGTGCGCAACTCCGTCATGATGACCACAATGACTCTACGGCGTGTCGGATGCGCTATTTGTATGCCCTACGTCACTCCCTATCGGTCGTAACTGCGGCCATACAACCGCGCCTACGCCTATCGGGGACTAACCGCCTTCGCTTCGCTCTCCATGGCGGTTAGCGAAGGAGTACCTGGCCCAGCTACAGGCGGCCAGAGAGCAGGCCGCCGCCGAAGTGGCCTACACCGGCGCCCTGCTGGGGCGCGTCGAGGTGCGCGCCGCCCACGACGGGATCGCCATCTATTACAGCCCCAACGACTGGCTTGGCAAGCCGGTGGTAACCGGCCAGCGCATCATGACCCTGGCCGACCCGGCCAATGCCGGGGTGCGCATCGATCTGCCGGTGAGCGACGCCATCGCCCTGGAGCCGGGGGCCCGGGTGCGGCTGTTCCTCGACACCGATCCGCTCCGGCCCCTGGAGGCACGGCTGGTGCGCACCAGCTACGAGGCGCGACTCACCCCCCAGGGCCATCTCGCCTTCGAGCTGGACGCCCGCCTCCCCGACGCCACACCACCCCCGCGCATCGGCCTCAAGGGCACCGCCAAGCTCTATGGGGAACCGGTGCCCCTCTACTATTATCTGCTGCGACGGCCCCTGGCGCGGCTGCGCCAGTGGCTGGGAATCTGACATGACCTCCGGGACCCTGCCCCCCCTGCGCGCCGACCTCGCCCTCTACCCCGGACCGAGCCGCTATGACGGCGCGCCAACCTGGACCCTGCACGACCCCCTGCGCCAGCGTTTCTTCAACCTCGGCCACGAGGAGTTCGAGATTCTCCGGCACTGGGCCGACACCATCCAGGCGGTGATCGGGCGGGTGCGCGGCGACACCGGGCGGCGTGTCGAGGCGGGGCGCATCCTGGCCCTGCTCGACTTTCTCCAGCGCCAGGAGCTGCTGCGGGCCGACGCGCCGGGTGCCGGTGACCGCCTCCTCGCCCGGGCGCGCCGGCAACGGCCCCGGCTGGCTGACCGGCTGCGCGGAGGGTTCCTGTTCTGGCGCCTCCCGCTGGTGCGGCCGGATCGCTTCCTGGAACGCACCCTGCCGCTGGTACGCCCCCTCTACACCCCGGCCGCGGCCGCTATCCTGTTGCTCATCACCCTGCTCGGGATCTACCTCGCGGGCCGCCAGTGGGATCTGTTTCTCGCCACCTTCGGTGACCTGGCCAGCCCGGGAGGCGCCCTGGCACTCCTCCTCGCCCTGGGGCTCTCCAAGTCACTGCACGAGCTGGGCCACGCCTACACCGCAAAACGCCATGGCCTGCGGGTACCGGTTATGGGGATCGGCTTTATGCTCTTCGTGCCGCTGCTCTATACCGAGACCAGCGACGCCTGGCGTCTGCGTGAGCGGCACCGCCGCCTGGCCATCTCCGGCGCGGGTATCCTGGTCGAGATCGCCCTCGCCGGCATCGCCACCCTGGCCTGGAGCCTGCTCGCCGACGGCCCCTGGCGCTGGGCCGCCTTCCACCTCGCCACGGCCGCCTGGCTGATCTCCCTCGGGGTCAACCTCACCCCCTTCATGCGCTGGGACGGCTACTACCTGCTGAGCGACTACTGGCGCCTGCCCAACCTGCAACAGCGCGCCTTTGAACTCGGCCGCTGGCAACTGCGCGAGTGGCTGTTCGGCCCACGCCAGCCTCCGCCGGAGCACTACCCGGAAAGGGTCAAGTGGCGTCTGCTGCTGTTCGCCTGGCTGAGCTGGGGCTACCGACTGCTGCTGTTCAGCGGCATCGCCCTGCTGATCTACCACTTCACCTTCAAGCTGCTGGGGCTGCTCCTGCTGCTGTCGATCATCACCAGCCTGATCCTCCTGCCCATGGGGCGGGAGCTGCTCTTCTGGGCCAGGACCGGGCGCCGCGCCGGGCTCAACCGGCACAGCGTCGCCACCCTGCTGCTCTCGGCTCTTCTCCTGACGCTGCTGTTTCTCCCCTGGCGCGACTCCACCAGCCTGCCCGCGCTGCTGCGCCATCAGCAGCAGACGGTGCTGCATCTCCCCTATCCGGCCCAGCTGCTGGAGCTGCTGGCCGGGGAGGGGGAGCGGCTGCGCAGCGGCGCCCCGATCGCCCGTTTCGACTCCCCCGACCTGCGCCACCGGTTGACGCTCGCCCGCCTGGAGCTGGCCGACGCACAGGCGCGGCTGCGCCAATACCGCAGCAGCGAAGTGCGCCTGGAGCAGCAGCAGACCCAGGAGCAGCGACGGTTGGAGGCACGGACCCGGATCGAGGGGATCGAGGGGCAGCTGCGCCGCCTGACCCTGCGCACCCCGATCGACGGCCGGCTGCGCCAACTCGCCGACGGGCTGACCCCGGGAACCTGGTTCGCTGCCCAAGCGCCGATCGCCACCGTGGTCAATCCGCTCGGACATGAGATCATCGCCTTCCTGCCGGAGCAGCGGCTGGGCGCCATCCGGGCGGGGGCCCGGGGCCGTTTTATCGACGAGCAGGGTGAAGGCCCGGCCATTGAGGCCCGGCTGCTGCGCATCGCCCCCACCGCCAGCGTGGTGCTGGAGGAGCCCTACGTCAGCTCCCTGTACGGCGGGGGCGTGACCAGCCGGCGCGACCGCGAGGGGGCATTGGTCCCCGAACAGGGGATCTATCGGCTGGTGTTCGCCCCCCTGCGCCCGCCCGAGTCGCTGGCCCGCGTGCGCCGCGGCACCCTGGTGCTGGAGACCGGGAGGCGCAGCATCGCTCATGACCTCTGGCAGCGCCTGGCGGCGCTGGTGATCCGCGAGAGCGGCTTTTGATCCATCCCGACAGGAGGTCGGGGGTCACGGCATTTCGCGGCCGATGACACCACCGTTCTCGAAGCTGAAGCCCAGTTCGTTGAACAAGCGCAGACAGGCGTCCACGCACTCCGGGTCGTAGAGGCGCCCCCGGTTGGTCTGGATCTCCGCCAGCGCCACCTCGATCCCCAGCCCGGGACGGTAGGGGCGGTCGCTGCTCATCGCCTCCACCACATCGGCGACCGCGATGATCCGCGCCTCCAGGCAGATCGCCTCCCCCCGCAGCCCCTGGGGGTAACCGGAGCCGTCCATACGCTCGTGGTGCTGATAGGCGATATCCCGCACCGGCCAGGGGAAGGAGACATCGCGCAGGATGCTGTAGCCCGACTCCGGATGAGTCTTGATCAGATCGTACTCCGCCTCGCTCAGGCGTCCGGGCTTGCTCAGGATCTCGGCGGGGAGATGGATCTTGCCGATATCGTGGATGGTCGCCCCCAGGCGCACCCCCTCCACCACCGAGCGCTCCAGTCCCAGGTTCTGAGCGATGGCCCGCGACAACCAGGAGACGCGCTGCTGGTGACCGGCGGTGTAGGGGTCGCGCTCCTCTACCGCCCGGGCGATCACCTGGATGGTACCCATCAGGCTCTGTCGGAGTTGGGCCGCGCTCTCCTCCAGGGCCTCCCTGGCGCGGTCGCGCTCGCTGAGATCGCGGATGAAGGCGTAGAAGGTGTACAGGCCATCCTGACGCAGGGGGACAATGGAGAGCTCCACCGGCAGCACCCCACCCCCCTTGTGCAGGGCGCGGATCTCGATATGACGGTTGAAGACCTCGGCCTTGCCAGTGGCGAGGAAACGGGCCAGACCCTCCCGGTGCGCCGTGCGCAGATCGTGCGGGATGATCAGCTCGGAGAGGGGCTGACCGAGGGCCTCCCCGGCGCTGAACCCGAACAGCTGCTCGGCCGCCGGATTCCAGCTGGTGACCCGATCCCCGGCGTCGATCTCCACAAACGCGTCACGGGCATTCTCAATCACCCGGCGCATGTGTTCCCGGGCCGCGGCGACCGCCTCGTCGTGGCGTTTGCGCCCCGTGATCTCCGTGGCGATGCCCTCCACCGCCACCGCCTTTCCGGCCGGGTCGCGGACCAGCAAGAGTGTCGCTACCTCGTGAAAGATTTTGGGACATCCCAGTCCCCAAAATCGACTCGCCAACGCGACAGCCGTTACTGCCCCGACCGTCCTGCGCTCATCACGACTCCGTCCCGCACATTG
>PQCP01000130.1 GCA_003062205.1 Candidatus Sedimenticola endophacoides
CAATGTGCGGGACGGAGTCGTGATGAGCGCAGGACGGTCGGGGCAGTAACGGCTGTCGCGTTGGCGAGTCGATTTTGGGGACTGGGATGTCCCAAAATCTTTCACGAGGTAGCGACACTCTTGATCTGCTCCGCCAGGCAGGTATCCCCGCCCGCGAGGAGGGGGTCGGTCCGCTGTTCATCGCGCCGCAGTTTCAGGATCTGACCGCCATTGACGACCAGGACGAAGAGCGGGTGCAGTGTATCTTCTCCGGCATTCTCAACCTCGGCAGTTACCGGCACGGGGCGCGTTCGCTGCACGGCAGTGTCTATCGCAGGGGCGGTGAGTACCTGCTGGTGGGCGAATACGACATCGCGGAATACGAGGCCCTGGCGGCGCGAACCCTGCAGCTCAACACCGAGATGGCGCGGCGCGAGCGCGAGGTGAAACGCCTCAACAGACGGCTTCGGCAGAGCGAGCAGGCGTTACTGGAGGCGTCGCTCACGGACCATCTCACGCAACTCAAGAACCGGCGTTTTTTCCTACAGCGGGCGGAGCAGGAGCTGGCGCATTGCGAACGCACCGGGCAGCCCCTGGCGCTGGCGCTGTGTGATCTGGACCATTTCAAACAGGTCAACGACACCTTCGGTCATGAGATGGGCGACCGGGTGCTGGTGGGGTTCGCCGAGCTGGCGCAAGGCATGATTCGCAAGGATGATCTGTTGGCCCGGTACGGCGGAGAGGAGTTCGTCCTTATGCTGCCGGGCGTCTCCGTCGGGCAGGCCCGCCATCAACTGGAGCGCATTCGCGCCCGGCTGGACGTCACGCCCGTCGAGGGCATGGGGCGTGCGGTCACCGCCAGCTTCGGGGTGGTCGGCTGGGTGGCGGGGTGCGCGATCGACCAGCTGCTGCGCAGCGCCGACCAGGGGCTCTATCTGGCCAAGGAGCGGGGACGCAACTGTGTCGTCGAGATGGAACTGGACCTGCGCTGCTCGGTGGAAGAAGCGAATGCCCGGGGTGGGTAGCGGTTGATCAGCCGGTCGCCCAAAAGCCTTGGGGGCCTTATCCGGTTTTTGCGCCCGGCAGGGGGTACGGGTTACTCCGCTGCCGGATCAGGTGAGCGGGCCAGGCGGATGATCTCCTGTGCCATCGCTGCCGGATTCGATCGATCCGGGAAGGTGCCGAGGAGGCGCCCCCGGGGGCCGATCAGACGGATCCCGGGGGGGGAGGCGAGCGGGGCGGTGGCGCTCGGGGGGTCTTCGAGCGTGATGAAACGCTCCCCATGAAAGCGGATCTGTTCACCGAGATCGGGGGGGCGCCCCTCCTCCGGGCCGAGATAGACGAATAGTACCTGCAATCGCCGCTGCAGGCCGGGATCAACGGCCAGTCGGTTGCGCACCCGGGCCGCCAGGGTAAGCCGGTCACGGGTCGCCTCCCAGGGCGGGGGGCGGCCGGACAGCAGTAGGCTCCAGCGCCCGTTCAGGTGGCTGTTGGTGAAGGTTTCGCCATCCTGGTCGAGCAGCTCGAACGGCGCCAGGGCGAGGGGGGCGGGCAGCCGCAGCAGGCTTGCCGGTATCTCCCTCACGACCTGGCGGTTGCCCCAGTAGTAACCGGCGTAGAGAGCCAGCAGTGCCGCCATGAACGGCGCCAGCCGCCGGCGTCCCCCCCTGAGTCCCCAGCCACCCACGCCGCCGGGACTCAACAGGCCACGGGGGTGTCGCTGCGGTTGCCCCAGTCCGACCAGGATCCGGGATAACCCCGCACCTGGGGATAGCCGAGCAGCTTCAGAAGGAAATAGGTGAATGAGGAGCGGTGGTGGGTCTGGCAGTAGGTGATCACCTCCCGGTCGGGGGTGATGCCGAGCGCCTCCAGCTCGCTGCGCAACTGTGCCTCGGGGCGCAGGCGCAGATTCCGTTCCCGGTCCATGGCCCACAGCCACTCCATGTTGACCGCTCCGGGGATGTGTCCGGCACGCTCGGCGAAGCGTTTCGCGCCACTGTACTCTTGTGGCGAACGGGCATCGAGCAGGCACACCCGGGGGTTATCCAGGTGTTCCAGGATATAGCGCGCGTCGGCGATCCGGGTGGTGTCGGTCTGGCCGCTGAAGCGCGCCGGTGCCGGGGGGGTGAGCTTTTGTTCCACGGGAAAATGTTCGTTGGCCCAGGCATGCAGCCCCCCGTTGAGCAGGGAGTGGCTGGCATGGCCCAGGGTGTCCAGGGTCCACAGCAGGCGGCATGCCTTACCGCCCCCCTCATCGTCATAGGCGACCACGTGGGTCCGGTTGCCGATGCCGGTCTCCGACAGCACCTGCTCCAGCGTCTCCAGCGGCGGCAGCAGGCCGTAGGCGGGTTTGCGGTTGGCAATGATCCGCTCGTACTCCAAAAACACCGCGCCGGGGATGTGCAGCTGTTGATGGGTGGTCCCCTTGGAGAGATCGACCACCAGCAGGTTGTCCCGGCCGAGCAGCGGCTCCAACTGCTGCGGTTCGATGAGCGGAGGGAGTTCGGACATGGCGGGGCTTCCTGGTGTGGCCGGCGTGAGGCTCCAATATATGGGGGCGTGCGCTGGAAACACAACCGGGTTTCAGTCCTTCCTGAGGGTTTTTGCCAGTTGCCGGAACTGCAGGCTGTAGAGCATCTCCAGGTAGCGGTGGGTCTCGGCCCGCTCCAGGTCGGTGACATATTTCCAGAAGCCGTAGATGCGCGACAGGGTCATCAGCCGTTCGGCGTAGCGCGCCCAGGTGTAGCGTGACTCCACCCGGTGCAGGGCGCCGTTGGAGATCTGCACCCAGTAGTTGGGCGCCTCCCGGCAGCAGGCGAAGAAGTCGGCCAGTTTGTCCGCCGCCGCGGTGCCGTGGTTGGGGTCGATGTGAAAGCCCGAGACGCCGTTTTCGATGATCTCCATGGGGCCGCCGAAGCAGGTGGCGAAGGTCGGCAGGCCGGTGCTCATCGCCTCGATCACCGTCAGGCCGAAGGCCTCGAACAGGGCCGGCTGGACGAAGGCGCCGCGCTGGTCGGCGACGAAACGGTAGAGTTCACCGGCCAGATCCTTCTCCAGGTGCCTGCCGATCCAGCGCACCTGTCCGTCGAGTTGGTGGTGGTCCATGAGTTGGTGCATCAGCTCGATCTGCTCGCGCTCCTCGGCGTCGTCCGAGCGGGAGGGGTCGACATGGCCGGAGACCAGCAACAGGTTGGCGCTGGTCCGCAGTTCGGGCGATTCGGCGTACCAGCGCACCAGGCCGGTGATGTTTTTGATGCGGTCCAGGCGGGCCATGGAGAACAGCAGTGGCTTGTCCGGTTCGGTCAGCGCGCCGCGGATATCCTCCCCGGTCTCGCCGCCCAGCACCAGGCGCTCGATCTCGTCGAGCAGGTGCAGGTGGCGGCGTTCGGTGTCGGAGGGGGGGAAGTAGACCTCGGGGTCGGCGCCCGGTGAGACGATGTTGAATTTTGGGTCGAAGACATCAATACCGTGCACCACCCGGTACAGTCCCGGCATGGTGAAGGCGCCGTGCGCCTCGTACTGTCCGGCGCTCTCGGCGGTGCCGGCGATCTCCTGGTAGGTGGAGGTGATGATGAAGTCGGCCGCGTTCATGGCGATCAGGTCGGCGGTAAACTGGCAGGAGAAGTGGTACTGCGCTTCGTTGGCGCGCCAGTAGAGATCCGAGTAGAGGTACTTGGTCTTCTCCAGGGCATGGGCGATGTTGCACTGGGTCACGCGCAGGCGACGCGACAGCAGGGAGGCGACCAGGTTGCCGTCGGAGTAGTTGCCGATGATCAGGTCCGGACGTCCGCCCAGCTCGGCCAGCAGCTCGCGCTCACAGTCCACCGTGAAGCGCTCCAGGTAGGGCCAGATATCGAACCGGGAGATCCAGTGGGGCAGCACCGAGCCGTCGCCGTCACGAAACGGCACACGCAGGATACGCGCGTGGTGGGTGCCGGCGATCGCCTCGCTGCGCTGATCGCAGCTGGTGCCCTCGGCTTCGGGGATGAGCCGGGTGATCACCCTGATCTGGGGTTCAATCTCCAGGCCCTGGTCGGCGATGCGGCTGAGCATCTCCTTCTCCAGGGCACGCACCTGGTCGAGGATATAGACCACCTGGCCGCCGGTGTCGGGACGGCCCAGGACGTCGGCTTGGCCGAACCAGCCGTGGGGGGAGAGGATGGCCACCGAGAAGATCATCGGCACCCGGGCCAGGAACTGTTCGATGTTCTCCGGGTCGGGAGCCTCCAGGATGTTCTGCAGCAGTTGCATGGTCTGGCGGATGCGCGAGGCGCGGTTGCCCCAGCCGGGCTCGAAGCCGAGGGCGCGCAGCGGGCCGCTCAACTCGCTCCATGGGGTCTGGGCCGCGCTGGCCTCAAGCAGGTCGCCGGCCAGACGCAGGGCGTGGCGCAGCTCGTGCATGTCGGTGATCTGTTCGCTGAGCATCAACTGCTGCCTGCGCCAGCGATGCACGCGCAGGAACTGGAGCAGGCGGCGGTCGCCCTTGCCCAGATCCTCGAACAGTCGGCTCGACAGGCGCCGGTTGAGAAACTCCACCCCCTTGCCGATGGAATGGGCCTCGTGCAGTTTGTAGAACTCCCGGGAGAAGGGCTCCAGGTCGATCTCCAGCGCCCACTCGTCGTCACAGCAGCCGTCGGCCAGCTGCTCTTTGAAGTGCAGGAAGACGGAGACGTCGATCGGCTCCGGGGCCATGGTGTCGACATGGATGCGCAGGTAGTTCCAGCGGGCGACGCGGGTGCGCAGGGCGAGATAGATCCAGGCGTCGTTCAGCGCCGCCTCCTGGCACCAGCCGATCAGGCGGGCGATGGGGGAGGCGGAGAGCCCCTGGTCCGATTCGGCCACCAGGTCGGCGAAGGCGTCCTGCAGGTCGCTGCGCAGCAGAAAGTTGCGCTCCATTCCGTGCAGATGGTGCCACACTCTGTGGGCCTGGTTGCGGTGGTCGCGCAGATACTCTTCGAGTTCGCGCAGGAAGCGTTGCGGCAGGGTCATGACAGGCTCCATTGCTCCCGGAACGGGGCGTAGAAACGGGGATCGCCAGTGGTGGCGCCGCGCAGGCCGACCACGGCGCTGGCGAACGCCTGGGCCCGTTCCAGCAGCAGCGGTGTCTCCCAGCCATGGAGCAGGCCCAGCAGGACCACGCTGGCGAATGCGTCCCCCGCCCCCACGCTGTCGGTGATCCGGGCCACCGTCTGCGGTGTCACCTCGAACGGTCCGGCATCGCGGCCCCAGGCGCGGGCCCCCCGGGCGCCGTGGGTGACGATCAGCAGGTCGAGGTCGAGGTGGCGGCGCAGCCAGGTTTCGCGCCCCCGGCCCCGGTCGGGGCAGAGGGCATCGAGCTCCTCGCCATTGATCTTGGCCCAGCAGGCGCCCGCCAGCAGGCGCAGCGCCTGCTCCCGGTCCCACCACGGCGGGCGCAGGTTGATATCCACGAAGCGGCGGGGGGCGTAGTGTTCGATCAGCCGGTGCAGGGTGGCGGCGGAGGTGTCTTGGCGGGTGGCCAGGGTGCCGTGGTAGAGCGGCGCGGTCTCACCCAGACGCGGCAGGTGGTCAAAGCGGATGAAATCGTAGGCGCAGGGTGCCACGATCTCGTAGCTCGGTTCGCCATCGTCGATGCGCACCTCCACGGTGCCGGTGGGATGGGCGGAGTCGAGCTGCATGGCCGACAGGTCCATCCCCCAGTGCTGCATCTGCTCACGGATCGAACGGCCCAGGGCGTCGTTGCCGACGCGCGAGATGAGCAGCGGGCGTGCGCCCAGGGCCTGCAGATTCCAGGCGACATTGAACGGGGCGCCGCCCAGCACCCGGCTGCCGTCGGGAAAGTCGTCGAACAGCACCTCGCCGAAGATCAGCGGCCGGATCACTGACCGCCCTCTTCCCCGGTGGGGCTCTCCAGCCAACCGGGATGGAAGTGGGCGGCTCCCTCCAGGATGCCGGCGCTGTAGTTGCCGTTCATGCCGCGGAAGCCGCCCCGGGCGCAATAGAGGGCATCGCCGGTGCCGAGGCGCCGTGCCTCTGCCAGCGCCGCGTCGCGCACCTCGGGGGAGGCGTTGGCCACTAATACCGAGGGGATCGGGCTGGTCAGCACCTGCATGTCGTTGCCGCTGTCGCCGGCGAACAGGGTCTGTTGCAGTCCGATGCCGAGCTGCTCACAGAGGAAACCGATGGCGTGCAGCTTGGAGGCGCCGCGCGGCAGGATATCGAGAAGCCCGATCCCGGCCGGCTCGTCCATGCTGCATACCACGCTGGCGTGGATGCCGCGGGCCTGGAGGCGCTGCCCGATCTCGGTGCTCAGGTGCTGCTGATCGGTGTGCGGCGGGATGTAGTAGCTCAGCTTGTGGGTGCCCTGTTTGTTCCACTCCTGAAGGCGCAGTTGCTCCAGGTCGTGGAGCAGTTCGGAGTGGATCTGCAGGGCGCTGTGGCCGGCCCAGTCGGCCCCGATCTCGCTCCCCCACCGCTCCCATTCGTTCCACTGCCCCTCCTGCTGCTCGTAGATGCGTGTGCCGACATCGGTAATGGCATAGTGAGGTCGGGGCAGGTCGTAGAACTGGATCGCCTCGCGCACCAGTTGCAGGTGCCGCCCCGTGACGTAGACCAGGGTGATCCCGCAATCGGCGATCAGACGCGCGAAACGGCTGCGCGCGCCGGGTGATTCGGGTTGGGCGCCGTTGGGTAGCAGGGTGCGGTCGAGGTCGGTGCAGAGCAGCCGCCGGTTCATGTGCCCTCCGGCTGTTCGTGCCGCTCCGGTACGGTGCAACTGCGGAAGAAGTCATAGTGTTCAATTGCCTCGACAATGCCCAGGGCCCCCGGCTGACGGGCGAGGTAGATATTTTCGGTGTCGAGCAGCGCCGCCAGCTCCTCGTTGTGGCGGTTGCCCACCACCACCGCCAGGGTGTTGCCGCGCATCATGTCTTCGTCGGCTCCCGAGCCGCCGGCCACCAGCACCCGCTCCAGGGGGATGCCCCAGCGCGCCGCCACGTAGCGTAGCGCCAGTCCCTTGGAGGCGCGGATCGGCAGCACGTCCAGGAACTGGCCGAAGGCGTGGACCACGTTTACCGATAGCTCCTCCTTGTGCAGCAGGGCGTTGATCTCCTCAATGGAGGGCGCGCGCTCCGCGTCGATGTAGTAGCTGATTTTGAAGTGGCTCTGCTCATGCTTCGATTGCAGTTTGAGACCCGGCACCTCACGCAGGGCACGCCGCACCAGATGGGGGGACCAGTGGTGGTCGATGTGGCGGGTCCAAGCGTTGTCGCGGGTCAGCTCCGGGGCGTAGTAGATCTCGGTGCCGCCGCTGGTGATCAGCAGGTCGGGCTCGGGGATGGCGTGACGGCGCATGATCTTCAGGGCCGAGTCGAGGCGCCGCCCGGTGGCGATGCCGAAGGTGGCGCACTTGCGGTTGGTGCGCATCAGCCGGATGAACTCGGGCAGGGCATCGAGATCACCCAACAGATTCTGGTCCAGGTCCGAGAAGATCGCCCGGTCGTGGTAGAGCATGGGGCGGCGGGTGGCCGGGGGGCGCACCAGCGGCTCGGTCTTGTCGATCACCGGCCGGATCAGGTTCAGGTAATTGGCGGCATGGGCCTGCCAGGAGTAGTGTTCTCGCACCCCCCTGAGTCCTTCCACCGAGCGCTCCTGCCACCCCTCCCAGTCACTCAGGATCTCCAGCAGCGCGTCGGCGATCGACTCGTGGTCGAGGGGGTTGACCAGCAGTCCGTTTTGGCAGTTGGCAACGATGTCCCGGGGTCCGCCATCCTCGGTGGCGACGATCGGCAGACCGCTGGCGGCCGCTTCGATCAGGGTCAGGCCGAAGGGCTCGGTCAGTGCCGGATTGATGAATACGCCGCCGGAGGCAGTGGCCAGGCGGTAGAGCAGGGGTACCTCTTCGGGGGCGTGGTGCTTGGGATAGGCGACCTTGCCGTAGAGGTTATGGCGGTCGATCAGATAGAGGATATCGGTCAGCACCTCGCGGGCGCCGCTGTCGAGATCGCTGATATCCTCCCGGTTGCCGGCCACGATCACCAGGTTGGCGCATGCCTGCAGGTCCGGTGACTTGCCGTAGGCGATGAGCAGGGAGGCGATGTTCTTGCGTGCATCGGGGCGGGAGAGGGCGAGGATCAGCGGCTTTTCCGGTTCGCGCAGGAAGCGGCGCAGCTCCTCGGCCATGGCGCTCTGCCACTCGCTGCCGTCCGGGGGGTGAAAGCGCAACAGATCGGTACCGGGGGGGATCACCTGCATCTGCTCCGGCTGATAGTGGTCATAGAGGCCGTACTGGGCCTCGATCTCCTGGTAGGTACTGGTGATCACCCGCTCGGCCGACGCCAGGGTGGTCTCCTCCGCCTCGATTCGCCGTGCCATGTTATAGCGCTGTTCGATGGTCGGGGCATCCAGGCCGGCGGCGAGCAGGCGGCGGCGCTTGACCCGCCCCAGGGAGTGACCGGTATGTACCAGGGGGATACCGAGCTGACGGCTCAGCAGGCTGCCTGCGTAGCCGGCGTCCGCGTAGTGGCTGTGTAACAGATCGGGCGAATGGGGTTGTTCCTGGAGCCAGGTGCGGGTGTTGTCGGCGAAGGTGTCGAGGTGGTCCCAGAGTGCCTCTTTCGGCAGGTACTGGTCGGGCCCGGCCTCAATGCGTACGATCGTGACATTGTCGGCGATGGTTTCAACGGATTGGGCGTAATCGTCCGCCACGGCGGGGTCGCGTACCAGCCGGGTGATCAGCACCACCCGCCGTACGCCGGACTGCCCCCCCAGCGCCTTGGCCAACTCCACCACATACGTGGTCTGGCCCCCGGTGTCGGCGTCGCGTCCGAGTTCCAGGTCGCTGCCCCGGATCAGTCCATGAACACTGATCAATGCCAGGAATACGCCCCGGCTCCCTTTCACCCCTGTTGCATCCATCGGCAATACACTCCCTTACTGCTGCTCCGCTTAATTCTAGTCCGCATTTCCCGCGGGCACAGGCGGTTCAGTTCCAACGGGCATCACGCCCGTTTTCCGCATGTGCCGGATTGCACGCCGCCCTGGGCAACGTGATCGCCCGTTACTGGGCGCTACGGATCCAGTGCCATTGTACCGGCACGGGGCGGACCAATGAAATGGATGGAAACCCGGGGGCTTGGGAGGTTTTCTACCTGGGTGTGCCAAACCAGAAGTCGGTGTTCTTGTCCAGGAACTCGTTGTAAGGCATGTAGTGGGAACCGTCGCAGGAGAAGTTCATGCCCACCATGCCGTTGATGATATTGAGCGAGCCGGCCCGCAGGTAGATGTTCTCGTCGGCGAAACGCAGTTTGCTGAACATCTCGAACACCTCCGGGATCTGCTCCTGGGGCACCATGGCCCGCTCGTGGTAGGGGCGGCGGGGGTAAGCGAGGCAGATGTCGGGGTCGGTGACCTCGTCGATGTTCAGCAGATGGTAAATGAACGGATCGTCCGCCTGCCAGATGGTGGCGCGGCTGCTGGAGTAGTGGAGTTTGCCGTGGAACACGCCGTGCTCGCTCATCAATTCGTGCATGATCGGCAGTACCTCGTCCAGGCGCGAGTCGAGCATGCTCTCGGCCCGGGTCTGCAGGAACAGCCCCCCGCGAATCGCCGGATCGCCCTTGATCTGGCGCCACACCTTGGGCTCGGCGTAGCTGGCGCCGGTGCGTGGTAGCTCGCGCAGGTCGAAGTCGGCGCCGAGAAAGCCGATGTGCTCTCCCTGGCCGTTGCGTATCACCTGAATGGCGGTCAGCGATGGCCTTTTGTTATTACAGCTGATATAGGCCTGGGAGAGCTTGAAGTCGGTGGTTCCGACGATCCCCTGCATGTAGGGGCGGGTGCTGCGGTCGCGCCCGAAGTGGGTCGCGTCGCGCCCTGTCTGGCTGATGTTGTCGGTCACCTGCACTCCGCCACGGTCCATGACGTAGAGATGCTTGCAGAAGGTGAAACCGGGCAGGGCGCTGCTCAGCACCCCTTCGAGCAGGACACGCTCGTCGAGGATTCCTGAACAGTCGTTGGCGAGCTCATGCATCGCCTTGCCGAGTACACCGGTGAGCATTTTCCGCTGTTGCAGGACACTCTCTTTTGCAGGCTGCAGTTGGTCGGTTCCGGCATGCCATGTGGTACCGCGCAATGGGGGCGTGCCCCGGAAGCCGCCATGCTACGTCAAAACCGGGCCGATATCCATGCGCTGCGCTAGTCGCCCAGACGCTGGGCCCAGGCGGCGCCGGCACCGGCGCTGAAGTCGAGGACGGCCGCCGGGTAGAGGCCCCAGGCGAGTACCAGCAGGGCGAACAGGCTGACCAGGGCCAGTTCGCGCCGTTGCAGGTCGACGGCGCCGGCAATCACCTCGCCGCGGGCCTGACCGAGAAACGCGCGGCGGTAGATGTCGAGAAAGTAGGCGGCGCCCACCACCAGTCCGAACAGTGCCGCCAGCCCGGCCCCGGTGTGGGTCTGCAGGGCGCTGAGGATGATCAGCAGCTCGGCGGGGAAGCCGCTGGTGCCCGGTACGCCCATCGCCGCCAGTCCGAACAGGAAGAAAAACAGGGTCAGCAGCGGCATGCTGTCGCTAACCGCCATGGAGAGCGAAGCGAAGGCGGTTAGTCCCCGATAGGCGTAGGCGCGGTTGTATGGCCGCAGTTACGACCGATAGGGAGTGACGTAGGGCATACAAATAGCGCATCCGACACGCCGTAGAGTCATTGTGGTCATCATGACGGAGTTGCGCACGAGCAGCTTTGCTGCAATGTGCGGGACGGAGTCGTGATGAGCGCAGGACGGTCGGGGCAGTAACGGCTGTCGCGTTGGCGAGTCGATTTTGGGGACTGGGATGTCCCAAAATCTTTCACGAGGTAGCGACACTCTTGGGACGGCGCCGCCGAGGTGGACCAGATCGGTGGAGCCGATGCGGTGGTGCAGGCAGCCGGTAACCAGAAAGAGGCCGCCGGCGATGAGCGTGAAATTGATCAGCTGAAACAGCGCCCCCTGGACTCCCTGCAGGTTGAGCGAGGCGATGCCCAACACCACCAGCCCGACGTGGCTGATGCTGGAGTAGGCGAGCATGCGCCGCAGGTTGGTCTGGCTGAGCGCCACCACGGCGCCGTAGAGGATGCCCACCACGCCGAGCCCGGCCAGCAGCCAATGCAGGTCACGGGCCGCGTCGGGCGCCAGGGGGACGGCGAAGCGGATCAGGCCGAAGGCGCCCAGCTTGAGGCCGGTCATCAGCGCGGCGATGCTGGCCGGTCCCTCCATGGTCAGCACCGGCATCCACGTGTGTAGGGGGAAGAGCGGTGTCTTGACCGCGAAACCCACCAGCAGAAGCAGGAAGATGGTCCCCTGGCTGGCCGGAGGCAGAGGTGTTTCCAGCAGCCGCAGGTAGTCGAATGCCAGGGTGGTTGGCAGTCCCGCGCCCTGCTGCCCGGCGTGGCCGAAGGCGAGCAGCAGAAAACCGAACAGCAGGGGTACTCCGCCGGCGAGCATGAACAGGGTGTATTTGACCGCCGCATAGCGGCGGTTGGGGCCGATGCCCCAGAGGCTGATCAGGAAGTAGACGGGGATCAGGGTCAGCTCCCAGAACAGGAAAAAGAGGATGGTGTCGAGGGCGCAGAAGATGCCGAGGGTGACGCTCTCCAGGATCAGCAGCAGTGAGTAGTAGAGCCGGGGCAGGGTGCGCACGCTGGTCCAGGAGCTGATGATCACCCCGATGAACAGCAACACGGTCAGGGGGAGGAACAGCACCGACATGCCGTCCACCCCCACCTGGTAGTGGATGTTCAGCGAGGGGATCCAGTCGTGGCGCTCCACGAACTGGAAACCGGCCTGCCCCTTATCGAAGCCCAGCAGGATGGTCATCGCCAGGCAGAGGTCGACGATGGCGGTGCCCAGGGCGATGGTGCGCGCGCTTCGATTGGGCAGGATCCAGATCAGCAGCGCGCCCAGGGGCATTGACAGCAGCAGGCTGATTAGGGGCAGGGTGTGGGATGGTTCGGCCATGGTCAGTGTCCGGAGTCAGCGTAGAGGGCGTCGAGGTTGACGAACGAGTGTTCGACCAGCTCGATCCAGGGCTCGGAGTAGAAGCCGCTGCCGAGCAGCACCAGGATCAGGATCAGTGCCAGCAGGGCCTCTCCCGGGGAGGTACGTGCCACCCGTGAGGTTGCAGAGTCGCCCGAGGCGGGTGCCAGAAACGCCCGCTGGAAGGCCCACAGCAGGAATCCGGCGGCGATCACGTTGCCCAGGGCGGCGGCGATGGTGACCAGGGCGCCGAAGCGCCGCATGGCCGCCTCCATGATCAGGTGGGCGGCGTCGAAGCCCGGGGTGCCCGGCATGCCGACGATGGAGAGACCGGCGATGAAGAAGGCGAGGCCGATCAGTGGGATGCGGTCGAACAGTCCGCCCAGCCGGTCGAGCAGGGCGGTATGGGTGCGCTGATAGACCAGTCCGGTGGTGATCAGCAGGCCGGTGATGGCCAGTCCGAAGGTGGCCGAGAGGAGGACGCTGCCGGTGAAGGCGAGGTGGTTGAGGCTGAACAGGCCGATGAACAGGATGCTGGTGTGGCTGACCACGGCAAAGGCCAGCAGGCGGCGCAGGTTGACCTGGAGCATCGCCAGCAGGGCGGCGTAGAAGGTGCCGAACACGGCGAAGGTGACCACGAACTCCTGCCAGCGCTGCACCGCGTCCGGCAGGATCGGGAGCACGAAACGAATCAGGCCGTAGACCCCCACCTTGAGCCCCAGCAGGAAGGTGGGGGCGAGTGCCGTGGTGCCATGTTCGGCGACGCTCGGCAACCAGCCGTGGAGCGGAAACACCGGGATGCGGATGGCCAGTCCGTAGAACAGCAGGAAGAAGATCACCGTCTGGATGTCGGGGTCGAGATGGCCGCCTGCCAGGTCGAACAGATCGAAGCTCCAGGCGCCGCCGCTGGTGTCGTGGTGGTGCCAGCCGAGCATCGAGACGCCGATGATGGTCAGCAGCATGGCGGTGCCCAGGAACTGGTAGTAGCGTGCCAGGGCCACATCCTTCTCGGGCGAGTGCGACCAGCCGGCGATCAGTGCGCCGACCACCATGAATTCCCCCACTGAAAGCAGCAGGAACCAACCCAGGTCGATGCTCGTGAACAGTCCCATCAGGATCGCTTCGGCGGCCAGGATCAGCGCCAGCAGCCGGGGGGCGTTTTCCGTCCGGATCGGGCTGTAGACCACCATTAGCAGACTCAGCAGCGCCGTCAGTAGTACGAACAGCACGCCGACGCCGTCCACCGCGGCGTGATAGGCGAGAGGGCCAAACAGGGTCAGGTGCTCGGCGAACTGCAGGGCGCTCTGCTCCCTGTCGAAGCCGGCCAGGAGATGGATCGCCAGCAGCAGTTCCGCGCCGCTACCGAACAGGGCCAGCCCGATGCGCGTCCGCGCCGCCTTGAGGGGCAGCACCAGCAGCGCCGTCAGCAGTGGCAGCAGTTGCAGCAGGGCCAGGATCGGCAGGCCGCCTTGTTCCGTCCAGAGGATTTCTTGCATGCCCATACCCAACGTTAAAGAATCACCACGAAGGTGGCCATGATCAACAGCAGCAGGTAGCGTGGCTGGGCGAGCAGCAACTCTGTCTGCTTGACGTAGTGGCCGAGGGTGTCGATCAGCCCTTTCAGCCCCCGCCCACCGGTCTGCAGTACCAGGCGCTCCTCGAACCAGTTCATGAGGTTGGCGAGCCACTCCATGAGCCGCCCCAGGGCCCCGCGTCCGCGTCCGATCTCCCCCTCGGGGGTAAGGTATCCGTGTTTGCGTTGTTCCCATTGGGCGAGCGAGGAGATGGCGTTGATCTGCCCCGGCAGGCCGATCACCCGGCTCACCACCTGTTCGTCGAAGTCGCGGGTCTCGCGCGAGAAATTGCGGGTGGGGCGCACCAGCAGCCACTCGGCCAGCGGGTCGAGCCAGAAACGCTGTAGAGCGGCGGTGTAGAGCCGGCGGTTGTGAGTGAGCCAGCGGGGGGGCGGGGCGTGCCGCGGCGCCGACCATATGCATCAGCGATGGGGCGTGCAGGAACTGCCAGGCGCGCCAGGCCGTGTGCAGCAGCATGTGCCAGGCGGCCAGCTCAAACAGCCCCAGTCCGCAGGCCAGAAACATCAGCCCCACCTGTGCGGTGGTGGAGAACATCAGTGAGCTCTTGATATCGGTCTGCACCAGGCCGCTCAGCCAGCCGTAGAGGGCGGTGACCGCGCCGAAACCGGCCACCAGTACCATCACCGCGGGGGCCTGTAGCAGAAGCGGTTCCAGGCGGATCAGCAGATACACGCCCGCGTGCACCAGCAGTGCTCCGTAGAAGATGGCGCTGGAGGGGGTGGGGCCTTCAAGTGCCCGGGCGATCCATGAGGAGAAAGGCACCTGGGCCGACTTGACCAGGGCCGCCAGCAGGAAGCCGGAGGCGAGGATGCCCGCTCTGAAGGTCTCCAACTGCCCCGCGCCGGAGCGGATGGCGGGCCAGTCGAGGTCGCCGATCCAGACCAGGGAGAGGAAGATTCCCAGGATGAAGCCTGCGTCACCGATCCGGTTGGTGATAAAGGCGCGGTTGGCGTTGGCGGTGGCGGTGTCGCGCTCCAGGGCGTAGCCGATCAGCAGATAGGAGCTGATCCCGGCCAGCTCCCAGCCGATGAACACCAGTGCCACCGTGCCACCGGTGACGATCAGCAGCATCGCCCCCATGAACAGCGTCAGGATCATCAGAAAGCGTTGAAACCCCGCCTCGCGATGCATGTAGTTGACTGAGAAGCGGATTGTCAGCAGCGACAGCAGTGCCACCAGGGTGCCCATGGCCAGGGCCAGCGGATCAAGGGTGAGGCTGATGTCGAGGCGCAGGCCGCCGCTGGCGAACCAGGTGCCGTGGTGGATCTGCCCCGGGGCCCCTGCCAGCAGCGCCTGCAGGTCGAGGCCCAGCAGCAGCAGCAGCGAAAGCCCGGCGCTGCCCAGGCAGAGGCGGGCGGTGAAGCGTTCGCCCGCCTCGCCCCGGTTGCCGGCATAGAGCCGGGTCACTCCGACCAGCAGGGCGCCGGTCAGCGGCAGGGCCGGGATCAGCCAGGCCAGCTCGTGGAGCATCATGCGCCCTCCTCCTGTCGCAGTAGCACCGGGGGCAGGGGTTCGCTGCGGCCCCGGTAGTAGTCGTGGCAGCGCTCGAACTCGGCCAGGGGGCTGGGTTCGCCCTCCCAGGGCACGAAGCCGGTCTCCGGTTCGAACAGATGGATGGCGCCGTTGTCGGGGTCAACCGCGGCGACGATCAGCCAGCCGTTTCCGATCAGCTCCTGCAGGGGGGGCTGGCGGGCGTAGATGGCGCCGATTACGTCGAGCCCGGCCTCCACCATCACCAGCAGGCGCATCGCCTCGTGGACCTCGATCATCTGCCGTGGCAGGCCGGTGCGCAGGTCCGAACTGGCCCCCTCCATTACTCCCAGAAAGCCGGTGATGTTATGGGTCACCTTGGAGCTGCAACCGTACTGCTCGTTGTTGACGGTCGAGAAGTAATACTCCAGATTGATGCCGGCGCCCACCGGACCGTTGGCCAGCAGCAGGGGTTCGAGCACCGCGCCGTCCGGGTCCTGGGTCGCGTCGTAGGAGATCAGGAAGGCGCGGCGATCGAAGAAGGCCCCCTGGGTAAGGGAGCGGCGGCCGATGAAGGCCACCGCGTTGGTGGCATGGCCCAGCTCGGGGCGCGCCTGGCTGAAGTCCATACCCCGCCCCAGCAGGTGGCGCAGGGCGCGCTCGGGGGCCGGGTCACGCGGGGCCGAATGGAACTTGCGGCAGCGCTCCCGGGCATGCTCCCCGGCCGCCTGCTTCAGCTCGCCGTCCAGGCGCTCGAAATCCTCCCGACGCGCCTGCGGCAGCTTATCGAGGTCATACCAGGTGATGGTCTCGTCGCAGGTGTTGTGTTCGGCACCGAGGAACCAGCAGTCGTCCGGGATGTCGATGGCGTGCTCGCGGCGCAGCCGCTCCCGGATCGCCGGGCGGTTGGCGATGGCGGCGAAGATGCGTGCGTTGGGACCGCTGTGGTTGCCGCTACAGGCGCCGCAGTTGTAGGCGGCGATGTGCGGGTTGTTCTGGCTCTCGGAGCCGTGTCCCATGATCACCACCAGGTGGCCGAGGCCGCGCTGCAGGCCGATGGTGCGCAGGAATCCCCCCACCCGCTGCAACTGCTCCTCGTCGGTGAAGCCGAGTTGCGGATTCTCCGGACTCAGGCCCGCCCTGGGCTGGGCGGCGGTCAGCTCGATATCGGTCGCCACCTCCGTGTCGAAGGCGCGTTGGGCCGTTTGAGCAGCCCGACCGAAGCCGAATGGCGCGAATACCTTGCCGATCAGACTGAGCAGGGCAAGTGGGGCGGAGAGGGCGATCGCCACTGTCGAACTGAGCAGGTTGCGCCGGATCTCCTGGTGCAGCCCCTCGCGCAGGCGCAGGCGCAGGGCGCGGCGCCTCTGGTGCACGGTGCAGCGGTGTGTCTCGTCGCCACGGGCCACTTCGCGGATCTCGTGTGAAGGCACCAGTACCACCGGCGTTAAACCGGTCACCTTCCGGTCATCCAGGCCCTTCCAGAAGTGGGGTACGCCGAAGTGGGCCGCGGCGCCGAGGGTCTCGATGCGTGGGTTGTTGGCCTCCAGATAGCGGCGGATTCCCTCCTCGCGGTCATCCATGCAGAACACCAGCTGCGCCTGGGGGCGCCGGCTCCGCTCGCTCCAGCGGCCACGGCCACGGTTGTTGGCGATGGCGTTGAATATCTGTTCGCGGTAGTGGCGCTCATAGGCCAGCAGCCAGGTGTGGCCCAGACGCTGGGGTTCGAGCCTTTGCATGGTGGTGAACAGTTCGCCGATCTGCTCCGGGTCCAGTCCGCGCAGCTGCCCGGCGCTCAGTCCCAGGTGCTGGGCCAGGCGAAACAGGGGCCAGGCATCGCGGTGCAGGCCGTAGCCCTCGGGACGGTCGGAAGAGGGGCTCTGGCGCCAGGTCCAGATCATGTCGCCGAGATGCTGCCACTGCCGGTAGGCCTCGCCGTCGACGGCGTAGTGATCGCTCAGGCGCTGGGCAAGGGTGGCCAGGTATTCGGGCAGATGGCTGTTGAACAGGGCGTGGCGTACGTAAAATTCCGACCGACGGCGCTTGAAGTACCAGCGCATTACGTCCAGGCTCGGCTCGATCTGCCAGGTGTCGCGACACAGTCGCTGGGCGTAGAGTCGCTCCAGTACCAGCCGCACCGCGAGGTAGTCGGCCATCTCCACCGGGACCTGCTCCTGTCCATCGTAGCCGGGGTGCTGGTGGCGCCACAAGAACATTCCCGACCAGCCGGGAAGCTCCAGTGCAAGATGTTCCAGGTAGTTGATCCATTGATCCTCGGCCACCCCCAGGCGCATCATCTCGCCGCTGATCGCCTCCAGCGGATCATCATCCAGGCTCTCGATCTGGTCGCGCCAGTCGGGCATCTCCTCGAACAGCCAGGCCTGGTCGTCGAGGGCGCTGGCCCGCCAGCTGCGGTAGAACCCCTGGTCGCGGCTGCCGTTGTGCCAGGAGGCCACCCCCTGGTCGAGGTGACCGGCGAGGTGGCGTACCAGCAGGGGACGGATCTGCTCGCGTATATCGACGCCGGTGATCTGGGAGAGCAGCCCGCCGAGGGTGATCTCCGGGCCGACGCTCTTGAACAGGGAGACGCGTTGGCGCTCTGCCTCCCGGCGCATCAGCCGGTGCACCAGCAGGCGGTCGGCGCTCTCCACCTCCTCGACGGCGGCCAGTTCGGTCATCATCCGCTCCGCCTGCTCGGTGGAGAGGTCGAGCAACTCCTCCGGGTGCACGATGAAGTGCTCCAGGCCCAACTGCTCCAGGCAGGCCGACCAGAGTGCGGCGATGGTCTCGGACTCACCGCTCCCGGAGCGCTCCAGTAGCAGGCGCCGGCGCTGCGCGGGGAGATCCTCCTGGAACGCGCAGAAGGCGTTCTTCTCCTCCTGCTGCCAGTTGAGCTGACAGCCCGTGACCGGCCGGAAGGGGTAGCGCAGGCAGGCCATGTAGATATCCCGGCGGCGCAGGGTCGACTCCCCGAGCACGGCGATCGGCCGTTCGGCCTCCAGGGTCCTGTCCGCCTGGAGGGCGTAGTCGAGATCGCTGTCGTCGATGCGGCCCTGGTCGTAGAGGCGGCGGAACTGCTCCGGCGGCAGGTAGCCGTAGGCGCCGGTCACCTCGTGTGCCGCCTTCAGCGCCTCGAAGAAAGAGAGATGCTGGAATCCGTGCAGGGTGTTGTGATGCACGAAATCCTTGATCGGCGCCTGGCTCGGGAGTACATGCGCGAAATGCTCGATTGCGTGCCGGAGCTGTTCGCGCAGGATGTCGCTGGAGGGGGCCTTGATATACATGCCGCAACTCCTACTGATAGAGGGCGAAGGCGCCGCTGAGCTGACTGATGGAGGCGCTCATCATCTCCAGCGCCGGTGCCGGAAAGATACCGAGCAGGAGGATGCCGAGGCTCAGCACGCCGGCGGCGAGCATTTCGCCGGTGCGCAGATCGCTGACATTCTCCATCTCCGGGCGCACCGGGCCGGTGAACAGGCGGCCGATGGTGCGCACTCCATAGGCGGCGCTCACCAGTACCGCCAGGGTGGCCAGGGCGACCATGCCACCCCAGCGCTCGTAGCCGCCCACCAGGGCGTGCAACTCGGCGATAAAGCTGGCGGTGCCGGGCAGGCCCACGGCGGCCACGAAGGCCAGGGTGGTGAAGAAGGCGAAACGGGGCATCACCCGCACCAGGGAGCTATAGCGGGTGATTTCGCGGGTGTGGGTGCGCTCGTAGAGCAGACCGATCAGCAGGAAGGTGATACCGGCGACCAGGCCGTGGGCGGTCATCTGGTAGACCGCTCCGGTCAGCCCCGACAGGTTGAGCGCGGCGATGCCCAACAGGACCAGCCCCATGTGACTGACCGAGGAGTAGGCGATCATCTTCTTCAGATCGGATTGACGCCAGGCCAGCAGGCCGCCATAGATCATGCTGATCATCGCCAGCGCCACCAGGGTGCCCTGGAGGGCGGTCACCGCCGCGGGCAACGCTTCGGCGGCTCGGATCAGCCCGTAGGAACCCATCTTCAGCAGGATCCCGGAGAGCAGAATGCTCACCGGACTGGGCGCTTCGACATGGGCCAGCGGTAGCCAGCCGTGCAGTGGGAAGATCGGCATCTTGACCCCGAAGCCGATCAGAAATCCGAAGAAGATCAACAGTTGGCGCTGCTCCTCCAATCCTTTGGCGCCGGCCGAGATGTTGGCCATGGAGAAAGAGTGGCCGGGGACCGCGTCGAACAGCACCAGCAGGCTCACCAGCATGAAGACCGAACCGGCCATGGTGTAGAGCACGAAGTTCAGGGAGGCGGCGCTGCGGTTGCTCCCGCCCCAGCGGTCGATCAGGAAGAACAGGGGGATCAGGGTCAGCTCCCAGAACATGTAGAAGAGCGCCCAGTCCTGGGCCATGAACACCCCGAGCATGGCCGATTCCAGGATCAGCAGCAGCAGGTAGTAGCCCTTGACCCGCTCCCGGATGCCCGATGAGGCGAGGATGGCGATAAAACAGAGCAGGGTGGCCAGCAGCACCATCGGAAAGGAGAAGCCATCGATACCGAAGGAGATGGAGGTGCCGAGGCGGGGGTTCCAGCTGTGCTGCTCGAACAGTTGCAGGCCGGCGACGGCGGGATCGAAACGGCCGATCAACCACCATGCGAAGAGCAGGGTGAGTCCTGACTGGAAGATCGCCACCCGTCTGATCCGGATCGCCGACTGGCCCGGCATCAGGGCGATCAGCGCGGCACCGGCGAGCGGCAGCAACAGTAATACGGTGAGCAGCCCCATGGCGATTTCGTTGTTCTTAAAGGACGATTGTCTTGATGCCGGTCAACAGACATCGGGGTCGATTAGCCCCACAATATTAACCCGAATTATTCATAAAAAAGGGCGCACCTCGTTCAACCAATTGATATAATTGGTATTTCGCCAAAAACGCTTCGGTGAAGCTAAACGAGGTCGCCCCATGTCCAAGTCTACCCAAGAACCGC
>PQCP01000128.1 GCA_003062205.1 Candidatus Sedimenticola endophacoides
CCTCGTCAATCCAGTAAAGTGGATTCTCGTACGCGTAGGAGTAAGTATTCAGCCCACCATCCAGACCGATGGGATCAGATTCCAGATAACGTCCCGTCGCAGGGTCGTAGGTTCGGAAGTAGTTGTAAAGAACTCGGCCATACGACGGTTCCGGCTTAACTTCCGGTTTTTCCTTTTGCGCTCCGTGGCTTAGATCTGGATTTTCCCAGACGAGCCGCAGCTTAGGCCGTTTTTCGCCTAGAGGCGGTTTTCGGCTTAGCTTTGCATCTTCCTGAGTGAGCTTGAGCGCGGCAGACATGCGCTCGATTGTAAATCAGCCTGCCGGGGAAGTCTCTTTTTAGCCGCTGATGAGGGGCGCGTCAGCGCCCCGGAGGGCCGCCCGGCTGGGCGGCCTGGTGGGTTGGTGTTACAGCTTGTTCCAGTACGGATAGCCGACCCGCTCGTAGTATTCGCGGGCCATTCTCCGTTCATCGCTGCCGTTGCTGCTGTAGCCGTCTTCCCGGGGGTTTCTGGCCCAGTTCATGATCTCGGCCAGGTCGGCGATGAAGCCGCGAAGGACTATCTTCGGTTCTACCCCGTCCGCTTCGCACAGCTCGATAAACTCCTCTGGCAGATCAATGATGATGCGCTTGGTCATGGTGTTGTCTCCTCTGGCTGGTTACAGCCCAGAAAGGCTTTCTGGACATGCCAACCCACCAGCGCCGCGCGCAGGGCCGTCAAGGCTTCGGAGCGCAGCGGAGAACCCGATGGGCTTGGCCTTGACGGTTCGAGCACGGTGCTACGCTGTCCGCATGTGCAGGAAGACTTCTTCCACGGAGCCAACATGATTGAGGGGTGGCAGGGCCTGGGCGAAGCGGAAGACAGCGCGGTTTTTGCGCTGGCTGGAGCCGACCAGGCACTGACACATGGGAGGGCGGGTAATCTAAAACCGGCTTTGGCTGGAGCGCGTAGCGGCGTAAGACAAAGCCGGACGTGCGCAGCACACCTTACAGCCGTGGAGCGCAGCGGAGTGGCTGCCGGGCATTTACACATAATGTAAATTATGCGGCGCAGCGCACAGTAGACGAGTTGCGCCGACCGAGGCACGAGGGAGAGTGCAACTTGGCTACTGCGCATAATTTCCAACATTATGTTACATGCCCGGTTCAAAGCCCCCTTGAGGGGGATGGGGGGTAGATCGCGCAGCGCCAGTAAGGCGGTTTTTGCCTTTCTGGCGCGGAGCAACAGCCACTCCGCAACACGAGCGATAGCTGGTGTTGCACCGACTCTTTCTCCGGCGCTCATCGAAGCCACTTCCCTCTCCGGTTGGCACGGCGTAGCCCGGCGCGTTGCTTGCCTGGCTCGACTGCACGGATGCAGGAGGTAGGGCGACGCAGGAAGCCAAAGCCGAGGAGGACGGTGTGGATACCGGAAGACATTGCAAGCAACGTGACGGGCGGTCCGGTTACTCTTGCTCATTATCGGCCTCGGCAGCTAAAGCGGTGAACAGCTCATCCTCGTCCGCTTCCCCGGTCTCTTCTGCTCTCTGCTGTCTCGGCCTGGTCGCTCCTGCGCATCCCTGCGCCCGCGACATTGGGGCATCCTGCCCGGCATCCGCCGGATGGGTCAGCGCGTGGATCTCCTTGAGCTTGCGGATCGATACCTGGGTGTAGATCTCCGTGGTAGATAGCTGGCTGTGTCCCAGCATCGCCTGGATGTGCCGGATGTCGGCACCGTTATCCAGCATCAGCGTGGCCATGGTGTGGCGGAAGATGTGGCAGGCGCCGGGCTTGTCGATCCCCGCTTGCTCGATGTACTTCTTCACCAGGTCGCTCAAGCGGTTCTTGTGGAAGGCCTCGCCGTATTCGTGCAGGAACAGGGTGCCGTCGTCCGGCTCTACTACCAGGCCGGGGCGTATTTCGTCGGTGTATTTGCCGATCCAGGTGCAGGCTCTTTGTCCCAGCGGCACCATACGATCCTTTTTGCCCTTTCCCTCTCTGACCATCAGCGTGCCGTTGCGCGTGTCCACGTCGTAGAGCTTGAGGTTGACCAGCTCCATGCGGCGGATGCCCGTTGAGTACAGGGTCTCGATGATGGCCCGGTCTCTTATGCCAAGGTCACCGTGCAACATGGTTTGATTGACGATCCGCTCGACCTCTTCATGGGTCAGGACGTGTTTCGGTAAGCGCCGGTGGACTCTGGGTAGTTCCATTTCAGAGGCCGGGTTGTAGAGGATGTGGCTCTCCTTGGTCAGCCACTTGAAGAAGGCCTTGATCGGCACCAGGCGTTGTTGCTGGGTGGCGAAGCTGATCGGCTCGCCGTTGCTCTTGCGGTAGTGGTAGAGATAGCGCCGGTAGCGTTCCAGGATCGGGCGGGTGATGTCCTGGGGCCGGTCGAGTCCGCGCTCGTCACACCAGTGGATGAAGCGCTTCAACATGCGTTGGCGGATGTCTACGGTTCTCGGGCTCAGACCGACGGCGGCAGACCACTCCAGGAAGCGGTTCAGGTAGGGCGTGATGCCATTGTGGTCGATGGGGTACGGGTCGGGTTTGGGGCTCGCCGCCTGGCGTTTCTTGCGGGCCATCACTCAGCAGCCTTCGCGCTCATTGCCGGGGCATGATTACGATATGATCCATTTCCGCGCTTGGGCCGGATCAGTGCTTTTTCGGCGTCTTCCCCCTCCTGATCGCTGGAAGCCTTGCCGTTGCTGGGTTTGCGGCCATTTTTACCACCCTGACCAGCCCCTGACTGACCCCTGACCGGGGGCTGACCAGACCCTGACCGCTCACCGTTTTTCCCTGACTTCTTTTCGTCATAGCCGTGGTTCCTGCGCAAGGCGTCCACATCGATCAGCCCCATCAGGAAGGATTCACCCCGTTCGCCTTCGCCCTGGTACAGCAGCTCGTAGACGTAGGACTGTCCCCGGCCGCCGCGATGCACCAGCAGGTATTCCATCTCCGCCAGCCGGGCCAGATGCACTTTCAGGGCGGTATCGCTCCAGTTGGTATGCTCACGGATTTCCCGGCGGCTAAAGCGGTAATTGAGAGTGCCCACGTAATCTGATGTGGTGATCATCTGATTACAAGAGTGTCGCTACCTCGTGAAAGATTTTGGGACATCCCAGTCCCCAAAATCGACTCGCCAACGCGACAGCCGTTACTGCCCCGACCGTCCTGCGCTCATCACGACTCCGTCCCGCACATTG
>PQCP01000134.1 GCA_003062205.1 Candidatus Sedimenticola endophacoides
CCGTAAGCAGGGCGTCTCAGCCACAGAAGCATTGGCATTGCTTTTTCAAGGCAAGAATCCAGACTTCATGGAATTGGATAAAGCCTGATGTGGCTAATCATGGCAAAATGAGCTGAATAGTTACCAATCTTCTTCATATCATTTTCTCTGGTAGCGGTTGGTTGTGCTGTTTCGACCTCACAATCCTACATAGATTCCCCGGGTGATCAACAACCCCCCCGCCCCGGCTACCACCGCCACGACGCCCGGGATAGAATAGGCACCCCTACCCCGCATCCCGCACCTAACAAACCAACGCACTGTTTGAATGCACCCCGGATGCCGGGTATAGCCAATTGATCGACATGCATTTTTCTTGATAATTCGGTTCGCCTGGTGGCGATTCGGTTTATCCACCGAGGCACAGATGCCCATTTCAATCACTCCAGCCTGGACCTGCCCGATCTGCCACGCCCCGCTCAAGCTGCACCACCGCAGCTTCCGCTGCGCCGCCAACCACTGCTTCGATCAGGCCCGGGAGGGCTACGTCAACCTGCTGCCCTCCCACCACCGGCACAGCGCCCAACCCGGAGATGACCGGGCCATGATCACCAACCGCCGGGCGTTTCTCGAACAGGGCCACTACCGCCCCCTGGCCGAGCGCCTGGGAGATCTGTGCCGTGAACACGCTGCGGGCCGGGACCACTGGCATCTACTCGACAGCGGCTGTGGCGAAGGCTATTACAGCGGATTGATCGCCCACCTGCTGGAGGCGGAAAACCCCCTGCTGCAACTCCAGGTGAGCGGAGTGGATATTTCAAAGGAGGCGGTGCGCCTGGCGGCCCGCCGCCACCGCGCGATCCATTTCGCGGTCGCCAGCAACGCCAGCCTGCCCCTGGCCGACGCCGGCGTCGACTGCCTGCTGCAGGTGTTCGCACCCGGGTACGAATCAGAGATCACCCGCCTGCTGCGCCCCGGCGGGCTCTATTTGCGGGTATCCCCAGGATCACACCATCTCTACCGGCTGCGCGAGATGGTCTACGACCGGCCCCGGCTCCATGACCCGCTGCCAGCCGAGGTGGCCGGGCTGAGGTACTTGCAGCACCAGGAACTGCGCTTCGAACTCCACCTGACACAGCCCGGCGACGCCGGCCGACTGCTCGCCATGACCCCTTACTACTGGCAGGCGAGCAGACAGAAGCAGGAGCGGATCGCCGACCTCGAACACCTCCGCACCGAGGCGCACTTTCGCATCGACTGCTTCGGGGCTGACCCCTACCAGTTCTCGGCCAGCAGTTCGAAATGAGCCTGAGGGTGAATGCAGGCGGGGCACATCTCGGGCGCCGTCTCCCCCTCGTGCAGATAGCCGCAGTTGCGGCAGCGCCAGACCACGCGGCCGTTGCGTTTAAACACCCGGCCCGCCTCCAGATTATCCGCCAAATCCCGGTAGCGCTTGCCGTGCTGCCGTTCTGCCACCGCGATGGCGCGAAAGGCCGCGGCCACCTCCGGGAAACCCTCCGCGTCGGCCACCTCCGCAAAGGCCGGATACATCTCGCTCCACTCATGCTCCTCGCCGCTGGCGGCGGCGTGCAGATTCTCCAGGGTGGAGGCGATCACACCGGCCGGAAAGGCACAGGCGATCTCCAGTTCGCCGCCCTCCAGAAACTTGAAAAACCGCTTGGCATGCTCCTTCTCCTGATCCGCCGTCTCCTCGAAGATGTGGGCGATCTGCACCAACCCCTCCTTTCGCGCCGCACCCGCGAAATAGGTGTAGCGATTGCGCGCCTGGGACTCACCGGCGAAGGCGGTCAACAGATTTTTCTCAGTCTCGCTACCCTTGATACTTTTACCCATACTCAGTGCTCCTCATAGTAATCCTCATGTCCCATCCGGATGAAAGTGCCCTTCCCGCCCCAGGGCCACCCCCGCCAGGTACAACCGCCCCGCAGCACCCAACCGTGTAAACACCCGTTCAGGATCCCGCCTCGTCCACACCGCCCCGCACCCGTCCGGGCGGGCGGTCAGGGTCGGCCAGGTCGGAAAAGTACTCATCCACATCGATCGACTCGCCGCGCATCACCGCCTCCAGCGCCCGCAAACCGTCATCAATGCGCCTGGCATCGATCTCGCTCAGCACCTCACGCGCGCTGCCCAGGAAATTTAGCACCCAGGTCCCGACCGGCTGTGGGCCGATCAACAGGGTGTTGACCTCCTGCACCGGGCCGCCGCCACGTCCCCGGCACAGGGCGGAAAACTCGCGCTGTTCTACGATCTGCAAAGGAATTCCGATACACATCAACCACCCGGCCAGAGGCCGCCTCATGATCCTGGAATGTTCCGGCGTAATGGCGGACACGGCACACCCGCGCCGACACACCCCCAAAGTGTAGGCCAACGCCCCGATGCCGGCGCTTGATCCACATCAACCAACGGTGAAGGCACCGCTCACTCCGAAAGCCGGCGCAACCCCAACAAACGGTTTCGCTCATCCAGCGTCAGTTCGAAACAGCCATGTATCCCCTCATGGGTAACGAACGGACGCAACGCACTGGCGGGAAACCGCACCTGCCGCCCATCCTCCAACACTGCCTGCACGGAACGAGCCCTGCCGCGATAATAGCGCAGATAGCGCTCGGCGCTGATGGCCAGCCGGAAACGCATGCGCTGAAACATCAGCCCATGGACCCCGGTCTGTCGACAGCGGATGTGCACCGGTGAGCACCAACGTAATAGGAACAAACAGCCCCTGACACCCTGCCTTTCCCCTCCCCCACGACACTAACCAAATCAAAACGCGCAAACAGAGGCGCGCAGCAGCTGAACCTCATCCCTGGATCGATACAGACCACAGATTTGATCATCACCCTACCAACAGGCTCCGGATTGCCTGCACATCCCTGTGCTCGCGCTGATAAAGATACCACTTTCACTAAAGCACCCATATGTTACAGGACTGTCTTTTTGGGGCACCCACACATTGACATCCCCCACGAGCACATGTCTTTTTGGGACACCCACACATGTCTTTTTGGGACACCCACACATCACGGTAAATCTACGCTCCGGCAAAATTCCCATTACGTGGCATCGCGTTACGCGTCATTTTCAAAATATCGAATACCGCCCGGGTATTGAGCAGAAGCTTTTTCATTTTCTCTGGGATTGACTCAT
>PQCP01000131.1 GCA_003062205.1 Candidatus Sedimenticola endophacoides
GGCAGAAGCACGTAACCGACGTGCAGAAAATAGGCAGTTACAATCGGTACATCTGCCCACGGGCAGCCGTGAGGTTGTCTCTTAAATGTGAACCGGAAAACTCCGGTTCAGGCTGAACCAGGACATGAGCATCACCCCCTTGGGCCTGCCGGTGGTGCCGGAGGTGTAGACAATGGTGGCCAGATCCTGGGGGGCGGGTGCGATCTCCCGGAGGGTCTGGGGGCCGTTCGGCAACCACTTCCGGAGTTCGATAAGGGGCAGCCCCCGGTCCTCGCCGACCGGCTCGATGGAGATGATGCGCGCCAGCCGTGTCAGCCCCCGGTCGATTGCGCTCAGGGCGAGCCACTGCTCCCGGTTTTCGACCACCAGCAGCCGGACCCCGGCATTGTCCAGGATATAGGCGATATTCTCCGCCCGGTCGTTGGTATAGAGGGGGACGGTGACCAGACCCATGCCGAGGGCCGCCTGGTCGAACAGCACCCATTCGAGGCGATTGGCGCAGAGGATGGCAATGCGATCGCTAACCGCCATGGAGAGCGAAGCGAAGGCGGTTAGTCCCCGATAGGCGTAGGCGCGGTTGTATGGCCGCAGTTACGACCGATAGGGAGTGACGTAGGGCATACAAATAGCGCATCCGACACGCCGTAGAGTCATTGTGGTCATCATGACGGAGTTGCGCACGAGCAGCTTTGCTGCAATGTGCGGGACGGAGTCGTGATGAGCGCAGGACGGTCGGGGCAGTAACGGCTGTCGCGTTGGCGAGTCGATTTTGGGGACTGGGATGTCCCAAAATCTTTCACGAGGTAGCGACACTCTTGCGCTCTTTTTTAATTTAGCCCGAATGTTTCATAAACCATTAGGTGACCACAAATACCGTACAACCAGACTAGGGTATTAGCCGAGAACTAGGCAGGCCGGTAACTGTTAGCGGGGCGACGATCATTTTTTCGGGGTTGTAGCGTCCATCGCTAACCGCCATGGAGAGCGAAGCGAAGGCGGTTAGTCCCCGATAGGCGTAGGCGCGGTTGTATGGCCGCAGTTACGACCGATAGGGAGTGACGTAGGGCATACAAATAGCGCATCCGACACGCCGTAGAGTCATTGTGGTCATCATGACGGAGTTGCGCACGAGCAGCTTTGCTGCAATGTGCGGGACGGAGTCGTGATGAGCGCAGGACGGTCGGGGCAGTAACGGCTGTCGCGTTGGCGAGTCGATTTTGGGGACTGGGATGTCCCAAAATCTTTCACGAGGTAGCGACACTCTTGTGTTCTGTTATTCAACGGTCTGAGCATCCCGGGTCATTTGTGAGCATAAAGGCCAGTCTAACCGAGAATTAATTAACACCATAATATACAATGTGTTATTGAATTTTGCTTAAGTTAATTATTTATGGTTATCCGCATCTCGTGATCGATCTGGGGCTAGATGTCACCACCCTCGATCAATTTGATATTGGGTCAGAGGACTTTCAACTTGCCTTCATCCCAATCGAGCTATTTACCACAGCTCGTGCCAAGTTGGTTGAGAGCCCTCTCCTAGAGAAAAAGCGGCTTGCCATTTTCAAGAATGAACAGCATGCTCAAGGGTTTCCACCACCCATTGGTTCAGGCTCTTGCCATCGGCTGTGGCGGCGCTGGTGATATCCGCATGGAGGTCGGCAGGCACCCGCACATTGAACTTGCCGGAATACGCCTTTCGGGGTTCAACGCCCTCTTCCTTGCACATATCAAGAAACACCTTCAGGGAAAGCGCGGCCTCTTTCTTCAGGCCCTCGATGTCAGCCGCATAAAAATCCGCACCGCCATTCAAGCCCACAAATTCACCCCGGAACAGATCGATGTCAGGGTCGTATTTGATCACGGCACGATAGCCGTTAATCTGCAATGTATTCATCATGGCGTCACCTCATTTTCTTTCAACCATTCACGGATAGCGGCCACCGCACCTTTGTCGGTATTGGGCGAAGGGTGTGGCCGATGGAACACCCGACGGTCATCAAACAACCGCACACCCACACGAGAACCCTCCCGCTCGCTGATCTCGGCACCCAGCTCAACAAGCAGCGCCTCAATATCGCGCCACTGGATATTGGCACTTACTGGGCGGGAAAAGATCAATTCAAGGGTTTTCTGGTGCTTGCGTTTCATGGGAAAATAGTACTAGATAATGGTACCATTATCAAGGGAGCGGTTGCTGGGTGAATTGATTGATGGCGACCGCAAAAGCAAAATCGACCACACCTGGCCAAGAAGGCGGCCAAGCCCGGGAAGCCTCGCAGTTGATACCGGCCCAGCGGCCCCGGGTTTGTGGGTCTCGGCCAAGCGAGCCTAATCCTTTATTAATCCGGGTATCCGCATTTCGTGATTGATCTGGGGTTAGATGTCACCACCCTCGATCAATCACCGATTGCGGATACCCTTATTTATCTGATATGGCTGCGGGAAAGTGAGTGCCCATGCGCGGAAACGGGCAGTCGCCTTCAGCGCAGCGTGCTGGCGATCTCCACGGCTCTGCCCAACTCTGCCGTTGGGGTGTGATAATGGGGTGAGAAACGAACGCCACCACCGCGCGGCGCACAGATCACCCCCCGGTTCATCAACTCACGCCAGGCCGACTGCGGGGTGGTGCCCGCGATGCGGAAAGTGACGATTCCCGACCGGCGCGGCCTCGCCGGATCGGATTGCAGATGCAGGCGGGCGCAACCCCGCACCAGATCCATCAGATGCGACGTATTGTCGAGCACGGCCCGCTCAATCCCCTCCATCCCCTCAGCCTCTATGAGGCCGAGGCTGGCATCGAGGGCGTGAATTCCCAGCATGTTGGGGCTGCCGCACTCGAACCTTCGCGCGCTGGAGGCGGGTGACCACTCGGTGGCGTCGAACTCCCCCAGGTTCTCCACCATGTGCCAGCCGAACTGGTTGAGTCGCAGGTGTTCACGCACCACAGGCCGCGCGTAGAAGAGCGCAACCCCCTCCGGTCCGAGCATCCATTTGTGTCCGTCTGCGACCACGAAGTCGGCCTGACAGGCGGCGACATCGAAACGCAGGGCCCCCAGACTCTGAATCGCATCGACGCAAAGCAGGATCCCGCGCGGTCGGCAAAAGTCGCCGATCCGCTCCAGGTCGATGCGAAAACCCGAGGTGTACTGCACCGAACTCGTCGATACCAGCCGGGTTCGCCGGTCGCACGCGGCGAGCAGGGCGCTCTCGCCCCCCGCCAGGTCGATCAGCCGCGTCTCCACACCCAGGCGGGCCAGCGACTCCCATATAATCCGATTGGAGGGGAACTCCTGGGCGAAGGTCACCACATTGTCACCCTGGCTCCACGGCAGCCCATGGGCGATGATGGAGAGGCCCTCCGAGGTACTCTTGAGCAGAGCGATATCGTCGGGGGAGGGGGCATTGATCAGCCGCGCCAGCCGCTGGCGTACCCTCCGCTCCACCTCAGTCCATACGGGGTAGTCCGCCGCCCCGCGGCTGGCATTCTGCTCGGCGAAGGCGTGGACGGCGTCACGGGTGACGCGCGGCCAGGGGGCGACGGCGGCGTGATTGAGGTAGATCAGGTCCTCGTTTATCTGAAATGAGCCGCGATCAGGCATGCTGTTTCCGTTCCCGGATTACCGTTCGGGGTCAATGGATGAGGTCGGTGAGTTCCTCCACCGGCTTCGGTTCGCTGAAATAGTTGCCCTGAAAGCAGGCGCAGCCACGGTTGAGCAGAAAATCGAACTGCTCACGGGTCTCCACCCCCTCGGCAACCACCTCCAGCCCGAAATTTCCTGCCATGGTGATGATGGTCTCCACCAGATTGGCATCGTTGGGGTCGCTGGCCACGTCGCGGATGAAATCCTTGTCGATTTTCAACTCATCCACCGGAAGCCGCTTCAAATAGGCCAGGGATGAGTAGCCGGTTCCGAAGTCATCTATCGAAAAGCGGATCCCGAGACCCCTCAGGGCATTCATCTTATCCAAGGTGTACTGCATGTTTTCGACCAATACGCCCTCGGTCAGCTCAAGAGTCAGATGCCCGGGATTAACCCCGGAGTCACGCAGGAGGCGCTCAATGTAAAAGGCGAAGTCGGGTCGGCGAAACTGCCGTGGGCTGACGTTGATCGAAAGATTTGCACCCAGGGCAGCGGCGCGGGCGCTCTCCCACTGGCGCAGTTGCGAGAGCGCATTGACCAGCACCCAGTCCCCGATATCCAGGATCTGTCCGGTCTCTTCCGCCACCGGAATGAAATCGGAGGGCATCACCATGCCGTTGCTGGCGTGCCTCCAGCGCAGCAGGGCCTCCGCCCCGACGATCTTTCCCGCGCTGTCGACCTTGGGTTGATAATGGAGCTGGAACTCGCCATGGTGCAGGGCGCGGCGCATGTCGTTCTGCAGCCGGAGGCGCTCTTCAGCCGCCAACTGCATGCTGGGAATGAAAAAACGGGTGGTGTTCCTCCCCGACTCCTTGGCCCGGTACATCGCGGTATCGGCATGCATAAGAATGTCGTCGG
Source organism: Candidatus Sedimenticola endophacoides (assembly GCA_003062205.1). Lineage (GTDB taxonomy): Bacteria > Pseudomonadota > Gammaproteobacteria > Chromatiales > Chromatiaceae > Sedimenticola_A > Sedimenticola_A endophacoides. Next base: position 4,500 of record PQCP01000131.1, read on the forward strand.
CAATTTCGTCTCCCATCGGCAACAGGGCGATGCCGATACTGGCGGTGACGTGCAGCTCGTGATTATCGATCATATACGCATGGGAGAGGCGGCGCTTGATCTTTTCTGCCCACATTTGCGCCAGCTGCGCGGCCTCCTCGGGGTCATCGGAGAGGGCCGGTAGCAGAATCACGAATTCATCCCCCCCGAGACGGGCCGCGGTGTCTTCGGCCCGGATGCTCTCCTTGATACGGCGCGCCACCGCCTGGAGCAGGGCGTCGCCCACCGGATGTCCCAGGGAGTCATTGATGCCCTTGAAGCGGTCGATGTCGATAAACAGCGTCGCCGCCGAGTCGCCGCGCCGGCGGCTGCTGGCCAGCAGCTGTGATAGCCGGTCCATCAGCAGGATCCGGTTGGGCAGGTCGGTGAGGGCATCGTAGGTGGCCATGCGCTCAATTGTTCCGCTTCAGTCGGAATTGGAGTTTTCCTCAATTTGAGTTAGTAGTAACTTCTGGAGGAAAATATGAGCAAACGAACCCGACGAAATTTCACGCCCCGGGAAAAGGTGGCAATCCTGAAGCAGCACCTGGTTGAGGGGCAGCCGGTATCAGACGTGTGTGATGCCCACGGTTTGAACCCCAACATGTTCTACCGTTGGCAAAAAGAGTTCTTTGAGAATGGCGCGGCCGCTTTCGAGAAGGAAGACAGGGGTAGGGTAAAGGCTGAGCAACGTCGCTTTGCTGAACTGGAAGCGAAGCTGAAAAAGAAGGACATGCGCTAACCGCCATGGAGAGCGAAGCGAAGGCGGTTAGTCCCCGATAGGCGTAGGCGCGGTTGTATGGCCGCAGTTACGACCGATAGGGAGTGACGTAGGGCGTACAAATAGCGCATCCGACACGCCGTAGAGTCATTGTGGTCATCATGACGGAGTTGCGCACGAGCAGCTTTGCTGCAATGTGCGGGACGGAGTCGTGATGAGCGCAGGACGGTCGGGGCAGTAACGGCTGTCGCGTTGGCGAGTCGATTTTGGGGACTGGGATGTCCCAAAATCTTTCACGAGGTAGCGACACTCTTGCGTGGATCTGTCCATGTCAGATGGAGAGGTGACTGTACATGTAGAGCAGGAGCAAGGTGCGAAACAGAGTTGCCCCATCTGTGGACGGGTCTCACCTGGATATGATTCACGCAGACGCCGTTGGCGACTGTTCCGCTTCAGTCGGAATTGGAGTTTTCCTCAATTTGAGTTAGTAGTAACTTCTGGAGGAAAATATGAGCAAACGAACCCGACGAAATTTCACGCCCCGGGAAAAGGTGGCAATCCTGAAGCAGCACCTGGTTGAGGGGCAGCCGGTATCAGACGTGTGTGATGCCCACGGTTTGAACCCCAACATGTTCTACCGTTGGCAAAAAGAGTTCTTTGAGAATGGCGCGGCCGCTTTCGAGAAGGAAGACAGGGGTAGGGTAAAGGCTGAGCAACGTCGCTTTGCTGAACTGGAAGCGAAGCTGAAAAAGAAGGACATGCGCTAACCGCCATGGAGAGCGAAGCGAAGGCGGTTAGTCCCCGATAGGCGTAGGCGCGGTTGTATGGCCGCAGTTACGACCGATAGGGAGTGACGTAGGGCATACAAATAGCGCATCCGACACGCCGTAGAGTCATTGTGGTCATCATGACGGAGTTGCGCACGAGCAGCTTTGCTGCAATGTGCGGGACGGAGTCGTGATGAGCGCAGGACGGTCGGGGCAGTAACGGCTGTCGCGTTGGCGAGTCGATTTTGGGGACTGGGATGTCCCAAAATCTTTCACGAGGTAGCGACACTCTTGTACCTGTGCAGCATCCTGGACGGTTACAGCCGCTACATTGTACACCATGAGATCCGGGAGCAGATGACCGAGCAGGATGTGGAAATCATCGTGCAGCGGGCGCTGGAGGCCTTTCCTGAATGCAGACCGCGAATCATTTCGGACAACGGTCCCCAGTTTGTCGCCAAGGACTTCAAGGCGTTCATTCGGGTCAAGGGTATGGATCATGTACGAACCTCACCTTACTATCCGCAGAGCAACGGAAAGCTGGAACGGTGGCACAAGAGCCTGAAGCGGGACACTCCCTGCGGATGATCCGCTGGTACACCTCGAAGGCCGGCCGCCAGTCGATACTCATGATCTGATTACCGTTGGTGGCTGTAGCGGTCATAACATGATCGGGAATCCCGTAGCCATGCTCCACGACCGTCGTGGCGTCGCCATCCAGCAGCAGGCACAGGACCCCGTCACCGACCACACGCTGAGTATCAAACAGGCAGGGCATCGGCTGAAAGGTCTCGCTTCCGGCGTTCACGCCGGCATAACAGACCCGGTCCGACAGACGCAGATAGAGGCGTTCGAGAATCGTTGCGATGTTCGGGAGCAGGCCGTCGAAGATCATGTAGAGCGAAGGCTTGGGGGTATGCTCCCCATACGATTTGAGTGCAGGCGACAGTGCCTCGCCGATCTTCTCCTCGGGCGACGCCGAACCATCGTTCAGCCCTCCGACCAGGAAACAGGGAACGCGTCGGTCGAAACGCAGCAGCAGGACCCCATCCTGAACGAATCGCCCATCCACCACCAGGGCCGGGAAGAGGGCGCCCACCAGGGGAAGTCCCGCCTGAAGACAGCAATCCTGCAAAAGCGCCAGCTTTGACTTTTCAGCCTCGGGCAGCAGTGCGAGGAGGCCGGCATCCGGAAACGCCCCCCGCCACTGGTCGAGGAGGGCACTGAGCGCACGCCGCTCCAGCGCGACATGCTCGATCGGGGACAGGCTGGAATTCACATCTGCTGCAGACATCGCATAAGTCCATTGTCAATGTGGCGGCATTCAACGGTAGCGGACCCAGGGACTGGTCAACCCTCAATCTCCTGGCGGTGTCCGCAGACCCGGTCTGCTCCATTCTCTCTAATCCGTTTACACAAAGCCACACGCGAAACAGGTCTGTGGTACCTGCAGAACCGAGACACCCTCCAGAGTACACTTATTAGCAGCCGCAAAAAACATCCACTTGATACCTGTCTGTGAAATCCACGAATCTCCCTGACCGCAAAGGACTCAGATCTTGCGAGAGAGCGCCTGTTTACAGCGCTTTTTCAGGTTTATGCCTGAAAATCCGGGTCAGCCTGTGGATCTGGAGCTAGCCGGGCTACCCACCCCCATAAAGCGCATAATATATATTATGTTAAATGCCATAAGCGCAGGATATCCACACGAGTGGGTTTGGGTGTGCCCCGGTTCTTGGGTTTCAGTAAACTGGCCGGCGCGTACCTCTGCCTGATATCCCGGTAACCGTCGCGCCGAGCGGACTATGTTTCACTCCAGTTCGCCACTCCAACAGAAGTGGCGGTTTTTTCCCAACCGCTTGGCTTGGTACATGGCCAGGTCGGCGCGCCGGATGAATTCGGTAATGGAGGCCGTGCCCTCCACTTCCGCAAGTCCAATCGATGCGGTGGTACCGATCACCTCCCGACTGTGTTCGAGACGGATGGCGGCGATCTGTTCACAGAGCCGGGCTGAAAACGGCGTCGCTTCATGGACCCGCGCATTGCGCATCGCGACCAGAAACTCCTCGCCGCCGTATCGATAGACGTGGTCGTAGGCCCGGGTCTTTTCGATCAGCAGGTCGCCCACCCGCCGCAATAGGTTGTCTCCGGTCTGGTGGCCATAGCGGTCGTTTACCTGCTTGAAGTCATCCAGGTCGATCATGATCAGCGTCATGGGCTGCACGCACCGCTTGACCATCTCCTGATCCTCTCTGAGCCGCGTCAGCATGCCGGTACGATTCAGCACCCCGGTCAACGGGTCGATACTGTGCGACAGCATGGTGAGTTCGTCGCACAGTGCCCTGATCTGTACCCTCAGATCCCGTACCGAGCGGGCGAAGCGCTCAAAAGCCTCGCTACCGATGGACTCGCCGCCGCCGATGCTCTCCAGCAGCGCACAGGCGTTGTCATGCATCTGTTTGTGAAGCGGCTCTATGGCCTGAAATCCCGGGTGTTCCTTCAAGCGCGGATGGGCCTGGTGGTAGTACCAGTGCCCGAAGTGACATCCCCTGTGGGCATCGCGGGATATCTCTCCGGGGTGCGGCTGGGTCCGGCAGACCAGCTGTTGGGTCACCTTCGCTAACCGCCATGGAGAGCGAAGCGAAGGCGGTTAGTCCCCGATAGGCGTAGGCGCGGTTGTATGGCCGCAGTTACGACCGATAGGGAGTGACGTAGGGCATACAAATAGCGCATCCGACACGCCGTAGAGTCATTGTGGTCATCATGACGGAGTTGCGCACGAGCAGCTTTGCTGCAATGTGCGGGACGGAGTCGTGATGAGCGCAGGACGGTCGGGGCAGTAACGGCTGTCGCGTTGGCGAGTCGATTTTGGGGACTGGGATGTCCCAAAATCTTTCACGAGGTAGCGACACTCTTGCTCGAACCACTCCTCGTGGTAATGGACGGCGCTGTTCAGCTGACCGATGATTTCGGTCGTCTCACGGTGATTTATATTGAGCATGCACTCCCCTCCCTGGACCGCGATCCGAAGCATTCGAGGTCAACACCCCGGGGCCGCGTGGTGGCATGGAGATCCGCCACCATGCGGCCCGCTATCCCCCGTCAATCGCTGCCTGCGGCGTTGTTTGTGGCAGGTGGGCTGGCATAACCATAGGGTGTCGGCGGATAGGGGTATGGATAGGGGTAGGTACCGTAGCGATAGAAGTCGCCCGGTAGACGGGGCCGATACGTGGCGGTTGGGAGGCCGGGTTCAGCCGATGGGGCCGGTCCCTGTGCGCCGCCATACCCCCAGCGCCGCTGCTGCCGCATGGCCTCGATGCGCTTGAGGCGCTCCTGCACCCAGGGCGGCCGCTCCGGCGCGGTGGCCTGGCGACGCCCGGAACCCATATAGTTAGGATAGGGTGTGGCGGGTAGCGTGGCCCCGGGTGGCGTGGAGGTTTCCGCACGTGCGTCCCCTGCCCCTTCGGCGCTGCTATCCTCCTGTGCCGCTTCGGGTGCGCCGCCGGTGGTCGCGGTTTCAGCGACGGCACTCGGTTGTGCTTCCGGCGCCGCGCCCGGTTCCCGCACCGGGGCGGTGGTTGCAGGCGGATCCTGAACGCCCTGCTCCGGGGCCGGTATCATCGGGGGCTGCACCACCGGGGCCTGCCCGTGCGTATCCGGGCCGCCCTGCTCCTGGGCGCCGCTCAGTGGCGAGGATAGCTCCAGGGGCCTGAACAGACCTTCGTAGCCGCTGCCGGAATCACTTGATAGAGCACTTCCATTTTCACTTGTAACATTTTGTTCTTCTGAGATTGTCAGGGTGTGTCCGGGTGCCGGTTCCGGGTGGATTTCGGAACCATCGGTGGTACCGGGCGAGGCATTGGTATCCCCCGCCTCCCGCGCCGCCTCTTGGGCGGAGGTGGTCAGCGGGATCGACTCGACTGTATCACCCTCTCCGGTAACCGGCATTACCCCCTCCGTGGACACATCAACACTATCGTCAACGCCCGGTGACGGATCCTTTTGGGCCACGGATTTGATGTACATAAACCCGGCCACCACGATCAGCACGCCGAGCACCAGCTTGGGCAGCATGCCGCGCGGTCTGTACGGTGCCGTGTGCTTTGTACGGCTTACCGTGGGGGTTGGGGATACCGGCGCCTCTCTGCTTTCGTCTGCCATGATGCCCATCTCTCTGAGTTTTTCCTGAAGCCGTTCGTTTTGCCTGGATTTGAGCGCAGCACCCTCCCCGGCCACTGCCTGCGCCGCATCGCCCCCCATGGTATCCGTCTCACCCCCCTTTTGCGCGGAGGAAGCCGCAACGGATGCCGAAGGGGTCTCCCCAGCGCCGGATGCCGCGTCAGCGGGGGGAGTGGCGGGAGTGTTTTCTCCGGCTCCGGGCGCATCGGCCGGCACCGGGGAGCGCTTTGCAGCGACCTTTTTTCCGGGCAGCCTTTTTCTTCGGCGCCGCCTTCTTTTTGGCGGCCTTTTTTCTGGCCGCCTTTTTCCTTGGCGCTTTCTCCCCCGCATCCGCGGTGGTCACGGCCCTATCCTCCCCGGGTCCGTTCACAGCACCGGGGTCTTTGTTCTGCTCTTCATCGGCCACGGCATTCACCTCGTCTGGTCAGTTCTGTCCCACAAACTATAGCAACGGTTCTTGATATCATGAACCGTCGCTCGATGGATTGATTTCTGTCACACAGGCAGAGTCCGCTACAGCGTAAGACCGGGGTGCTCCACAATGGTTACCTGGAAGGCATTATGATCTTATCAATCAATCGGTTATATCCTTTTTCTCGATCTTGCACGAATGTCCGGTCCGTCACAGTATGCCCGAAAGGGTGGAGAGCAGCTTGCGGGTTTTCTCCATCCCGGCGGACAGATGAAGGTCGATCTCCTCCATGGTGATCGGCCCCGTGCCCCGTCCCGCCCCCCAGTTGGCGACCACCGCGCAGCAGGCGTAGCCCATCTCCAGCTCGCGTGAGAGGGCGGTCTCCGGCATCCCGGTCATGCCCACCAGATCGCAGCCGTCCCGCTCCATGCGGTTGATCTCGGCCGAGGTCTCCAGCCTCGGCCCCTGGGTCGCCCCATAGGTGCCGCCCGCGATCACCTCGATCCCGGCCGTCTCGGCGGCGTTGTACAGGGCCAGCCGCAACATCTCATCGTAGGGATTGGTGAAGTCGATATGGGTGACATGGGTGAGGTCGTTTTCAAAGAAGGTGTTGTGCCGGCCATAGGTGTAATCGATGATCTGGTCGGGTATGACGATGGCGCCGGGCACCATGTCGCCGCGAATCGATCCGACGGCGGCGACCCCGATGATCCGCTCGATGCCGATGTGCCGCAGCGCCCACATGTTGGCCCGGTAGTTGACCTTGTGCGGCGGGATGGTGTGGGCGGTGCCGTGGCGTGGCAGGAATACCACATTGAGGCCGTTGAATATGCCATGGGTCAGGGGGGCCGAAGGCTCTCCGAACGGGGTGTGGATGACCTCGCGGCGAACGATCTCCAGCTCTTCGAGATTGGTGAAGCCGGAGCCTCCGATGATAGCCAGTTCTGTCATGGTCGTGATCCTGCGGCGCGTGAAGGGAAGAAGATCCCCATTCTACACCCGGAGACAAAAAAAACGGCCATATCCATGCCGGATATGGCCGCCTTGGGGTGACGAGACGCCGTTTAGAGGTTGTCGGCGTTATCGGCCAGGTAGGCCGCGACACCATCCGGGCTGGCGTTCATACCCTTGTCACCATCCTTCCAGCCGGCGGGGCAGACCTCACCATGCTCTTCGGTGAACTGCAGGGCGTCGATCATGCGCAGCATCTCGTCGATGTTGCGGCCCAGGGGCAGGTCGTTAACCACCTGATGGCGCACGAATCCGGCCTTGTCGACGAGGAAGGAGCCCCGGTAGGCGACCGCGCCGTCGGGAGTCTCGACATCGTAGGACTTGCAGATCTCGTGGGTCATGTCCGCCACCAGGGGGTAGCCTACCTGACCGATACCGCCCTGGTTGACGGGGGTGTTGCGCCAGGCGTTATGGGTGAAATGGGAGTCAATGGAGATGCCGATGACCTCTACATTGCGCTTCTTGAACTCCTCCAGACGGTGATCGAAAGCGATCAGTTCGGAGGGGCAGACGAAGGTGAAGTCGAGGGGGTAGAAGAACAGAACGGCATACTTGCCATCCGTTGCCTGCTTCAGGTTAAAGGTATCGACGATCTCGCCGCTGCCCAGAACGGCCGGTGCTGTGAAATCGGGAGCTTCGCGTCCAACAAGTACGCCCACTGTGGTGTCCTCCATTAGTTCGGAAAAGGTTTCCATGAAAGATCTTTAGAGTCTTTCTAAGAATAAGTTGACAGGGTTAATCCTACGCCGAAATTACCGAGTATTCAACTACGGATTTATCTTCGGCGATACCCTGCACCGGAGAGACCGCGCGCACCCCTCCACCGGGCGGCCCGGCACACTCAAGAGGCATCCGGCTGCACGGCGGGGGGCAGCGGTACGGAACGGAGGTTGGGGCTGAGACCGGTGATATCAACCCCAGCCAATGCATAAATTGGTCTGTTGATCGGGCCCAATACCGCCTGACCGTGCAGATTGCGCGATCAGGCGGCCCAGAACGCCGGGAACCCGTGAGCAGCGAGTGTGGGCTAGGCGGTGGCGTGGGTGAACATGCCGCTCTCTTCGAGCCGTGGTATGAGGACGCTGGACTCCCTCTCCAGCCGCGCCTCAATGGCATTGAACAGCTCCAGACTGTCGGTGAGAAAAGCGTCGGTGAACTCGAAATCACACTCCTTCAGCCAATTCTTATAGTAACTCTCGAACTGCTTGCGCAGCGGCTTTTCACCGGAGATAAAGCCCCAGGCCAGGGACTTCAGCTTGGGGTCTTCGTGGGTCAGCAGGGGTGGATAGATACCCTTGTCCTCCGCCGCCAGATGCTCCTTTAGTTTCTTTCCCAGGTCGCAAAGCAACTGATGCGCGGTCTTCGCGGTCGGTTTGATGCGCAGCTGCTCGGGCGTCATTATCGCCTTGAGGTCACTGATCATTTGCGCCATCTCATTCTGACGGCTTGTAAAGTCGTGCAGTGCTTCCATCGTCCTAACTCCATAAGCTCGGTTGGTGCCCGCGCTCCGCCTGCCGGGTGCCTTTCGATCCCGTCCCGCGGATACGCCTCACGCCGAATTAGCAAATTCTAATATGTTGTATTTATTATATTTTTTGCGTAATTCGACTGTGATAATTTTTGTCACAGGCAGAGGGGAAACACAAGAGGAGAAACCCTAGCTGAAATTGAGATCAAGGGAGGGATTACCCTCGAATTCGGCAACCAGGGCAAGCGCTTCGGCCCATTTCGGCTCCAGATGCAGTTGGTCGCGGCGATAGGAGCGGCGTCCGTGCATGCGAATCAGGCGCATCTGAGAGACCGGGTCGCTGTACGCCTCCAGGGATTGCAGTACCTCGGCAGCCCCCTGGGGATCGTTGCAGACCAGGATCATGTCGCAGCCCGCCTCCAGGGCCAGGGCCGCCCGCTCGCCGTAGCTCCCGGCCTCGTGGGCGGCGTTCATGCTGAGATCGTCACTGAAGATCACACCCTGAAAACCGAGTTGGCCACGCAGGACTTCAGCGAGCCAGAAGCGTGAGAAACCGGCCAGTTCCGGCGCCGCCCGCTCGTAGACTACGTGGGCCGGCATAATCGCTTCGAGCCCGTTGTCGATCAGGCGCCTGAAGGGTAACAGATCCTGCTCCAGCAGCAGCTCCACCTCCCTGCGGTCCACCGGCAGGGCGAGATGGGAGTCCTCGCTGACGCCGCCGTGGCCCGGGAAGTGTTTGCCCACCGCTGCCATGCCCGCCTGGTGCACACCGCGCATCCAGGCGCAGCCGAAGTCGGCGACCACCTGGGGGGAGGCGTGCAGTGCACGGTCACCGATCACCTCACTGATGCCCCGGTCGATATCCAGCACCGGGGCGAAGCTGAAGTCGACCCCTACCGCGCGCAGTTCGGCGGCCATCAGCCAGCCGATGAGTTCCGCATCCCTTTTCCCCTGTCTGGGCTGGGCGGCGTAGCGCACGCCGAGCCAGGCCGGCGGCGGCAGCCGGGTGAATCCCTCCCGAAAGCGCTGCACCCGCCCCCCCTCCTGGTCCACCGCCACCAACAGGGAGGGCCGGCGCGCCTGATGAATCTGCCCGATCAGTTCGGCGATCTGCCGGGGGGACTCATAGTTGCGGCCGAACAGGATGACCCCGCCGGCGGCGGGGTGTTGCAACATCTCGCGCTCCAGCGGCGACAGGCTGGTGCCGGCCAGATCGAGCATCAGAGGACCGTGACTCATGGCATCGTCTCTTCTATCGGGAGGCTCAGTTTTTTTGTTATCCGGTCGCTATCCATGGGTGAGAGAAGTGTACATCATTACCGGGAGAAGAAAATGCGTCTCCTCTATTTGCTTATGTCGATCCTGGCCTTCCTTTTGATGCCCAACGCCATGGCGGCCGATGAGGATGGTGACGCGCCGCCGCCGAAGACCGCCTACCATTCGCTCTCGCCCTCGCTGATCTCCAATCTGCAGGGGCAGCGCAAGTATGTCCGGTGCGACATTCAGCTGATGACCAAGGGTGAGGACAAACTGGAGCTGATCAAGCAGCACGACCCGGCCATACGCCACGAACTGCTGATGCTGCTTGGCGATCAGGCGGCGGCCGAACTGAAGACCCCCAAGGGCAAGGAGGTGCTGCGCAAACAGGCGCTGGAGGCGGTCAATCGGGTGTTGGCGGAGTTGACGGAGCTGACCGAAGAGCAAAAGCTGGTGAAGGATCTCTTCTTTACCAGTTTTTTCGTTCAGTGATGAGGACCTCGCTGCCCCGCTCCACCTGATCGAACAGCTCGATCAGGTCGCGATTGCGCATGCGGATACAGCCGTGGGAGCGCGGAACCCCCATCGGCTCACTCTCGGGAGAGCCGTGGATATAGATAAAGCGGCGCAGAGTGTCACGCTCCCCGCCCCGGTTGAAGCCCGGCTGCGCACCGCTCAACCAGAGGATACGGGTGAGTATCCAGTCCCGCCCCGGCTCCCGCCCGGCCAGTGCCGGGCTGTAGATCTCGCCGGTGGGACGCCGTGCCACGAAGACCGTGTTTTCCGCCGCCCCGGCCCCGATCTTGATGCGTATCCGGTGCAATCCCCTGGGCGTACAGCCACTTCCCATCCGTTCGCCCGGGCCGTTGGTCGCGGTTGAGACCGGATAGCTGGCCAGGGCATCTGCTCCCCGATAGAGGGTGAGCTGTTGGGTCTCGATGTCGATCCTGAGCGAGGCGGGCGGTGTTTCGGGGGGCGCGGCCATCCCGCGTCACCAGTCCCGATAGGGATGGGTGACCAGATTGGCGTTGAAATAACGGGGGTCGTCCGAGACCTCATCCCCCGCCCATTCGGGCAACTGAAACGCCTCTGATTCGCTCACCAGCTCCACCTCGGCGACGACCAGCCCCTGATTCGCCCCGGCGAACACATCCAGGTCCCACACGTGCCCCGCGCAGCGTACCCGATAGCGGGTCTTGTCGATAAACGGCTGCTCCGCCACCTGCGACAGCATCTCCCAGGCCTCGGTGGTGGGGATCGGGTACTCGAACTCCGCCCGGGCGATGCCCCGGGTGGCCCCCTTGACGGTGATAAAGGCCGCCTCACCGGCGATGCGCACACGCACGGTGGCGTTCTTCTGGCTTGCCAGATAGCCCTGTCTGATGACCGAGCTGGAGAGCACGTCATTCATCCATTTATCATTTTTAACCAGAAATTTACGTTCTATTTCTTGAGCCATTTCTATTCTTTTTTCTCAAACAGCGCGATGGATTCCACATGGGCGGTATGGGGGAACATATCCATTACCCCGGCACTGACCAGGCGATAGCCATGGCGGTTGACCAGCAGATCGGCGTCCCGCGCCAGGGTGCCCGGATAACAGGAGACATAGACGATGCGTTCCGCCCCCATCGGCGGCAGGTGCTCCAGCACCTCCAGGGCGCCGGAGCGCGGAGGGTCCAGCAGCACCTTGTCGAAGCGCTGCCGCAACCAGGGTTCGCGTTCCAGATCACCGTAGAGGTTGGCGGTGAAATAGGCGCTGTTGCCGATTCCGTTGCGCCTGGCATTGTCGCGCGCCCTGGCGACCAGGCCGGCATCGCCCTCCACGCCGATCACCTCTCCGGCGCGGCGCGCCAGGGGCAGGGTGAAGTTGCCGAGGCCGCAAAACAGGTCGAGGACCCGCTCGTCGGCAGCGGGTGCCAACAGATCCAGGGCGCGGTCGATCATCAGACGGTTGAGTTCACTGTTGACCTGGGTGAAATCGCTGGGCAGGAAGTGGATCTCCAGGTCGTGTTCCGGAAGGTGGTAGCTGAGGTCCACCGGCTCCCCCTCCAGGGGCCTGACCGTCTCGGGTCCACCCTCCTGAAGGTAGATCGCCACACCATGGTGGCTGCCAAAGGAACGCAACCGTTCGATATCCCGCGGCGCCGGCGGGTGCAGGAGGCGGAAGATCAGGACGCACGTCTGGTCACCCATGGCGACCTCGATCTGGGGCACCTTGTCGCGTATGGAGAGTCCCCCGATCAACTCCGCCAGGGGGCCGATCAACTCCCCCACCTTGGGGTGAAGCACATGGCAGCGCGTGGTATCGGTGATCAGGCCGGTACCCTTTTCACGGAAGCCGACCAGTACTTTCTCTTTCTTGATTACGTACTTGGCTCCCAAACGCGCCTTGCGCCGGTAGCCCCAGGGCGAGCCGCTGACGAGGGGGGGAAGAGTCGTCTCTGGACGCACCCGGCCGATACGCTCGAAGGCGTCAAGCAGTGCTTGTTGCTTGGCCTGAATCTGCGCATCGGGCGCCTGATGTTGCAGGGAGCAGCCGCCGCAGATGCCGAAGGCGTCGCAACGCGGCTCGACCCGCTCGGGCGAGGCCTGGATCACGTGCTGGGCGCGTCCCTCGTCATAGCGGCGCTGACGCCGGGAGTAGAGAAACTCCACCTCCTCACCGGGCAGCGCACCCTGTATAAAGACCGCCTTGCCGTCGATGTGGGCGACGCCGCGTCCGTCATGACTGAGCGACTCGATCTGCGCACGCACCGGCTCGGTCGGCAGTTGACGCCTTCTGGATCGTGAACGCGCCATAATCAGTAATCATTCCCCAACAACGCTTTCGCCCTCCGCGCACCGCTTATCCACCCGATAAACACGCGCCGGGCGGGCATATGAACACCCGCCCGGCGGTTTGCCCCGCCACCGCCGGATCGTGCGGCGGTGCCGGTGGTTCACTTCTGCTGCCAGCGCCCCTTGGAATTCTGGTACCACCACCCCCTGCGTGCCTTGTCGATCCAGGTGGTGACAAAGACGGCGCGCACATCAGGCTCCCACTCGGGGTGACCATTGGCCTCGGCGATCGCCCGGTAGAGGCCGTTGCGGTCGCGATTCTCATCCGCCACCAGCTTGTTGACCCGGTTCCGGTCCTTGAGGCCGATGGCGCCGCTGTCATGCACCCCGACCAGCGCATCACGTGTGAAGCCGACGGCACCGCTGTCGTAGTAGGGGGAGAGGCTTGCGTGACGCTGTTTCATCTGCGCCTGCAGTTTACGGATTCCCGGGGTATTGACGTTGAAATCGGGCTGGGCCGCGTGGGCGGTGGGAACCAGAAAATCGAGCACTGCCCGGGCCACCAGCAGCGCCGCCGGCCGCTCCAGCGCCGCCCCCTTCTCCCGCGCGGGTGCCGCCGGAGCCTGACCACTGCCGAGGATATCCTCCACGATCTCCTCGGCCGCCTGCTCGGCCGCCGCCGCCGGAAAATAGATGTTGATGGTTACGCACGCCGCCAGAAACGCCAGCGTCACCGCGGCCAGACTCAGTCTTATAACGCTCATTGCTCGCCTCCGCTATTCGATGACCGGCGCCTCTCCCTGGGTCATCTGTTTCAGTTTCTCGATCAGCAGGTTCCAGTCGGTCTGCCGGTTGAAGCCCATGATGTCGATCCGGGGCAGACCGCTGCCCTTGACCAGATAATAGCCCCGATCCTTGGATTCAATACCGCCCATCTCGCATACACCGTTTTTCAGGCGGCATCGGATACCGAGCCGGTCGTAGCGAAACTCCTCGAAAAAGCGGAGAAAACTCCTCGACAGGGCGCCGGAGACGCCGGCGCCGCCGAGGTTCGAGATGTTGTCCACCGCCCGCTGGCTGATCCGGTGACGGCTGTCGTCCCCTTCCGGGGTGGCGAAACGCGCGTCGAAGGCGACCGGCTCCCAATCCTCCAGGCGCAGCCCCTCAATGGTGCCATCCAGCCTGCCGGTTATCTTACCAAAGGAGAAGGTGCGGGTCAGGGCCTCCAGATCGATGGATTTGAGTGTGATCTCCGCGCTCAGCGCCGGCAGGGCTCGGAACAGATCTTCCAACACCAGGTCCTTGATCAGGATTTCGCCGTCGAACACCCGCATCAGACTGGTGCCGTTGACTGTGATCAGGCCGTCGGCGTAGCGCACGGAGGGGATCATTCCCGAGAGCTGTCCCGACATCGGGGGCCAGCCGAAGGCCCGGCTCAACAGTTCCATCGAGATCGGGGTGAGAAAACCGCTGAGCGCCGCGTGCGCTTCCCCGTCGCCCCACTCCGCCTCCAGTGAGTCGAGGTGCAGCGCTCCATCCAGTACCGGCAGTGAGGAGGGCGCCGTCATGCGCAGATGTTGCCCGGAGAGCTTTAGCGGGAGGCGCCCGCCGCCCAGGTCGATTCGTTCGAACAGGTGCCCCCCCCGCCAGGCGATGTGACTCTCCCGCGTGGCCTCAGCGGCGTCCCAGTTAAGCACCCCTTCGAGACCCCGGAGGGCGAACAGGCCCTCCGCCCCGCCCCGGTGAACCAGGTCGATTTCATCGAGGGTCAGCCGGAGCGCCTCGGGGCCCCGGGCGCCGAGGCGCAGGCTCGCCTGCAACGAGCCGCCCAGGTCGATCTCTCCAAGCAGCGTATGGCCTAGGATCGGTGCCAGACACGCCTGGTAGAGCGCGGCCAGGGAGCTTGGTTCACTCTCCAGGTCGAGGCGGACCAGGCCGCCGCCCCCGGTGAGGTGGTAATCGCCGCTGCCGTGCAGGGCCAGCACCCCCTCCTGGCGGTAGCTCGACTGGTCGAAGCGCAGGCGCTCAAAGGCGTCATCGATACGGAAGCGGGTCTCGACCCCTATGGGAGAGGCCCCCGGCTCCAGATAGAGATAGGGGGTGAGCAGGGCGCCCCGGTTGAGGCGCAGCGACTGGGTGCCGCTCCAGGCGCCATCGCGGTGGTGGGCGCTGCCCTTCCAGCGCCCCGCCACCCCCTCGCCCAGATGGCGCTCTTGGGCGTCGGCGAAGGCGAGATCGCTGAAATCCAGGCCCCATGCCAGCTTGCGGGGCAGCGTACCGCTTCCGCTCAACTCGATTCCGGCGGTTGCGCGAAAATCGAGGCGTACCCCGGAGAGGGGCTCTCCAAGCATCCTGAAGGCGCGCCGCGCGGCATCGAAGGTAATCCCGGAGGCCTCCGCCCCGATATGCCAGTCTGCACCCTCCCGACGCCCGGCAAGGGTCAATTTAGCAAAACTTGTTTTTAAATTATTTACTATTAAATCAATTGATTGGAAATTATTCTTGATATTGAATGTTATGTTCGCATCACCCTCCTCAAGCAGCGGGTGGCGGGCCTCCAGGCGCCCCTCCCGGCAGCTCAGATCCCGTCCGTCCACACGTCCCGAGGCACACTCCAGGTGCAACTCGGTCAGCGGCGCCTCCAGGGCGTCCAGGCTGAGCTGTTCGATCGCTAACCGCCATGGAGAGCGAAGCGAAGGCGGTTAGTCCCCGATAGGCGTAGGCGCGGTTGTATGGCCGCAGTTACGACCGATAGGGAGTGACGTAGGGCATACAAATAGCGCATCCGACA
>PQCP01000132.1 GCA_003062205.1 Candidatus Sedimenticola endophacoides
ATGAGTCAATCCCAGAGAAAATGAAAAAGCTTCTGCTCAATACCCGGGCGGTATTCGATATTTTGAAAATGACGCGTAACGCGATGCCACGTAATGGGAATTTTGCCGGAGCGTAGATTTACCGTGGAGGAGTCCCCGCCGGTGTGCTATCAGGGGCCGTTTTGGGGTATCATCTCCCATTCTTTATACCACTCTAGACGGAAGCTGAAATTTCATGGTCAGTAAGATTCTCAGTAAGATCTTCGGCAGTCGCAACCAGCGCCTGCTCAAGCGCATGAACAAGACGGTAACTGAGATCAACGCGCTGGAGGAGCGGCAGCAGGGGCTGACCGATGAACAGCTGCGCGCCACCACCGGACAGCTGCGGGCGCGTCTGGAGCAGGGCGAGAGCCTTGACGCCCTCCTGCCGGAGGCCTTCGCCGCGGTACGCGAGACCGGGCGCCGGGTGCTTGGGATGCGCCACTTCGACGTTCAGCTGATCGGTGGCATGGTGCTGCACCAGGGAAAGATCTCTGAGATGCGCACCGGCGAGGGCAAGACCCTGGTAGCGACCCTGGCGGTCTACCTCAACGCCCTGCCGGGAAAGGGTGTGCATCTGATTACCGTGAACGATTACCTGGCCCGGCGCGACGCCGCCTGGATGGGAAAGATCTACCACTTTCTGGGCCTGAGCGTCGGCTCCATCAACTCCGGTGGCGGGGGCGGTCCCGACGAGGCCTCCTATCGCTACGATCCGGACTACGACGGCGCCGCCGGCGGCTACCCGCAGCTGCGCCCGGTGACGCGCCGCGAGGCCTACCAGTGTGACATCACCTATGGCACCAACAACGAGTTCGGATTCGACTGCCTGCGCGACAACATGGCCTTCGAGGCGCAGCAGCGGGTGCAGCGCGAGAAGTTCTTCGCCGTGGTGGACGAGGTCGACTCGATCCTGATCGACGAGGCGCGCACGCCCCTGATCATCTCGGGGCCCGCCGAGGGCAGCTCCGAACTGTACGGGCAGATCGACCGGATCATCCCGCACCTGAGCCGCCAGGAGCCGATCCAGGGGGATGACGGCAAGCCCGACTTCGGCCCGGGCGACTACTCGGTGGATGAGAAGGGGCGCCAGGCCTACCTCAGCGAGGATGGGCATCAGAAGGTCGAGGAGATGCTTGAGGAGATGGGGCTGCTGCCCCCCGGCGAGAGCCTCTACGACACGGCGCACATCGGATTGATGCACCATGCGACGGCGGCCCTGCGTGCCCATGCCCTGTTCCAGAAAAATGTCGATTACATCGTGCGCGACGGCAAGGTGGTGATCGTCGATGAGTTCACCGGGCGCACCATGCCGGGGCGGCGCTGGTCGGACGGGCTGCATCAGGCGGTGGAGGCGAAGGAGGGGCTTGCCGTTCAGCAGGAGAATCAGACGCTCGCCTCGATTACCTTCCAGAACTACTTCCGGCTCTACGACAAGCTCTCGGGCATGACCGGTACCGCGGATACCGAGGCACCGGAGTTTTTGCAGATCTACGGTCTTGAAGTGGTGGTGATCCCCCCCAACAAACCGACCATCCGCGACGATCAGCCGGATCTTGTCTACCTGACCGCCGAAGAGAAGTACGAGGCGATTATCGAGGATATCCGTGACTGTGTCGGCCGGGGGCAGCCGGTGCTGGTGGGCACCGCCTCCATTGAGACCTCGGAGCTGATCTCCGGCCTGTTGCAACGGGGCGGGATCGCCCACCAGGTGTTGAACGCCAAGCACCATGCGCGCGAGGCGGAGATCGTGGCCGAGGCCGGACGCCCCGGCGCGGTGACCATCGCCACCAACATGGCGGGGCGCGGCACCGATATCGTGCTTGGCGGTAATCCCGAATCGGAGGTCGCGCAGCTGGGGGGCAACCCCGAGCGCGCGGCCCTGGAGCAGATCCACGCCGCCTGGAAGGAGCGCCACGCCAAGGTCCTGGAAGCCGGCGGCCTGCATGTGGTGGGCACCGAACGGCACGAATCGCGCCGGGTGGACAACCAGCTGCGCGGGCGCTCCGGGCGCCAGGGCGATCCCGGCTCCACCCGCTTCTACCTCTCCCTGGAGGACAACCTGATGCGTATCTTCGCCTCCGAGCGTGTCTCCGGCATCATGCAGAAGCTGGGCATGCAGCGGGGCGAGGCGATTGAACACCCCTGGGTGACCAAGGCGATCGCCAACGCCCAGAAGAAGGTCGAGGGGCGCAACTTCGATATCCGCAAGCAGCTGCTGGAGTTCGATGACGTGGCCAACGACCAACGCAAGGTGGTCTACGAGCAGCGCGACGAGCTGATGGATATCAGCGATGTCTCCAGCTCCATCGAGGCGCTGCGCGAGGATGTCGTCAACGGCCTGATCGATCGCTACATCCCCCCCGAGAGCCTGGAGGAGCAGTGGGACATACCCGGCCTGAGCGAGGCCCTGGAGCGGGAGTACGATCTGCACTATCCGGTCCAGCAGTGGCTGGACGAGGACGACTCCCTGCATGAGGAGACCCTGCGCAAGCGTATTGTCCAGGAGATGGAGCAGGCCTACTCGGACAAGGAGGCCCTGGTCGGCAGCGAAAATCTGCGCGTCTACGAGAAGGCGATCATGTTGCAGATCCTCGATACCCACTGGAAGGAGCACCTGGCGGCGATGGACTACCTGCGCCAGGGCATCCACCTGCGCGGCTACGCCCAGAAAAACCCGAAGCAGGAGTACAAGCGTGAGGCGTTTGAGATGTTCAAGCGCATGCTGGAGAGCATCGAGCACGAGGTGGTGTCCGTCCTGACCCGGGTGAAGGTGCAGGCCCCGGAGGAGATGCGGATGCCGCCCCATGAACAGCCCCAGGACGCGATCCAGTTTCGGCATGAGACGTTCGACGGCTTCGGCGCGGATGAACCGCCTCCGGGCGCGGCAACGCCGCCGGAGGAGGGCGAGGCGCATCAGCCCTTCGTGCGCTCCGACCGCAAGGTCGGCCGCAACGAGCCCTGCCCCTGCGGATCCGGGAAGAAGTACAAACAGTGCCACGGCAGACTCAACTGAGGGGATGGCGCCGATGAAGCAGGGGAGCGATCCGGAGTTTCTCCCGGTGGCCGGTATCCGCCTCGGCACCGCCAGTGCCGGTATCAAATATGCGGAGCGCCGGGACCTGGTGGCCATCGAGTTGAACGAGGGGGCGAGCTGCGCGGCGGTCTTTACCCGCAACGCCTTCTGCGCCGCCCCGGTGACGGTGGCCCGTGAACACCTGGGCGTCGGCATGCCACGCTATCTGTTGATCAACTCCGGTAACGCCAATGCGGGCACCGGCCGGGATGGAGTGCGGGCGGCGCGCGAGACCTGCCAGGTGCTGGCGGCGGCCCGGGGCTGCGCCGGTGACCGGGTCTTGCCTTTCTCCACCGGGGTGATCGGCGAGCCCCTTCCGGCGCATAAGATCGCCCTGGCGGTTCCCGACCTGCTGAGCAGCCTGCGGGCCGGGGGCTGGGGCGAGGCCGCGCGGGCGATCATGACCACCGACACGGTGCCCAAGCTCACCTCGCGGCGGATCGAGATTGAAGGCCGTGCGGTAACGGTCACCGGCATGGCCAAGGGCTCGGGCATGATCCGCCCGGACATGGCCACCATGCTCGCCTTCATCGCCACCGATGCCGCAGTCGAGCAACACCTGCTCCAACACTGCCTGGAGGAGGCGGTGGCGCCCTCCTTCAACTCGATCACCGTCGATGGCGACACCTCGACCAACGATGCCTGCGTCCTGATCGCTTCCGGTGAGAGTGGGTGCTCACTTATTGATCACCCCGGGGCGCCGGGCTATGCGCCCCTGGCAGAGGCGGTGCGCGAGGTTTGCATGGAGCTGGCCCGGGCCATCGTCAAGGACGGGGAGGGCGCCACCAAGCTGGTCGAGGTGCTGGTGGAGGCGGCGCGCGACCGGGAGGAGGCGCGGGCCGTCGCCTACACCATCGCCCACTCGCCCCTGGTGAAGACGGCGGTGTTCGCCTCCGACCCCAACTGGGGCCGGATCCTGGCGGCGGTGGGCCGGGCCGGGCTTTCGGAGTTGGATATCGATGCGGTGGAGATCTGGCTGGACGATCTCTGTATCGTCCGCGATGGTGGACGTGCAGCGGATTACACCGAGCAGGCCGGGCAGCGGGTGATGGATCGGGCCGAGTTCACCGTACGGGTGGTTCTCGGCCGCGGTGACGCGGGCGCCAGGGTGTTGACCTGTGACCTCTCCTACGATTACGTCAAGATCAATGCGGAGTACCGTACCTGAAGGGTGACGCCGCGCAGCCCGTCGCGGTCGCCGTGGCGGTGATTCAGGACGCACGCGGGCGGGTGCTGCTGAGCCGCCGTCCGGAGCATGCGCACCAGGGTGGTCTGTGGGAGTTTCCCGGGGGCAAGCTGGAGCCGGGAGAGGGGGTCGGCCAGGCCCTGCGGCGTGAGATCAGGGAGGAGCTCGGTCTTGAGGTGAGTGCTCACTCCCCTTTGATCCGCTTTGTTCACCACTATCCCGACAAGCGCGTACTGCTGGATGTGCGGCGGGTGACCCGCTACAGCGGGCTCCCCCGGGGCCTGGAGGGGCAGCCCCTGGCGTGGGTCGATCTGGAGGAGATCGGCCGCTACCCCCTGCCGCCCGCCGACCGCCCTATCGTCCACGCCCTTCGTCTGCCGCGCCACTACCTGATCACCGGGGCCGACCCACGTGATCCGGAGCGCTTTCTCGATCGCCTCGCCGCCGCCCTGGAGCGGGGTATCCACCTGGTGCAGTTGCGCGCACACGGACTGGCCCCGGAATCGTACCAGGCATTGGCGGAGGCGGTGTTGAGTATGTGCCGGCAACGCCCGGGGGTCGAGGTGATTCTGAACGGAGATCCGCAACTGGCGCGATTGCTGGGGGCGGACGGGGTGCACCTGACCAGCCGCCGGCTGTTGGCCTGCACCCGGCGTCCGCTCCCGGAGCCATTCTGGGTCGGCGCCTCCTGCCACACTGCCGAAGAGCTGGCCCGGGCGAATGCCCTGGGGCTGGATTACGCCCTGCTCTCGCCGGTGCGCGCCACGCGCAGCCACCCCGATGCCCGTCCCCTGGGTTGGCCTGCGTTTCGGGAACTGGTCGATGCGGTGTCGCTGCCGGTGTATGCCCTCGGCGGAGTGAGCGGCGCCGACACTGAATTGGCGCAGCGCCATGGCGCCCAGGGGGTGGCGGGTATCGGTGCCTTCTGGGGCGCGTGATCCCGGGCGCTGCTTCCGTGTCACGCGCAACACGGGACAGGCGTGCTCAGGTTTGCGGGTCGTCGTCCGGGGGCAGGAACGGGGCGCCCGCCTCCCTGTCGGGCACCCGGTAGCCCTCGTCCAGCCACTCACCGAGGTCGATGAGCCGGCAGCGTTCGCTGCAGAACGGCCGCCAGGGCGCCTGGCTGTCCCAGGTGAAGGTGCGCCCGCAAGTCGGGCAGCGGTGGTGTGGCGGTCGCTGGTCCATGCGTCAGAGGGTGCAGCAGTTGAGGAAAAAGCTGATGTCCTGGTCGGTCTGGGTGGGACGCTCGTTCTCCGTGGGCTCCATGAAGCGGATGCTGAAACGGTGTTTGCCGCCGCTGATCTCGGCGAACAGGGGCGTGCCGCGTGGCAGTCCGACCCGGATCAGTTGCACCGGATTTTGGGAGTCGAGAGCCTGCT
Organism: Candidatus Sedimenticola endophacoides; assembly: GCA_003062205.1. GTDB lineage: Bacteria > Pseudomonadota > Gammaproteobacteria > Chromatiales > Chromatiaceae > Sedimenticola_A > Sedimenticola_A endophacoides. The sequence continues at coordinate 5,660 of PQCP01000132.1, forward strand.
GGTAGAAGCCGGCCTGGGCCTGCTCCCGTGTCGGGTGGGTGCTGCCCCGGATCAGCGACAGCAGCAGATTCACCGCCGTCTCGATATCGCTGAGTGTGCTCATCCACTGGCGCAGCTCCGCCTCGCGGGTGGCGGGGGGCTGCTGTAGCCAGTAATGGTAGAGGGGGAGATCGAAGGCGCAACTGCCGCCGGGGATGGTGTTGCGCTGCATGATGCTCTTCAGAAACTCGTTCTCCTTGAGCTCCTGGCACACCTGTCCCGCGATCTGGTGCAGTTGCAGGCTCGACTCCTCCAGTTGTGCCAGGATCTGGTCCAGGCGCCGGGTGTCGACCCCCTTGAGCTGCTTCATCGAGGCCAGTTTCTGGCGGTGGCGCTCCAGCTCCTTGAGCAGTTCCGCCTTGATGTCGGCACGGCCGAAGATATTGACGATGTCGAGCAGGGCGTCGATGGTGGCGCGGCTGCCCCACTCATCCTCGTTCGGCAGGTGATGTCCGAGCTGTTTGAACAGGTGCTCCAGGCGCAGAAAGGTCCGGGTCCTCTCATTGAGCGGATGTTCGTAGATAATTTTGTCTGATGCGGGCTTTTGCATAACAGGTGTCGCCAGACTTTTTACCTTGTAGTTTGGCCGCGGGGCGGCAATCGCCGGAACAGGATCTTTAATTGTCGTACATTTTGGGAGCGATGGTAAATAGGCTTGGGCGTTTCTTTTGCCGTGCCAGGTCCAGGTATTTCTGGTGCAGGCGGGCTATCTCGTCCTCCAGGTGCGACTGCGTGGAGGTGTTTGTGATGAGGTCGTCGGTAACGGCGAGGCGCTCTTTTCTGCTGGCCTGAGAGTCGATAATCGCCTGAGCCTGCTGTCGGGTGCATCCGTCACGGGCGCATACGCGCTGGACCTGAAGCGCCTCCGGGCAATCCACCACCAGGATGCGCTCCACCCGGTCGAGCGCAGCGGATTCTACCAGCAGTGGAATCGACAGGATGCAATAGGGGCTTTCGATCTGCTCCAGCTTGTGTTGCACGCTCCGCCAGATCAACGGATGCAGAAGCTGCTCGATCCACTGCTTCTCAGCGGGGTTGTCGAACACGAGATGTCTCAGTGCGCGGCGATCCAGGGTGCCGTCCGCCTGAAGAATGGCGTCCCCGAAGTGCCTGTGGATTGCATCCAACGCAGGCTGGCCAGGCTGCGTTAATTCGTGTGCCACCAGATCGGCGTCAATAACAGGTACGCCGTGAGTCTGGAACAGCTCGGTAACCGTGGATTTTCCGCTTGCGATGCCACCGGTCAGGCCGATGACCAGCATCAACCGATTCCCGCCCAATTGAGGTAGGCGTGATTGATCTCCGCGCCCCAGAGGAGACTGATCCACCCGGCCGCCGCCAGATAGGGACCGAACGGGATCGGTATGTTCCTGTCGCGCCCCAGCGTGAGTATAAGGCCGATCCCAACGACAGCCCCGACGACCGAGGCGAGCATCAGGATCTGGAACAGGTACTGCCAGCCAAGCCAGGCGCCGAACAGTGCGAGCAGTTTGAAATCACCGTATCCCATGCCCTCCTTTCCCGTCAGAAGCCGGAACAGCTGGAAGACGCTCCATAGCGACATGTAGCCCGCGATGGCGCCGATGATTGCCGAATGCGGATCGGCAAAGGTCTCGAATGTCGAAAGCAGGAGACCGATCCAGATGAACGGGAGGACGATGCTGTCGGGCAGCAGCTTGTGGTCATAATCGATCAGGCTCAGGGCGATCAGCGCCCAGGTCAGAAGCAGGGCCGCGGCACTCTGCCAGCCGAATCCGAAGTGCCATGCGACAATCAGTGACAGCAGGCCGGTTGCCGCTTCCACAATGGGGTAGCGCAGCGCGATGGCGCCTGCGCAGCCGGAGCAGCGGCCCTTGAGGAGCAGATAGCTGAGGAGGGGGATGTTTTCCCATGCCCGGATCCTGTGCCCGCAGACCGGGCAGCGCGAACCCGGGTGTATCAGGCTCAGGGGATCCTGTTTTTCCCCTGCCTCTTCGATACCGAGGAGCTCATGGCACTGGTCTCGCCAGTCGCATTCCATCATGAGGGGCAGCCGGTGGGCCACGACGTTGAGAAAACTGCCGATGACCAGCCCGATGAGAGCGCTCAGGCACAGAAAGAGCGCAGTGCTCTGCTCCAGCAACTCGATCATGCCCATCTAAACGGCACTGGCCATCTGGAAGATCGGAAGATACATCGCCACGACCAGGCCGCCAACCAAAACGCCGATGATCACCATGATCATGGGTTCGAGCAGGCTGCTGAGCGAATCGACCGCGTTATCGACCTGCTCTTCATAAAAATCCGCCACCTTGCTCAGCATGTGGTCGAGGGAGCCCGATTCTTCGCCGATGGCGACCATCTGCACCGTCATGTGCGGGAAGATACGCTGCTGTTTCATGGTCAACTGGAGTGACTGCCCGGTAGCGACGTCCTCCCGCATCTTGAGTACCGCCTCTTCATAGACGATGTTGCCGGTTGCACCCGCGACCGATTCCAGCGCCTCGACCAGGGGTACGCCAGCGGCGAACATGGTGGCGGTGGTGCGGGAGAAGCGGGCGATGGCTGCCTTGTGCAGGATGGGACCGATGGTCGGTATCCTGAGCATCGCTCGGTCGATAAACTGCCGGAAGGGTCGCGACCTTTTCCATAAGCCCTTGATCCCATAGCCGATTCCACCGAGGCCGAGAATCATGGCCCACCAGTAGTTCTGCATCCAGTCCGACAAATGGAGTACCATTTGGGTGAATGCGGGCAGCTCCGCACCGAAGCCTCTGAACAGGGACTGAAATTGAGGGATGACGAAGATCAGGATGACAGCGGTTACGATGACCGCCACGGCGATTACCGCGGCCGGATAGAAGAGGGCCTTTTTGATCTTTCCCTTGAGGGATTCGGTCTTCTCCTTGTAGGTGGCGATCTTGTCCAGGAGCGGTTCGAGCACCCCCGCCGCTTCGCCCGCCTTGACCAGGTTACAGAAGAGGTCATCGAAGTAGAGCGGGTGCTTTCCCAGGGCATCGGCCAGGGCGGTACCCCCCTCAATGTCGGCCTTGATCTTTAGCAGCAGTTCCTGCATTGACGCCTTTTCATGCCCGCGGCCGACGATATCGAAGGACTGAACCAGGGGCACGCCCGAGGACATCATGGTGGCGAGCTGGCGGGCGAAGACGGCGATGTCGCCTGGTGTGATGGGCTTGCCCTTTCCCTTGAACAGGGCGGGCGCCTTTTTGCGGATCTTTGACGGCTGGAGCCCCTGGCGGCGCAACTCCGCCCGCGCCATGCCGACATTCGAGGCGATCAGCTCACCTTTCATCGGTCGGCCTTTCGCGTCCTTCCCCTGCCAGGAGAATGTATGAGATGCAGTTGCCGCCTTTTTTGCCGCCAGTGCCATAGTTTAATCCTTGGTTACGCGATTCAGTTCCTCAAGGCTGAGGATTCCCGCCTTGACCTTCCGCAGGCCCGACTCCCGCAGCGTCGCGACTCCTTCCTTGGCGGCCTCTCTGGCCAGTTGCAGGGAGGTTCCGCCCTCCATGATGATGCGCCCCATCTCTTCGCTGACGGGCATGACCTGAAAGATACCAACCCGCCCCTTGTAGCCGTTAGTGCACCGTTCACATCCTGTGGCCTTGAAAATGGTGATCCCTTTAAGCTCCTTTTTATCGAATCCCTCCTCCGCTAACCGCCATGGAGAGCGAAGCGAAGGCGGTTAGTCCCCGATAGGCGTAGGCGCGGTTGTATGGCCGCAGTTACGACCGATAGGGAGTGACGTAGGGCATACAAATAGCGCATCCGACACGCCGTAGAGTCATTGTGGTCATCATGACGGAGTTGCGCACGAGCAGCTTTGCTGCAATGTGCGGGACGGAGTCGTGATGAGCGCAGGACGGTCGGGGCAGTAACGGCTGTCGCGTTGGCGAGTCGATTTTGGGGACTGGGATGTCCCAAAATCTTTCACGAGGTAGCGACACTCTTGCAGGAGCGCCTCCTCGGGCAGGTCATCCTTGACCTTGCAGTGTTCGCAGAGACGCCGGCCGAGTCGCTGGGCCATGATCAGGTTGACGGATGAGGCGATATTGAACGGCGGAATGCCCATGTTGGCCAGGCGGGTGAGTGTCTGAGGGGCGTCGTTGGTGTGCAGGGTTGAGAGCACCAGATGTCCCGTCTGGGCCGCCTTGATGGCGATCTCGGCCGTTTCCAGGTCGCGTATCTCACCCACCATGACGATGTCGGGGTCCTGCCGCAGAAAGGCCCGCAGGGCCTCCGCGAAGGTGAGTCCCGTCTTGGCGTTCTGATTGACCTGGTTGATGCCCGGAACCTGGATCTCGACCGGATCCTCCACGGTGGAGATGTTGATCTCCGGCTTGTTGAGCAGGTTCAGCGCGGTGTAGAGGGAGACAGTCTTGCCACTGCCTGTCGGGCCGGTGACCAGTATCATGCCGTAGGGCTTGCCGATGGCCTCCATGAAGGCCGTCTGTTGCTCGGTCTCGAATCCCAGTGCCTCGATACCCAACTGCGCACTGGTCGGGTCGAGAATACGCAACACGATCTTCTCGCCGTAGAGGGTGGGGCAGGTGTTGACGCGAAAATCGATCGAGCGGTTGCGCGACAGGACCATCTTGATGCGGCCGTCCTGGGGTACCCGCCGTTCGGCGATATTCATCCGTGACATGACCTTGATGCGGGCGATCAGGCGGGTGGCTATATTGACCGGTGGAGAGGCGACCTCGCGTAAAATACCATCCTGGCGGTAGCGGATTCGGAAGGATCTTTCGTAGGGTTCCAGGTGGATGTCGGAGGCCCCGGTGTTGATGGCGTCGAGCAGTACCTTGTTGACATAGCGGACAACCGGGGCGTCATCGACGTCCAGGTCGCCCTCGGAGTCCTTCTTTTCGTCCTCGGTGGAGATGTCGAGGTTGTCGAGATCGGCGTCGAGCAGATCCACCATGGTGGTGGAGTCATTGGCGCTCAGCGCCTTCTCAATAACCTCAACCAATTGTTCCTCAATCACCACGACGGCCTCGGTGGTGAGTCCGGTATGGAACTTGATTTCATCCAGTCCCTGGAAATTGGTGGGATCGGAGACCCCTAGAAACAGCCGGTTACCGCGTTTGAAAAGGGGGAGGGCGCGATGTTTGCGAACCAGCTTCTCCTCGACCAGGGAGATAGGGGCCATCTCCAGGTCCAGGGTCGAGAGATCGAGCAGCGGAACACCGAATTCATGGGAAGCCGATTCCGCAATCTCTCTGCCAGAGAGGATTTTATTCTCCACAAGGAAAGAGACGAAGGACTGTTTGCGTTTGAGCGACTGCTGAAACGCCTGCTGGGCCTGCTCTTCACTGAGGAAGCCATCTTGTACCAGACGGCTCCCCAGTCCACTCAATTTCTTTGCCAGCGCCGATGATGCCATTTATTCAGGATGTTCCGGGTAATTGCTTGAAAATTCGATAAAGATTCCAGGGATTGGCTGAGCCCGCGCTGTTTATGATACTTGGTTACAACGGAACTGGGTAGAACCCCCACCAATAATAGTCAATCAGCCGCCAGTTGATAAGTCCTTACGATCAATTCCATAGATAACAAACGGGTGATGGGGTATGTTCGTGCGGGCTGTCTGGTTGTGAGTGGCCTGACAAAAAGGAGGGTGTACTCCGTTCCCGGCTGGATCGTCTGGCCTGCGGTCAGAATGGCTGAGGTGGCGGGTGCGTGAAGTTGATGGTGGCAGCGGTTGCGCCGACCAGTGGTGAGGGTGATATGGCATGATTCATATAGTTCTGGGGACCAAGGCGCAGCTTATCAAGATGGCACCGATAATGGCTGTGCTGCGGGACAGGGGGATCGAATATAACTTTATCGTCACCGGTCAGCACAGGGAGACGATGTCTGGAATTCTGGACAACTTCTCCCTTCGGCAACCGGATGCCTGCCTCTACGAAGGGGAGGATATTACAGGGATCGGCGATATGTTGGTCTGGTGCATCAAGTTGGTTTTTACCCCCAGGGGAACGATACGCAAATTGTTTCGCAATGATCGAAGGGGAATTGTTTTGGTGCATGGTGATACCTTTTCGACCCTGTTGGGTGCTTTCCTGGCACGGCGGGCCTCCCTTAAGGTCGGGCATGTGGAGTCGGGCCTGCGTTCACATAATCTCTTGAATCCTTTTCCGGAGGAGGTTGTACGGTTGCTGACGTTCAGGCTCACTGATTACTATTTTTGTCCGGGAGATTGGGCAATGGCCAATCTTGAGCGATATCGCGGTGCAAAGATCAATACGCAGATCAATACGTTGTACGATGCGTTGAACAGGCGGCTAAATGCAGGTGCGGCTTATGATGACGAATTGGACGATGGAGGATCATATGCCATCACGACCATCCACAGGTTTGAAAATATCTTCAATGAAAAAAGATTCAGGCGAATTATTGAATTGATCTTGATGATTGCAGAGCGGCAGCGGCTTTTGTTTATTCTGCATCTTCCGACCGAGCGGCAGCTGAAAAAATACGGCTTGTATCCGATCCTTGAGGCGCACGCGAATGTTGAGATGAGGCCACGATACGATTATTTCGACTTTATAGATCTTCTCGAAGGGGCGCGCTTTGTGATTAGTGATGGCGGGAGCAACCAGGAGGAGTGTTTTTATTTAGGCATCCCTGTACTCCTGATGCGCAATGCATCGGAGCGAACAGAGGGCCTGGGTGAAAACTGTATTCTCAGTCATTACGATGAGGCCATCGTCCACGAGTTTCTGGAAAATTACGAGAAGCATAGGATTGGCAAGAGAACCTATTCGATCTCACCATCGGAAATTGTCATTGATTCATGTGCGGATTTTATTGAAATCACCTGATCTGCAAAGGCGATGCGTGGGTAAAGGGCGAAGTCATTGGCGTGGCGCATCTTGTGTCGTTTTGATTCGCCGCTCCAGATAGGGAATCCCAAACAGTGAGATCACGGTGCATGAGGAGACTGCAAGCACCCTTCCCAGTAGCGTAACCGAAACTGCGATCACGTCATTTGCACCAATAATGGTTGCCGCTGCGGCAACAAACAGCTCAACCACGCCAAGTCCAGCAGGGGTTAGTTGAACGAGAAGGGAAAGAATCCCTGCGCACGCAAGCAACATGGCCGCAGTGAATGGTATCTGATCGCTTAGCGTAATAAAGCCGAGATAATAGGTCAGGGATGTCAGCAAGATATTTCCCAGGGTCAATATGATGATACTTCGGAAGAGGGGGCGGTGGCGTGTAATTTTTTCCATTGATCTTGAAAGTGAGGGGATTTTACTGGCCAGATATGCGCTTCGGCTGATGCCGGCCGGAAATAGCAGAAGCAGCGAGGTGGATGCCGACAATGACACAAACAAGGCGATGGATGTGGCTGACGCTTTATTACTGAGTATAAGGGCGGTAAGGCCGAGCCAGGAGGATGCGCACAAAGAGAGGAGGGTTAGCGCGATGGAGATTATAATGAACTCTTTGAGTGACAGTTTGGCCACGGAGATGATATAGCGAGCCCTGTAGGCCATGCCTCCGCGAAATGGAAGAACATAATTTCCCAGGCGAGTGACGGCGGCCAGGAAAAATTCGTCACGGTGGGGAATGGCTTTTCCGAGTGTCCTGATGGCGGCGCCATTCAGAAGGCCGGTTAGCGTGATTTGCGCAATGAATAAGCCGGTCAATGGGATTAAAAGGACCGGGTTTGACAGCCTGATATTGGATATGTCGGAGAGATGGATGTAAACGTATTGTGCAAAAAAAGAGAGAAAAATGACCGCGAGGGTTGGTTTGACAAGTTTTTTGATGGCTTCCAGGAAGGGCTGTTTCATCGGGGCGAATTCAAACGGCTAACAGTGCTTGTTCGTCAAGAGGTAGCGGTTTTATCCCTTTGTGTAACAGGGGGGGGGTGCATCTGGCCTGAAATACCGTTGGATCCAGGTCGGTTGGCATTTGGTGCGGTGACCTGGAGGGTCATGTCTTATAACTTTTCATTTCGGTGATGGGCGGGTGAATTGTACATCAATTGTGTGATCTGCTCCGACACCAGTCCGATCAAAAAAACAATGACCGATGTAGTGAAGAGCAGGGCGCTCATGTTGGTAAATCGGCCCAGGGTGAAAAAAGTGAAGAGGTAATAGGCCAGTCCGGTAACGAAGAATATGAGGCTGATGGGAAAGAAAATTTTCAATGGCGAGTAGAGTGTCCCCAGCTTGAATATTACCATCAGAAACCGGATGCCATCCCTCATTGGATTGATGTGGCTTTTTCCCTCCCGGCGGGGCGCCTCAATGGGAACATAGGCGATCGGGTAGCCGCTACGGAAGAAGGCCATTGTAATCGTGGTCGGATACGAAAAGCCGTTTGGAAGCAGGGAGAGAAATTCCTTGAACTTGTCTGCGTGAACCGCTCGAAATCCCGATGTAAGATCCTCAACATTCTGGCCCGTCATGTAGCTGGCAAGGAGGTTGTAGATCTTGTTCGCGACACCCCGTCCGGCGGATGCCTGGGATTTGAATGAACGCGCACCCACAGCCATTGTGTGTCCGTTATGGAGTGTTTGGAGGAGTTTCTGGATGTCCTCGGGCCTGTGTTGCCCGTCGCCGTCCATGAACAGGAGTATCGGGTTTTCTGCGGCCCTGGCGCCCGCCTTTATCGCTGCGCCATTTCCCATTGAATAGGGGTGGTGGATGACCCGCACACCGTATGCTTCGGCCACTTCCTGAGTGCTGTCCGTGGAGCCGTCATTGACAATGATGATCTCGGCCTTCGGGTAGAGCGCCTTGAGCTTTGGGCACAGCCTGGCCAGGCTTTTGGCCTCGTTTTTTGCGGGGATGATGATGCTGATTGATTCGCTATCCATCGTTTGCAGCCCGGTTTTTCCTGTCACGGTCGATCATTGTCCTGAATCGCCCGATCTCCTGCAAATAATATTCTTTCTTATCACGTTTTATCTCAAGCACTGTCTGCTCGATGTGATCCAGTAAAGAGGTGGCTTCGTCAAAGGCACCCGCTTCGGCAAGTGCCCCTGCCTGCGCCATGCCCGCCTCTGCCTGTGGGCGGCTCTCCAGAGAGCGGAGGAATGCGGCATGCGCCGCTTTGAAATTACCCCTGCTTATTTCTAATGTGCCGATCAGATGTTGCAGGAGATGGTCGTCTCCGGTTCCCGGACCACTGCCCTGCCGGTTGTTCAGTGTTTTCAATAGATGAAGGATGTCCTCTTTACTATACGCTCCCTGCTGTTGCTGGGCGGAAATCCCAACCATGCGCTCGAACAGGGTAAGTACTTTATAGATAGGAAAAGGCGCGGTTTGCGTCTCGACCAGATGTAGGAGTTCCTTCCATTCGCTCTCTGAGCGGCTGTTGTACTCCAGACGCAACAGCAATCGCCTCAAATGCAGTGAAATCGCCCCAGGTTTTTTGCTGACCGCACCGTTTATCAGTGCGAGTGCCATGCCCGGCCGGTTTAGCCTCTGGAGTTCATTGGTGGCGACGATCTGGGTGCGTATGGAGTCGGGATTGATTTCGGACCATGTGAGGATCAACAGGGGTTGGTTTCCCCAGAGCGAGGCCCTTTGAAATGTGATACTTGTGATCAGCGTGATCCAGGCGATGGCGATTACCCATGCCAGTCGTGGACGGAGGCTGGTGATCCCTTGGGCGATGGGTAGGAAGAGCAGCACGGATGGCAGGTAGTTTCGGTGCTCAAAGTAAAGCTCCAGGGGCAGCACGGTGGACTCCATGAGGTGGCCGCTCAGGAAGAACAGGCCGGCGGCGCTGATCAGTCCGTTTCTTTTTCTGATCTTGATGAGCACCAGGATCAGACAGGCGAGGGCCAGTAACCCGATGACACTCCCCGGGCTGGAGAGTATGCCGTCAGCCACCGGATAGCTGTCGTGGAACAGCCCGCGGGATTGTATCCGGGGTATGAAGAGATGAGCGATGTAGTCCCAGAGGATGATCCCTTCGGTTGCGATGCGCTGTTCCAGGTCGAATGACCGGGATTCATAGCGGGTGAGGATGGTGCTCCAGTGGGTGATTGTGTAGACCAAAAAGGTGCTGGATGGGATGTAAAGAAACAGGATTATCCAGGTCCTGTTGGGTTTGGGTATGGACTTCCTGCTGTATATTGCCCATTCGATGGTTAGGGCGAGCAGGGGCAGCAGTGCGCCATTTTCCTTGCTGAAGGTGGCCAGCAGGGTGCCGCCTGCGAGTCCGGCCGTCATCAGTGCATACGCCCTCGCGGGTCTTTGACACAACGCCTCCCGGCCGGTGAGGTAGAGGATCAGACCCAGCAGAGCGAACAGGGTGGAGAGCTGGGTCATCCGCTGCACGATATAGAGAGTGGTGGAGACCAGAAAGGGGTTCAGCACCCAGGGGAGCGTGGCGGCGGTGGCGGTCAGGATGACACGGTTGGTCAGCTGTTGCCCGGTGTAGGCCTGTATGACTTTGATGCACAGCCACAAGACCAGAAGGCCATTGATGATGTGCAGCAAGATATTGGTGCGCAGAAACGGGTACGGATCCGCAGGCCAGTTCTGGGCGTCAAGGAGAAAACTAAGCAGGGACAGAGGGCGCTTGGTCGGGCCGGAAAAGCCGCTCTCTAGATAGAGTCGGAGTGTGGTGGCGTCGGTGACGCCGCCATATTCACCAAGGGGGGGGAGATTGGCGAAATCGTCAAAGAGAAACCCGCCGCCGAGCCCAGGGTCATAGGCGCCCCAGGTGAGGGCGATCAGGGCAATGGCGGTCAGGGCTATTGTGGTGGGGGGGGAAAGGTTGACTCTCACATCGGCTCCCAATTGGCAAGAGTGTCGCTACCTCGTGAAAGATTTTGGGACATCCCAGTCCCCAAAATCGACTCGCCAACGCGACAGCCGTTACTGCCCCGACCGTCCTGCGCTCATCACGACTCCGTCCCGCACATTGCAGCAAAGCTGCTCGTGCGCAACTCCGTCATGATGACCACAATGACTCTACGGCGTGTCGGATGCGCTATTTGTATGCCCTACGTCACTCCCTATCGGTCGTAACTGCGGCCATACAACCGCGCCTACGCCTATCGGGGACTAACCGCCTTCGCTTCGCTCTCCATGGCGGTTAGCGCAGGACCTGCCTGGTATCTCCAGCAAAGCCCACACGATAGCAGAAACGCCACCCTGAGGTGGCGTTTCTGCGGTCGAATACCTGGGTGTGCGTCAGGCGTTAGCGGCACTCCGCCGGGACATATTTTGCATTTCCCGTCGATTTGCAGAGCCACTGTACGCCGGTTGAACTGGTCACGGGGGAGAGGGTCAGCACGACATTGGCAACGCCGGATACACCGTGCGTTACGGTCGCCTGGATGACACCATCGCCGGAGCAGGCAATTGCTGTCATGTTGGTGGTTCCGGTGTTGACGCCTGTGCACTCGTTTGCTACGCCGCCTGCGTAATTTTCACCGACCGTCGCCTTGGCGCCACTGGCCATGACCAAGCCCTCGCTCACTTTTGCGCGGACGGTGTAGTCCTGATAGGCGGGCAGGGCGATGGCGGCCAGGATGCCGATGATCGCGACCACGATCATGAGTTCGATCAGGGTGAAGCCTTGCTGAGTCTTTTTCATCACTTGTTTCCTCTGTGGTGTTCGGTAGGGACGCCCCTGGCCGCATTGGGGTGGTTGCAGCGGCCGCGAGCCGATCTCGCATACAAACACAGCAGGTTTGGTGCCAGGAGTGATGTTATGGGTTTTTTTTGTGATTTTTTGTGATTGGGTTGCGGTTTTTTTGATTCGGTGGGGCCGCAGAGGGGAATTCTGTTTTCAGCGCCGGGTGGCGTGGGATGCCCCGGAGTGTCAAAAAATGACAAAAAATGTCACTCGCTCTGGTCGATTCCCAGCTTCTGTAGCCGGTAGCGCAGGGAACGAAAGCTCATTCCGAGGCGTTTGGCGGCGGCGGTCCTGTTCCAGTGGGTCGCCTCCAGCGCCTCGGTGATGGCGGTGCGTTCGATCGCTTCGAGCCGCTGTTCCAGTGGGGTGTTGCCCTGGCCAGTCTCCGATCGCCCGCCGGTGCCGGGCAGTTGCAGGTCCTCCGCCGTGATGCGGTTCTGTTCCGTCAGGGTGAGGGCGCGTTCGAGAATATTCTCCAGTTCGCGCACGTTTCCGGGGAAGGGGTATCGGCTCAGCAGCACCTGCGCCTCCGGGGCGATGGCGGGCTTCTCCATCCCCCACCGCAGGGCCTGGCGGTCAAGGATCCAGCCGGTGAGCGGTGGGATGTCCTCCGGGCGTTCACGCAGGGGAGGGATCGCCAGTTCGATCACGTTCAGCCGGTAGTAGAGGTCCTGGCGGAATTCGCCACTGGCCACCTTTTCAGAGAGCGCCTTGTGGGTGGCGCTGATGATGCGCACATCGATCGGCTCCTCGGTGCTGGCGCCCACCGGGCGGATATGTTTCTCCTGGATCGCGCGCAGCAGCTTGACCTGCATGTGCAGGGGCAGGTCGGCGATCTCGTCGAGAAACAGGGTGCCTCCGGCGGCGGCCTGGAACAACCCCTCCTTGTCGGCGTGGGCCCCGGTAAAACTCCCCTTGCGGTGGCCGAACAGCTCGCTCTCCATCAGTTCCTGGGGGATCGCGCCGCAGTTGACGGCGACGAAGGGGTGGGTGCGGCGTGGCCCCTGGCGATGGATCATGCGCGCCGCCAGCTCCTTGCCGGTGCCGGACTCGCCGCTGATATAGACCGGGGCCTGGCTGCGGGCCAGCTTGGCGATCATTGAGCGGACCTTGTGCAGGGCCTGGGATTCTCCGATCAGCACGGGGGCATCGTCCGCGACTTCGGCGGCTCTCTCTTCACCGGGCTGGTTGAGCTTGAGGGCGCTGTTCACCAGCTTGCGCAGGCTCTTCAGGTCGACCGGCTTGGAGACGAAGTCGAAGGCCCCGGCCTTGAGGGCCTCGACGGCCGACTCCATGTTGCCGTGGGCGGTAATCACCGCCACCGGGAGCTGGTCCAGGGTGGCGTTGATGTGGCGCACCAGGTCGATGCCGTCGCCGTCGGGCAGGCGCATGTCGGTGAGGCAGAAATCGAATACCTGGCGCCCGAGCAACTGTCGGGCGGAGTGGATGCTGTGGGCGCTTTGGGTGTCGATGCCCATGCGGCTGAGGGTGATGCCGATCAGCTCACAGATGTCGGGTTCGTCATCGACCACCAGGGCCATGGGGTGTCTGCTCATCGTGCCTTGAGGATCCGGTAGCTGGGAAAGCCGATGCGGAAGTGCGCCCCCGCCCCCGGCTCATGGATATATTCTAGCCCGAATTATTCATAAAAAAGGGCGCACCTCGTTCAACCAATTGATATAATTGGCATTTCGCCAAAAACGCTTCGGTGAAGCTAAACGAGGTCGCCCCATGTCCAAGTCTACCCAAGAACCGCTGAGATTTCTCCCCGTTGACGGCCTGAGCGTGCGTGGCGATTTTGACGGCGGCGCCTTG
>PQCP01000151.1 GCA_003062205.1 Candidatus Sedimenticola endophacoides
GCAGAAGCACGTAACCGACGTGCAGAAAATAGGCAGTTACAATCGGTACATCTGCCCACGGGCAGCCGTGAGGTTGTCTCTTAAATGTGAACCGGAAAACTCCGGTTCAGGCTGAACCAGGACACAAGCAGCCGACGATATTGTCAATAATCTCAATCGTGGCCCGGAGAGCGGTGCGGGAGTTGCGGGATTCGATGGTGATGGCGCCAGCCGGTTCGATGCGCAGGGCAACCTGATTCCCGGGCTTGGTTTCGCCTTGCAGCCGCCACAACCGGATGTTCAGGGTGGGGTGGAGCAGATTGCCGCGGGTGCTGATCCCGGAGCGGTGCTGCCCGCACCGGCGGGTGGGCTGTTTGGGAGTTCTCCGAAGACGCCCTGTGATCGGCAGCAATTGGTCAATGCGGGTTGTATCGGACCCGATGTGGAAGAGGAAAACGAACGATAATATGATCGTGTCGCGGGCGTGTGGGCGTTCTCTGCTGCGCCCCGGTCTGATACGCCTGCGGAGGGATTTTATATAGAACCTGGATCCGGAGGTTCATGGCGGCGCATAGCGCAGGCTCTTGATTCCCCAGCGGTTCAAAAAATGCCCGCTTAACACTAGAGGTGAAGCTAAGTTTTTTGATCTCACTGGGAAGCCAGAGTCTTACACTCTGCATCCGCCCTGAGCCCACGTATCCAGGTGGAAAATTACAATGAGTCCGAGCGCTTAATGAGAGTTGATCAGAGGGCTTCGGATGGGTCTGTCTTTTGGAGAAAGTAATGGACTTACGCACCTGCGTTACCAATCGGGTTGTTGCCCGTACGTCGAAAGTGGCTGTTGCCGTGGCCGCCGCTCTGTTGTTTGGCGTGCCTCAGGCCTATGCTCAGGAGACCCGGATGCCCGGTGTCGTCGATCGCCCCGGGCAGGGACTGCCCGGCGACTTTGATGAAGAGAAGGCGGAGGGCACGGGGCTCTCCGCCCCCGAATATCAGGGCGCGGCTACGGGAAACGAGCCGATCGCCACGATCCGGCGCGTGGAGTTCACGGGTGACCTGGTGCTTGATGAGCAGGTGTTGCAGCGCGCAGTGGCGGCTTATCTTGACAAGCCGCTGACGGGCCGGGATCTGAGTGAACTCAAGTATGAGATCACATCGCTCTATTTCACCGAGGGGTATCCGCTGGTCAAGGTGGTAACGCCGCCGCAGAAGCTGGGTGAAGGGGTGTTGAAAATACGCATCTATATGGGGCGTGTCGGTGACACCGAGGTGGAGAATAGTGTGGGACTTTCCGCGGCGGTGGTCGGGGCCATGGGGCAGCGTCTGGAGAAGGGGGAGGTATTCGATGAGCGTGTGGCCGAGTCGGTACTGCAGGACCTCAATGACCTGAAGAATGTCAGTGCGCGGTTGAACCTGCGCGCGGGCCAGGAGAAGGGTACAACGGATCTGCGTCTTTATCTTTCAGAAGCGGATGAGGACGTGCAGCGAGTAAGTCTCGACAACTACGGAAGTGACCTGACCGGTAAGCTGGTACTTACCGGCGAGTTCGAAAAGAGCAACCTGATGGGGTTGGGCGAGATGCTTGGGCTGACGTTGCGAAAATCGGACGAAGACCTAACCAGCGCCATGATCAGTCTGGAGACGCCCATCGGCCTGGGAAATGCCAAGCTGGAGGCGAATTATCTGCACAGCGAGAATGAGATTGGTGATTATCTGGCCGCTTTGCAGGCGTCAGGCGAGAGCGATATATTCAATATCGCTGTTTCCAGCAATCTGCTCAATATGCGGCGGGAAAAGGCAACCGTGCGCGTTGGTTTGCAGCAGCGCACCCATGAATCCTTCCTGGCGGGTGTCAAGGAGAGTGAAGATAACATCACGCGGGTCTATGCCGAGGGCAGCTATCTGAAGCGGACCGAGCGCTCCGTGCTGTATACCAGTTTGCGTCTGGGTAAGGGGGTCAGCTGGCTGGGAGCGGACGATACGGGTGAAGCGGATGCAACTCGATCGACGGGTAATCCGCGGGCCTGGATCATGAACGCCAGTCTGGTCGGGCGTTTCAAGGTGGCGGAAAGGGATGACTTGATGCTGACCATGCAGGCGCAGAAGGCGTCCGATGATCTGCTCTCGTCGGATCTGCTGTCGGTGGGCGGCTACTACAGCGTGCGCGGTTTCCAGCCGGCGGAGACCACGGGCGAACATGGTGTAACCCTCTCCCTGGAATACAATCACAACTATGCGCCGGTCAACGGCTGGGACGTGAAGGTCTCGCCGTTTGTAGATCTGGGGCATGTGTCCAACAATGTGGCGGGGAGTGTCACCGACAGTACCCTCAAATCGATCGGCATCGGCGCGGAGTTCAATCGCGACTGGGGTGGGCAGAGTAGCACCCGGGTGCGTATTGATCTGGCCCATCCGGTGGGCGATTACGACTCCACCACCGTGGATGACAACACGATCTATGCAAGCCTGACCCAGACTTTCTGATTTGGGCCGTCGGCGCGCAGGATACCGCCTGACCCGCAAGGGTCGGCGGTTATTTTTTATCGAAACGGATTGATTACCCATGCGAGCAGGGCTATATGGCCTCTCGGGAATGGGATTTGGATATCCGCAATGATAGGGCGAAGCTATTCCGTCCTTGCGAATACAAGGGATGCGAGCGTTTCGTCACTTCTTCCCGAACAGATAGGAGACAAACCGGGGCTCCTGAAAAAGTAGGTGGTTTGATATGGGTCTGACGCTGAAATTGACCGATGAGGAGATACCCGCATCGCCTTCCTTTATCGAATTCCTGTACGCGTTCATACGGGGTGAGGAGTTCTATGTCGGAGAGTGGTATTTGCAGGAAGAGGAATCGCTGGCGTGCAATGATGGGCGCTTCAAGGGCATAGAGGAGATGTCACATTTCGTCTCCCATGACAAATTGGGTAAGGCGGCGATTCTCAGAAGTTACCGTTTCTTCAAGGAGCTGTTGACCGGGCGCATTGACAAGAGTGTCGCTACCTCGTGAAAGATTTTGGGACATCCCAGTCCCCAAAATCGACTCGCCAACGCGACAGCCGTTACTGCCCCGACCGTCCTGCGCTCATCACGACTCCGTCCCGCAC
>PQCP01000157.1 GCA_003062205.1 Candidatus Sedimenticola endophacoides
GTTCTTGGGTAGACTTGGACATGGGGCGACCTCGTTTAGCTTCACCGAAGCGTTTTTGGCGAAATACCAATTATATCAATTGGTTGAACGAGGTGCGCCCTTTTTTATGAATAATTCGGGCTAGGTGATAACAAACTGATTTGGTTGGCGATAATTTGGGCTGAGGAGTGATTTATGGCACACCTGGAGTGGTCGAACTCCCTGGACACGGGGATCTCTGTAATCGACGAGCAGCATAAGCGGATCGTCGATTATATCAATGAGTTGTACGACGCTCAGCAGACGCTGGACAAGCGGCGGGTCGGGGAGGTGATCGACGAGTTGGTCGATTACACGGTCTCGCACTTTGCCTTCGAGGAGAGCCTGATGGAGCAGGCTGGCTATCCGTTCCTTGAACCCCACAAAAAGGTGCACGGCCTGTTCGTCAAGAAGGTGACCAAGTTCGTGGACCGCTTCGAGGCGGGTGAGGATGTGGCGGGCGAGTTGTTGACCATGCTCCAGCGCTGGTTGATCAACCATATCCGCAACGAGGATGGAGACTACACCGAGATCGTGCGCAGGAACATGAAGGATCTGAAGGGCGATGGGGGATTCCTCAGCCGCTCCCTGAAGAAGTTCTTCGGCTGACGCCACTCTCTGGCGATCGCTAACCGCCATGGAGAGCGAAGCGAAGGCGGTTAGTCCCCGATAGGCGTAGGCGCGGTTGTATGGCCGCAGTTACGACCGATAGGGAGTGACGTAGGGCATACAAATAGCGCATCCGACACGCCGTAGAGTCATTGTGGTCATCATGACGGAGTTGCGCACGAGCAGCTTTGCTGCAATGTGCGGGACGGAGTCGTGATGAGCGCAGGACGGTCGGGGCAGTAACGGCTGTCGCGTTGGCGAGTCGATTTTGGGGACTGGGATGTCCCAAAATCTTTCACGAGGTAGCGACACTCTTGGCTCTATTCCGGGCAGCCCCGTTCTGGCGGAGGCTGCCTTTGTTTTGGCCAACTTGTGCAGGGGGGCGGGGGCGACCCTGATGCCGCCGGGGTGCAGGATCAATATGAGTAACGGGATTATCCGCCACGCCACCGCCGCCGTCGCCGTGGACGGGGTGCGGATGGGGGGCGAACATCCGGTGGTGGTGCAGTCGATGACCAACACCGATACCGCCGATGTCGCCGCCACCCTGGCCCAGGTGGCGGAACTGGCCCGCGCCGGTTCGGAACTGGTGCGACTGACGGTCAACACCGAGGCGGCGGCACGGGCGGTCCCCGTCATTCGCGAGGGGCTGGAGCGTCAGGGGCTGTCGGTGCCGCTGATCGGCGACTTCCACTTCAACGGCCATAAGCTCCTGGAGGGCAATCCAGACTGCGCGCAGGCCCTCGCCAAATACCGTATCAATCCGGGCAACGTGGGACGCGGGGAGAGCCGGGACGAGCGGTTCGCGCGCATGATCGAGATCGCCTGCCGCCACGACAAGGCGGTGCGCATCGGGGTCAATTGGGGCTCCATGGACCAGGAACTGGTGGTGCGCATGATGGACGAGAACGCCAACGCCGCCGAGCCGAGGGAGAACCAGTGGATGATCCGCGAGATCATGGTCACCTCGGCCCTGGAGAGCGCGCGCCGTGCCCGTGAACTGGGCCTGCCGAAGGAGCGTATAGTCCTCTCCTGCAAGATGAGCGGGGTCCAGGATCTGATCGGCGTCTATCGGGCGCTGGCCGCCCGTTGTGACTACGCCCTGCATCTGGGGCTGACCGAGGCGGGCATGGGCTCCAAGGGGATCGTCGCCTCCAGCGCCGCCCTGGCGGTGCTGCTGCAGGAGGGGATCGGCGATACCATCCGCGTCTCCCTGACCCCCGAGCCCGGTGGCAGCCGCACACAGGAGGTACTGGTGGCGCAGCAGCTGCTGCAATCGCTGGGGCTGCGCTCGTTCAGCCCCAGCGTGATCGCCTGTCCCGGCTGCGGGCGCACCAGCAGCACCTTTTTTCAGGCGCTGGCCCGGGATATACAGGAGTATCTGGCCCGGCAGATGCCCCGCTGGCGTGAATGTTACCCCGGGGTGGAGGAGATGACGGTGGCGGTGATGGGGTGCGTGGTCAACGGCCCCGGGGAGAGCAAGCACGCCGATATCGGCATCAGCCTGCCCGGCAGCGGCGAAGTGCCGGTGGCGCCGGTGTATGAGGATGGCGTCAAGACTGTTACGCTCAAGGGTGAGCGGATCGCCCAGGAGTTCCAGCAGCTGGTTGAGCGCTACGTCGAGCGCCGCTACGGCGTCTGAGCAGCGCTGCCCGTGCCGCCAGGGCGGGGCTCAGGGGTGACTCGGGGCGTAGACCTTGCGCACGTTGGTCGCGATCAGCCCCTCGTCCACCTCGCTCTCCTGCAGGTAGAACTCGATCACGGTCTCGCGGTTGAGCATGTCGTCGACGCCCAGTCCATCGGCCAGTTCGTTGGCGTGGCAGAAGACGCTCTCGTAGGGCGAGTCGGGGGCCCTCGGATCGGTGATCCAGAGGTTCGGCGTGATCTCCCGGACAAAACGCAGAAAGCCGTACCCCTTGTCCGGGAACCACTTGGTACAGACGCCGCGCACGCAGGAGCCCGGTTTGCCCCAGTCATTGCGCGGTTCGTGGGGGAACGGCAGCAGATCGGGGATCAGATAGCCCCGGTAGAAGGCGTCGACCTGGCGCTGTAGCTGCTTGGAGACATTCCGGAAGCCCAGCAGCTCGACCCGGCAGCCGCGGTTCTGCAGCGCGGTCACTACCTGGAGAAAATCGCCGTCACCGGTGACCAGCAGGATCGAATCGAGGTTCTCCGCCTGTAGCATGGCGTCCACCGCCAGGTCCAGATCGGCGTTGGCCTTGGTGGTGACGTTGCCCTCCTCATCGGTGAAACGACGCACGTTCTTGACGATGATCTTCCGTAAGCAATGGGATGGACTCCTCCCCACCCCTACGACAAACGGCGTCGAGGCGTCAGAATGGGAGCTGAACTAGCACCATTCACACGAAACAGATGAGGAGGAAGTCCACCATGAAGATTAGCCA
>PQCP01000133.1 GCA_003062205.1 Candidatus Sedimenticola endophacoides
GGCTAATCTTCATGGTGGACTTCCTCCTCATCTGTTTCGTGTGAATGGTGCTAGTTCAGCTCCCATTCTGACGCCTCGACGCCGTTTGTCGTAGGGGTGGGGAGGAGTCCATCCCATTGCTTACTTTATACCTGCCCCCCACACCCCCCTGCGCAGGGCGCGGGACATCGGATCCGCTGTCTTGCGGGGCCCCGGATCCGGGGTGCCAGACACCCCGGCGGGCTGCCTCACGCCTCCTGGTGTTTTCCGTAGAGCGAGGCGTAGAGGCCGTTGCTTTCGATCAGCTCGGCGTGCGAGCCCTCTTCGATGATGCGCCCGTCATCGAATACCAGGGCCCGGTCGGCCTGTTTCACGGCGCTCAGGCGGTGCGCGATGATCAGGGTGGTGCGCCCCCGCAGGAACGCCTGCAGGGCGCTGTGCAGGCGGCTCTCCGTGGTGGTGTCGAGGGCCGAGGTCGCCTCGTCGAGGATCACCACCCGGGGGTCGCTCAACACCATCCGGGCCACCGCCAGGCGCTGGCGCTGCCCCCCCGAGAGGCGGATGCCCCCGCGGCCGATCAGGGTGTCGAGTCCCTGGTCGAGCTGTTCGACGACATCGTCGAGTTGGGCGATCCGCAGTGCCTGCCACAGCGCCTCGTCGGGTAGCTCGCGCCCCAAAGTGAGATTGATCCGCACCGTATCGTTGAACAGGGCGGGGTGCTGGAGCACGGTGGCCACGTTGTCGCGCACCACGTCCATGCCGATCTCGCTGACCGGTACGCCGTTGAAGCGGATAGTGCCCGACTCCGGGGTGTAGAGGCCGAGGATGACCTGCACCAGGGTGGTCTTGCCCCCGCCGCTGGCCCCGACCAGGGCGATCTTCTCCCCGGCCCGGATATGCAGCGAGACGTCGTTCAGCACCAGCGGGCCGTCACCGTAGCGGAAACGGATCTTTTCCAGGCGCAGATCGGCGGTCGGCTCTCCGGCGAAGGGATCGCGCAGGTGCGGGTACTCGGGCTCCAGACGAATCTCCATCAGACCGTTGATCCGCTCCAGGGCGGCGCGCGCGCCGTTGTAGGCGTACTGTATGGCAAGCACCTCCTGAACCGGCCCCATCATGAACCAGAGATAGGCGAACACGGCCAGCATCTGGCCGATGCTCAGGTCCGAGTAGAGCACCATCAGCATGCTGCCGGCGCGGAAGATGTCGAAGCCGAACAGGAAGATGGCGAAAGAGAGGCGTGCCGCCGCGTCGCTCTTCCAGGTGAAGGAGGCGGAGTGGCGGCGGATGTTGTCGGCCTTGCCGACGATGCGGTGGATGTAGTGACCTTCACGGTTGCTGGAGCGGATCTGCTGGATCGCGTCCAGGGTCTCGGAGAGGGACTCCTGAAACAGCTGGTAGGCGCTGTTCTCGTGGCGCTTCAGCTCCTTGACCTTGCGCCCGAAGACGGTGGTGACATAGATCACCAGGGGATTGAGCAGGAGGATGAACAGCGCCAGCTGCCAGTGCATCCACAGCAGCACCATGGCGGTGCCGAGGATGCTCAGCAGGGCCACCAGGAATTTGCTGGTGACGATGCCCAGGAAGTTGTCCACGGCATCGATGTCGGTCACCAGATGCGAGGCCACGGTACCGCTGCCGAGGGTCTCGTATTCGGACATGGAGACCCGCTCCAGGCGCCGCAGCAGGGCGCGGCGGATGCGGAAGGTGACATCCTTGGAGACCAGGGTGAACTGGCGGGTCTGCAGCACCGCGAAGACCAGGGCGAGCAGTCGCATCAGCAGGGTCAGGAACAGAATCGCCAGGATATAGAGGACCGGGTGGTGCCAGCTCTCGGGGAACAGGGCGTTGATGGTGCGCACCGCCGTGGCCGGCTGATCGAGCAGCACCTCGTCGACCAGCAGCGGGATCAGCAGCGGGATCGGGACCGCCACGATGGTGCCGAGGATGGCGATCAGATTGGCCTTGATCAGCTCCCTGCGGTGGGAGAGCACCATGGCGGTCACTTCGCTCCAGCGGTAGGGCCGGCTGCGCAGCGCCTCGGAGGGGGCGGGGCGTTGGGGTTCTGACGGGGTGTTCACTGCGTGGTGCCGGTATGCCGGTGGTGGATGACAGGGCGGATTATCCCATGTTCGCCGCGACAGGGACACGCCCCGTTGCGGAATACCATTTTGCGCCCGGCGGTGCCATACTGCCGCACAGATCCATGGCTTACAGGGGAACGACGGTTTTATGAATGGCATGCATGTATCGGTCTGGCTGCTGGTGCTGAGCCTCTCCGCGACCACGGCCTGGGCGGGGTTGACGATCCGGGGTGAACCGGTCCAGGGGGGGTTGCTGGTGGCCGAGACCACTCCCGGGGCGCGGGTTTCGGTCGACGGCGTGGAGGTGCGGGTGAGCCCCCAGGGGGCGTTTTTGATCGGCTTCGGCCGGGACCATGAGCCGACCAGCCGGGTGGAGATCACCTATCCCGACGGCAGCCGCGAGCAGCGGCAGTTGAGCGTCGCCAGGCGCGAGTACCGGATTCAGCGTATCGACGGTCTGCCCCAGCGCAAGGTGAGACCGAGGCAGGCCGACCTGGAGCGGATTCGAAAGGAGGCGGCGGCGATCGGCAGGGCCCGGCACCGGGATGACCCCCGCGCCGACTTCCTGAGCGGCTGGCAGTGGCCCGTGACCGGCCGCATCACCGGAGTGTACGGCAGTCAGCGGGTCCTCAACGGCGAGCCGCGCCGACCCCACTTCGGGGTCGATATCGCCGCGCCGGTGGGCACCCCGGTACGCGCCCCGGCGGACGGGGTCGTCACCTTCGCCCACCCCGATATGTTCTATTCCGGCGCGACCCTGGTCCTCGATCACGGCCACCGTCTCTCCTCCTCGTTCCTGCACCTGGAGAAGATCCTGGTGGAGGAGGGACAGCGGGTCGCCCGGGGGGAGGTGATCGCGCGGGTCGGGGCCAGCGGCCGGGTCACCGGAGCCCACCTCGACTGGCGCATGAACTACCACCGCCAGCGGGTCGATCCGCAAGGGTTGGTGCCGCCGATGCCGGAGCCGGGGCGGTGAGGGTGTTGCACCCGGCACCGCAGACAACGGTATAATGGCCCGATTGCCGGAGCCTATCTTCGAGAGAGTGACAGGGATTATGAAAAAGACGCTGCTATTGACCATTGCCATCCTCGCCTCGGCCCCGATTCAGGCGCAGGATCTCGCCGAGGTTTACGCCCTGGCCCAGAGCAACGACGCCCGGATCCAGGTGGCCCGCTCGACCCGAGATGCCGCCCTGGAGGCGAAGCCCCAGGCCCAGGCCCTGCTGCGGCCCACGGTCAGTCTCTCCGCCGACGCCAGCCTGGTGCGCCGGGATGTGCGCCGATCCTCTTCGGCCACCGGCACCAGCACCTACGATACCCAGAATCTGAGCCTGAGCCTCTCCCAGCCACTCTACCAGCGCAGCTACTGGACCCAGCTGGAGCAGGCCGACCTGCAGGTGGCCCAGGCCGAGGCGAGCTATGCATCCGAGGAGCAGTCGCTGATCGTGCGTGTCGCCGAGGCCTACTTCGGGGTGCTCTCGGCCCAGGAGCGCCTGGCCTTCGCGCAGGCCGAGAACGCTGCCATCGCCCGCCAGCTGGCGCAGTCCAAGCAGCGCTTCGAGGTGGGACTGATCGCCATCACCGCGGTGCACGAGGCGCAGGCCGCCTATGACCAGTCGCGGGCCGACCTGATCCAGGCCGAGAACGACATCGACAACGCCCGCGAGGCGCTGCGCGAGATCGTCGGCGACGGCGTCGGCGAACTCGATCGGGTACGCGAGACGCTGCCCCTCGATACACCCCAGCCCCAGGATATCGACCAGTGGTCGGATTCCGCGCAGCAGACCAACCTGGCCCTGCAGTCGGCGGTATACAGCGCCGATATCGCCCGCAAGAATGTCGATCTGCAACGCGCCGGTCACTACCCGACCCTGGATCTGGTCGGGTCCCATGCCCTGGCCCGCAGCGACAGCGCTTCGGGTACCGATGCCGATACCACCAGCATCGGGCTGCAGCTGAGTCTGCCTCTCTACTCCGGCGGCGCCGTCAGCTCCAAGGTGCGGCAGGCGGTGCTGGAGCTTGAGGCGGCCCAGGGCAGCCTTGATCAGGAGCGCCGTTCGGTCAATCGCCAGGTGCGCGACGCCTATCGCGGTGTACTCTCCAGCATCAGTACGGTGGAGGCCCTGAAGGCGAGCACCGTCTCTGCCCAGAGCGCCCTGGAGGCGACCGAGGCGGGTTTCGAGGTGGGCACCCGTACCATGGTCGATGTCCTCACCGCCCAGCGTGATCTCTACCGTGCTAAGAGCAACTACTCCTCGGTGCGTTTCAACTACATCCTCAGCGGTCTGAGGCTGAAGCAGGCGGTGGGTACCCTTTCGGCCGAGGATCTCGGTCGGATCAACGAGTGGCTGGACTGAGCGCCATTTTCTGAGTCCCCCGCCAACCCCGGGCCGTCCGGCCCGAGGAAAGAGTCGATATGTCTGGAAATTCGTTTGGAAAACTCTTCACCGTGACCTCCTTCGGAGAGAGTCACGGCCCGGCCATCGGCTGTATCGTCGATGGCTGCCCCCCCGGCCTGGCGCTGAGCGCCGATGATTTGCAACGGGACCTCGACCGGCGCAAGCCCGGCACCTCCCGCCACACCACACAGCGCCGCGAGGATGATCGGGTGGAGATCCTCTCCGGGGTGTTCGAGGGGCGTACCACCGGCACTCCGATCGGACTGCTGATCCGCAACACCGATCAGCGATCCAAGGACTACTCCAATATCATGGACCGCTTTCGCCCGGGCCATGCCGACTACACCTACCTTCAGAAGTACGGCGTGCGCGACTACCGGGGCGGGGGGCGCTCCTCGGCGCGTGAGACCGCCATGCGCGTGGCCGCCGGCGCGATCGCCAAGAAATACCTGGGCGAGCGCCACGCTGTGGAGATCCGGGGATATCTCAGCGAACTGGGGCCGATCCGGGCCGAACGGCTGGATTGGGAGGAGGTCGCACGCAACCCCTTTTTCTGCCCCGACGCGGGGAAGGTGGGGGAGATGGAGGCCTATATGGATGCGCTGCGCAAGGAGGGCAATTCGGTGGGTGCCCGCATCAACGTCGTGGCCACTGGGGTGCCGCCCGGCTGGGGCGAGCCGATCTTCGACCGGCTCGACGCCGATATCGCCCACGCCATGATGAGCATCAACGCCGTCAAGGGGGTGGAGATCGGCGCCGGTTTCCGCTGTGTCGCCCAGAAGGGGAGCGAGCATCGTGATGAGATCACCCCCGGAGGTTTTCTCGGCAACCAGGCCGGCGGCATCCTCGGCGGCGTCTCCAGCGGCCAGGAGATCCTGGTTAGCATCGCCCTCAAGCCCACCTCCAGCATGCGCTTGCCGGGGCGCAGCGTGAACCTCGACGGCGAGGCCGTGGAGGTGGTCACCGAGGGGCGGCACGACCCCTGTGTCGGCATCCGGGCCACCCCGATCGCCGAGGCGATGCTTGCGATCACCCTCATGGACCATATGCTGCGCCAGCGGGCGCAGAACGGCGATGTGTCTCCGCGCACCCCGGTGATCCCCGCGTCGACCGATTGAGCGGCGGCGCCCGATCGATGCCGTATTGGCGCCTCTCCAGCTTCTATTTCGCCTATTTCGCAGCCTTGGGGGCGCTGATCCCCTACTGGTCGCTCTATCTCAAATCCCTCGGCTTCGACGCGATTGACATCGGTATCCTGATGGCGATCCCGATGGCCACCAAGTTCATCGCCCCGTTCATCTGGGGTTGGCTCGGGGACCATCTGGGTCGGCGCATGTCGATCGTGCGCCTCGGAGCCTTTCTCACCACCGTGGTGTTCCTGGCGGTGTTCTGGCTCACGGGGTTTTGGGAACTGGGGCTGGCGATGGTGCTGTTCAGCTTCTTCTGGAATGCGGTGCTGCCCCAGTTCGAGTCGGTCACCCTGGTCTATCTGCGGGAGCGGGCGGCCCATTACGCGCGGGTGCGTGTCTGGGGCTCGGTCGGTTTTATCTTCGCGGTGGTGTTGCTGGGGGTGGCGGTCGACGCCCTGGGCCCCGGGGTGATCCTGCCGGTGCTGCTGGCGATCTACGCCGGTATCTGGCTGTCGAGCCTGGTGATCGAGGACCCCAGCAGTGAGGAGCCACCGCGGCGTCAGCCCTCGATCACCCGGGTGCTGCGCCTGCCCGCGGTGATCGCCTTCTTCATGGTCTGCTTTCTGCACCAGGCGGGCCACGGCACTTACTACACCTTCTACTCCATCTACATGGAGTCCGCGGGCTATTCGAAAACCGTGATCGGCCAGTTGTGGGCGCTCGGGGTGATCGCCGAGGTGGTGGTGTTTCTGTTCATGCACCGCCTGCTGCCTCGTTTCGGGGCACGGCGGGTATTGATCTGCAGCCTGTTGCTGGCGGCCCTGCGCTGGATGCTGATCGGGCAGTTCGCCGATTCGCTGGCGGTGATGCTGTTTGCCCAGACCCTTCACGCCGCCACCTTCGGCACCTTTCACGCCGCCGCCATCCATCTGGTCCACCACTACTTCACCGGTCGTCACCAGGGGCGTGGCCAGGCCCTCTACAGCAGCCTCAGCTTCGGGCTCGGGGGCGCCCTGGGCAACCTGTTCAGCGGCTATCTGTGGTCCGGCCTCGGTCCTGGCGCAACCTTCGCCATCGCCTCCGGTGTCTCCCTGCTGGGGTTGCTGATCGCCTGGCGCTGGGTCGAGGATCGGTTGCCGGGCGTGGAGTGAGCCGTTCCCGGAGCTGTCAAACTGGCACGGCTATTTTTGCGGTTTAACAAACGGTTAGTGGGTTGCGGGTGGTCCGTGCTGTCAATTTGGCATGCGCAGCGCCTGGTGTTGCTGCGGGGCACTATAAAATCTCTTGATCAATAGCTTAATAAAAACAGCCGGTTAATAAAAAATCAGCTGAAAACTCGTAGGCGGTTTGGTATCATGCGCGGGATTTGTTTCGCTCGGCCGCCCGGGTGTTGTCGCCGATGGTGCGATTACCCATGGAGGCTGGGGAGCGGACGGCCGCTGGGGCCGTCAAAATGAGGTTGTCTTTCGCGGCAATGGTGTTCAGGAGCAGACAGAGTTCGACAGATTCGACCGGAACCGGGCGCGGGCGCCCGCTGGCCAGGGCCGTGCTTCTGGTCGCCGCCTTCGCGGTGATCGCCGGTCTTGCCAAGGTCGTGGTCGACTCGGCGCCGAAGCCGGAGCTGCGCGAGAAGTATGCAAGGGATGGGCTGATGGGCGGGGGCAAGCAGGACACGCAGGAGTATGTGCTGATGTCCGAGGACGAAAAGTCCGGCATGCTCAAGGAGCTGCTGGATGGGCACGGGAAACCCGACCCGGCGCATTGATCCCGCGCTGTAATTATTCTGGGGCGTTTGAGAGTTGTTTCGAGGCGGGCGTTTCGCCTGCATAGCGGCGGTTTGTACTCGGATACGGTCTCTCGGCGTCCCGTTTCATTCGATGACTGATCGACTTAGGGGTGAAACTTAAATGTCTAAAGACGATAGTAAAATAGACGAGACGGGCAGTGTCTCGCGGCGCGATTTTCTGCGCAAGGCGGGCACATACACCGCGGCATCGCTATCCGGCGCCGCCATGCTCCTTTCCGACCCGAAACCGGCCCAGGCCACTCAGAACGTAACCTGGGCCGAGCACTTCCAGAAAAACTACCGCCTGATGACCGAGGAGGAGAAGCAGGAGGCTATCGACCGTCTCGAAAAGCGTTACTCCGAAGAGTTCGGCAAGACGGTGACGGTGGATGGCTCGCCGGCCATCGACGGTGTGCTGTTCGGCTACGCACTCAACATCCAGAAGTGCATCGGCTGCCGCCGCTGCGCCAAGGCTTGCGTGCAGGAGAACAACCAGTCCCGTGGGCCGGAGCAGGAGATCGAGTGGATCCGCGTGCTGCGCCTGGAGAAGGGAGAGTTCGACGTCAACGACCGGGACAACGCCGGTTACCCCGAGGGTTTCGGTGTGCAGGTCGGCGGCAACGCCTACAAGCCCGCCGGCGTGGTGCTCGAAGGCCAGCATTACTACACCCCGGAGCAGGTGCCCGAGAAGGACGCCTTCTACATGCCCATGCAGTGCATGCAGTGCGAGAAGCCGCCCTGCGTCAAGGTCTGCCCGGTGCGTACCACCTACCGTGATCCCGACGGCATCGTGGTGATCGACTACAACTGGTGCATCGGCTGCCGCATGTGCATCGGCGCCTGCCCCTACTGGGCGCGCCGCTTCAACTGGGGCGAGCCGAATCTCCCCAACGAGCAGATGAACCCGGTCACCCACTACCTGGGCAACCGCCCGCGTATGAAGGGTGTGGCCGAGAAGTGTACCTTCTGTATTCAGCGTACCCGCAAAGGGCGTTGGACCGCATGCGTCGAGGTCTGCCCGGTAGGTGCGCGCAAGTTGGGCAACCTGCTTGATCCGGAGAGTGATATCCGCAAGGTGCTGCAGACCAAGAAGGTCTTCCGCCTGCGCACCGATCTCAATACCTATCCCAAGTTCTTCTACTTCATGGATTAAGGGGTGTCACGTGAAACGTTTTACACAGTTTATAATTGACTTTCTACGTGCCGGCTTCACGGGCGGCGCCATGTTCTGGGCATGGATGCTGTTTCTGTCCTTCTTTATCGTGCTGTGGGGCTATGGTGAATACGTCCAGCTGCGCGACGGCATGATCGTGACCAACCTGACCGACCAGGTGAGCTGGGGCCTGTTCCTGGCGAGCTTCGTGTTCATGGTCGGTGTCGCCGCGGCGGCCGTGACCGTGGTCTTCCCGGCCTACGTCTATCACCACCATGAGCTGCACAAGGTGGTGGTGTTGGGCGAGATGCTCGCCATCGCCGCGGTGGTGATGTGCCTGTTGTTCGTGACCGCCCACATGGGCCGCCCCGACCGGCTGTGGCATATCTTCCCGGTGATCGGCATCTTCAACTGGCCCAACGCCATGTTGACCTGGGACGTGATCGTGCTCTCCGGTTACCTGGTGCTCAACCTGCTCGGCGGTTTCTACTTCCTGTACAAGAAGTACTCCGACCGCCCGCTCAACAAGCCGTTCTACCTGACGGTGGTGTTCGTGGCCATCGTCTGGGCGCTGAGCATTCACACGGTGACCGCGTTCCTGATCAACACCATGCCGGCGCGGCCCATGTGGTTCCACTCCGTGATGCCGATCAAGTTCATCACCACGGCGTTCGCCGCCGGTCCGGCGCTGATCATCATCGTCTTCATGCTGGTGCGCAAGTTTACCCCCATGAAGATCGCCGACGAGGCGCTGCACATGCTCTCCCAGATTGTCACCTGGTGTCTGGGTATCGCACTGTTCCTGACCCTCTCCGAGGTGGTGACCGAACTCTACCCGAGCACCGAGCACTCCTTCGGATTGCAGTATCTGATGTTCGGCCATAACGGCCTGTCCGGTCTGGTACCGTTCTTCTGGACCGCCATGGCCCTGATGCTCGGCTCCTTCCTCCTACTGCTGATCCCGCGGGTACGCAGGAATCTGGCCATCCTCCCGTTCCTGTGCATCGCCGTGTTCGTCGGCATCTGGATCGAGAAGGGCATGGGCCTGATGCTGCCCGGCGTGATCCCCACCCCGATCGGTGAGTTCACCGAGTATGTCCCGTCGTCGATCGAGCTGATGATCGTCACCGG
This sequence comes from Candidatus Sedimenticola endophacoides, assembly GCA_003062205.1. GTDB lineage: Bacteria > Pseudomonadota > Gammaproteobacteria > Chromatiales > Chromatiaceae > Sedimenticola_A > Sedimenticola_A endophacoides. The sequence goes on from PQCP01000133.1 coordinate 9,663, forward strand.
CGTGTGGGCCATCGGCTTCTTCGTCCTGACCGTCCTGATCAAGGGCGCGGTGGGCGTGCTGCTGGGTGAGGTTCGCTACCAGGAGAAGGCGGCGTCTTGAGCGCGGGCCGATAACCGACATCGGCGGGGGCGGCCACTGCCGCCGCCCCGCCGACTCCAAAGAATTCAGGAGAATGATAACGATGTTTAAAAATCGCATAGTTGGATCGACCGCAGCCATCTGTATGCTGGCCGTGTTCTCGACTCCTACCGTATACGGTGAAGCCAATCAGGTGGGCAACGAGTGCTTCGAAAGTCGCGACGGCAAGACCCAGGTGACCCAGAAAGAGGTCGCGCCCGGCACCCTCAATGTCCGCTGCTCTCCCACCACCGGCGGGGTGCTGTGGTGGGGCGACCCCTTCGACGGCACCATCCCCATGGGCGACATGCCGGCCAGCGTCGATGCCGATTACCTGCATGAGGAGGCGGTGGTCAAGCCGCGTGAGCCGGAGATCGATCGCAACAAGCTGCTGACCGTCTGCACCGTGGCCTGTCACAACGGCGAGTATGTACCGGTGCCCCAGAGCAAGGAGCCCCGCCCGCTGGCCATGCACCAGGATATCGTCCCCGATTCCATGAAGCTGGCCCACGGCAAGGGCGCCATCTGGTGTCTCGACTGCCACAGCAAGACCAACCGCACCAAGCTGATCGATCATTTCGACAATGAGATCAGCTTCAACCAGCCTCAGAAGCTGTGTGGCAAGTGTCACGGCCAGGTCCTGCGGCGCTGGCGCGAGGGCATCCACGGCAAGCGTATCGGCATGTGGGACAAGGGCGGCAAGAAGCGCTGGTGGGTCTGCACCGAGTGCCACAATCCCCACGACGTGGAGCAGGGTAACCGGCAGTCCGGTTTCGCGCAGCTCTATCCCGAGCCCGCGCCGATGCTGCCCAAGGGCATGCCCAACGCCGATCACGAGCGTGTCAAACACGGGCCGGGTCATTAATGCTCGCCTTGCAACGAACACGATGAAAAAGGTAACGAAATGACAGCATATCAAAAGATATTTGCCGCCCTTGGCATAGCGTCCTTGCAGATGGTCTCCACCCAGGCCCTGGCAATGGATGGGGCCGAGCTCTATGTGGAGCGCACCTGCATCGCCTGTCACGGGGCGGAGGGGCGCGTACCGGTGATGTCCATGTATCCGGCACTGGCCGGGCAGAACGCCCCCTACATGGTCAATCAGATGAAGGACATCAAGAGCGGCGCCCGCAACAACTCGCACTCCATGGCGATGGCCAACGTGATGCACATGATCAGCGACGAGGAGATGAACACCGTCGCCGAGTGGCTGGCCGGGCTGCCTGAATAAGGAGCCTGTGTCGCGGTGCAACCGGACCCCGGGCCGCGCAAGCGGACCGGGGTCCGTTTTTTTTGGGGGGGGTATCCGTGGGAAGATGCGCCCACCCGGCTGCGGCGGGTTGGTGACTTGCTGCTATGGTGCACCGGGCAGCGAGGCGGGGGTATTGGGAAAGGGCCGGATTTCTGACCATAAGCGATCGAGTGATCGCCGCGATTTCCTGATGTTCCGGTTGGCCCGGTGGCTGCCCGGGGTCAGCTCCAGAGCGAGTCGGTGAGACGGACGATCAGGTCGTAGTAGTCATCGCGCTCCATCCCCAGCACCCCGGCGCCGAAGATCTCGGCGTCATTGGCGGTGGCGATATCGCCATAGTTGACCAGAACGGTTTGGTATAGAATGAGCGCGGGCAGGGCGTCGGGCCGGTCTTCGAAGAACGGGTGGATGTTCATCACATAGCCGTCATCCGGGTTCTCGGATGCCGGTTCGGTCAGTGCGAACATGCCGGGCTCGATGCCTTCGGATACGAAACGGATCTCAACCGGATAGCGGGTGTACCTCCTGTCGCCGAGAAGCTGGACGACCGTCGCATAGTCGATCTCCGGGCCGAAGCGGGCACGGATCTCCGCCGCCTTTTCGGAGGCGTGTACCGTCACCATGCTATGGACCTTTTTGCCTGGACGCTTTTTGACTCTCTTGGTTTCCTGCTGCATTTGGATTACCCGGTTGATTTCAAGACATTCTACCTGATATGAGGAGCACAATGCCGGAATACAAGCTGAAATTCACCGACGAGGTGGATATCGACGAGACGCGAAAGGAGACGCTGGCCGAGCTGCACGCGTTTATCGGCCAGATGGATGGACGCCCCCTGGCGGTGGTGACGCTGGATGAGGAGCAGAGCCGGCTGTGGGACCTGGAGGGCGATATCGACTATCAGGACGAATTCGGGCGCCAGATCATTCAGCAGATCAGCGACGGTGAGACCGAGACCCTGGTGATCCGTAACCACGAGGGCCTGCCGGTGGCGCTGGCGGCACTCGATCCCGGTCTCGGCTGGCAGGGGATCGGTATCGATAAGCGGTTGCGCTTCGAGATTGCGACCATGCTCCAGAACGATGAGACGGAGTTCGCCTGAGCGCTCGCCGCGCCGTTCGCCGGGTGCAGGCACCAGCTGACGAATCGTGGTGCCGCTTCCATCGTCCATGGCCGATATCGTGCACCCCGGTGGATGATGCGCAGTGGCGGAAGGAGCAGGGCGGGGCGGGGGTTGTCTGACTCACCCCTCCCCCTTGTTATCGTTGCGGCGGGGAGGCGAATTCGAGGCAGGTGTCACGCATCGCCACGGCGGCGTTGGAGAGGGTGCGCCGCCTGTGGGTGACGATCCCAAGGGTGCGGGTCAGCCGCAGCCCCTCGAAGCGCAACTTGCGCATCCCTTTCTTATCCAGCAGGGTCAGTGGCAGCACCCCCCAGCCCAGTCCGATCTCCACCATCATCTTTAACGTCTCCAGATAGTTGGTTGCCATGGCGGGGCGTGCTTGCAACCCGCGTCTCTCCAGGGCACGGTCCAGGATCTCGCGGGTGTAGGTGCCGCGGGTGGTGAGCACCGCCGGGTGGGCCATCAGCTCTTCCAGCCCGGGGGCGTGACCCCCGGCCAGGGGGTGGTCCTCCGCCACAACGAACCGCAGCGGGTCGTCCCAGACCGCCAATGCCTGGAGACTCTCCGGGGTGTGGGTGGGGAGGGTGACCACGCCCAGCTCCAGCTCCCCCTGTTCGACCGCCCCGCACACCGCCTCGGAATCCATGAAGCGGATGTCCAGGGTCACCCCGGGGTGGCGCAGGGAGTAGCGCTTGAGTACCGGCGGCAGGCGGCGCAGGCCGATGTGGTGGCTGGTTCCCATGGTCAGGGTACCGCTGGCGCGTCCACTCAGGTTGGAGATGTCGCGTCGTATGTCGGCGATGTCCAGCCGCAGTTGTCGAGCGCGGGGCAGCAGTTGGCGGCCCGCCTCGGTGAGGCGGACCCGGCGTCCCAGACGGTCGAAGAGGCGGCTCTTCAGCTCCTCCTCCAGTGCCGCGACACGTTTGCTCACCGCCGGTTGGCTGAGGTGCAGCTGTTGCGCGGCGGCGGAGAAGGAGCCGCTCTCGGCGACCGCCAGAAAGGCGTTGAGGGTGTTGGTTTCCATCGGCTGGCGCGGGCTCTGTTCGGTAGGTATTCGTATTCTATATAAGAATACTAAATATGAAAAATATGAATTTGTTTTATGGGTTCTCCCGGCCTATTCTTCAATTTCCACCGATACAGGCAGACCGACCATGAGCGCGAAAACACTCTACGACAAGATTTGGGAGGAGCATGTGGTGCGTACCGATGAGGACGGCACCGCCCTGCTCTATATCGACCGCCACCTGGTGCATGAAGTGACTTCGCCCCAGGCCTTCGAGGGGTTGCGCATGCACGGGCGCAGACCATGGCGACCCGGCGCCGCCATCGCCACCCCCGATCACAACGTGCCGACCCTGGGCCGCGCCCAGGGCATTGCCGATCCGGTGGCGCGGCTGCAGGTGGAGACCCTGGGCCGCAACTGCGCCGATTTCGGTATCACCGAGTTCGGCATGAACGATATCCGCCAGGGGGTGGTGCATGTGATGGGGGCCGAGCAGGGGTTGATCCTGCCCGGGATGACCGTGGTCTGCGGCGACTCGCACACCGCCACCCACGGCGCCTTCGGCGCCCTGGCCTTCGGTATCGGCACCTCCGAGGTGGAGCATGTGCTGGCCACCCAGACCCTGATCCAGAAAAAGTCCCGGAGCATGCTGGTCAGCGTCGACGGTGCCCTCGGTCCCGGGGTCACCGGAAAGGATGTGGTGTTGGCGATCATCGCCCAGCTGGGCACCGCGGGCGGCACCGGCTATGTCATCGAGTTCGCCGGTGATGCCATCCACGCCCTCTCCATGGAGGGGCGTCTGACCGTATGTAACATGGCGATCGAGGCGGGAGCCCGGGCCGGACTGGTGGCGGTGGACGACACCACCATCGAATTTCTGCGCGACCGTCCCTATGCCCCCACCGGCGAGCTGTGGGCGCGGGCCGAAGCGGCCTGGCGCGAGCTGCGCAGCGACGAGGGCGCGCACTTTGACCGGGTGCTGTGCATCGACGCCGCCGCCATCCGCCCGCAGGTGAGCTGGGGCACCTCTCCGGAGATGGTGGTGGCGGTGGATCAGACGGTGCCGGACCCGGCCCGCGAGGCGGACCCGGTGAAGGCCGAGGGGATGCGCCGCGCCCTCGACTACATGGGGCTGGAGGCCGGCATGCCGATTACCTCGATCCGTCCAGATCACGTCTTCATCGGCTCCTGCACCAATGGGCGCATCGAGGATTTGCGCGCCGCCGCCGCCGTCGTCAAGGGGCGCAAGGTCGCCGAGGGCATTGTCCAGGCGCTGGTGGTGCCGGGTACCGGCCTGGTCAAGCAGCAGGCCGAGTCCGAGGGGCTGGACCGGATCTTCACCGAGGCCGGTTTCGAGTGGCGCGAGCCCGGCTGTTCCATGTGTCTGGCGATGAACGCCGATCGCCTGGAACCGGGCGAGCGCTGCGCCTCCACCTCCAACCGCAACTTCGAGGGGCGCCAGGGGCAGGGGGGGCGCACCCACCTGGTGAGTCCGGCAATGGCCGCGGCGGCGGCGGTGGCGGGACACTTCGTTGACGTGCGGGAGATGTAGCCCGCACCGGCTCCAATCGCAACAGAGATCAGGAATATGGAAAAGTTTGTGACATTTAGCGGGGTGGTCACCCCCCTCGACCGGGCCAACGTCGATACCGACGCGATCATTCCCAAGCAGTTTCTGAAATCGATCAAGCGCACCGGTTTCGGCCCCTACCTGTTCGATGAGTGGCGTTACCTGGATCACGGCGAGCCGGGCATGGATTGCGCGGGACGCCCGCGCAACGAGACGTTCGTCCTCAACGACCCCCGCTACCAGGGTTCGACGGTGCTGCTGGCCCGTGACAACTTCGGCTGCGGCTCCTCGCGCGAGCACGCCCCGTGGGCGCTGGCCGATTACGGTTTCAGGGTGATCCTTGCACCGAGCTTCGCCGATATCTTCTTCAACAACTGCTTCAAGAACGGGATACTGCCGATCCGGCTTGACGCGCAGCGCATCGATGACCTGTTCGCCCGGGCGACGGGCGAGCGGCCCCTGGAGGTGGGCGTCGATCTGGAACACCAGACCCTCTCCCCGGCGGGTGGGGACGCGATCCCCTTCGAGGTGGACGAGTTTCGCAAGCACTGCCTGCTGGAGGGGCTGGACGACATCGGCCTGACCCTGCGCCACAGCGATGAGATCGCCGCCTTCGAGCGGCGCCGCCGGGAACAGGCGCCCTGGGTATTCAACGACTGAAGGGTTTCGTTCCAAAGCGCGCCCCAAGACAACATCTGAGGAAGAGAATACGATGAGCAAGAACATACTGGTGTTACCCGGTGACGGCATCGGGCAGGAGATTGTCGCCGAGGCGGTCAAGGTGCTGGCCTGTCTGCGCGACGACTTCGGGCTGGATGTCGACATGGATGAGGCGTTGGTGGGCGGCACCGCCTACGATGCCGTGGGCACACCCCTGCCGCAGGTCACCATCGACATGGCCAGGGAGTCCGACGCGGTGCTGCTCGGCGCGGTCGGCGGCACGCAGTGGGAGTCGCTGGACTACTCGGTGCGGCCGGAGCGGGGGCTGCTCGGGCTGCGCAAGGAGTTGGGGTTGTTTGCCAACCTGCGCCCGGCGATCCTCTATCCCCAGCTTGCCGGGGCCTCCACCCTCAGGTCCGAGGTGGTCTCGGGGCTGGACATCATGATTGTGCGCGAGCTCACCGGCGGCATCTACTTCGGCGAGCCCCGCGGCGTGCGCGAGCTGGAGAACGGCGAGAAGCAGGGCTATAACACCCTGGTGTACAGCGAGTCCGAGGTGGAGCGCATCGTACGTGTCGCCATGGATATCGCCATGAAGCGTGGCCGACGCGTCTGCTCGGTGGACAAGGCCAACGTGCTGGAGGTGACCGAGCTGTGGCGCAATGTGGCCATCCGCGTGGGTGCGCAATACCCCGAGGTGGAGCTGAGCCACATGTATGTGGACAACGCCGCCATGCAGCTGGTGCGCGCGCCCAAACAGTTCGACGTGATGGTCACCACCAACATGTTCGGCGATATCCTCTCGGACTGCGCCGCCATGCTCACCGGCTCCATCGGCATGCTCCCCTCCGCATCGCTCAACGACAAGGGGCAGGGCATGTACGAACCGATCCACGGTTCGGCACCGGACATTGCCGGCAAGGGTGTGGCCAATCCGCTGGCCACCATTCTTTCGGTGGCGATGATGCTGCGCTACTCCCTGGATGAGCCGGAGATGGCGCAGCGCATTGAAAAGGCGGTGGAGACGGCGCTGGACGCCGGTTTGCGCACCGCCGACATCATGTCCGGCGGGATGCGGCAGGTGGGGACCGAGGAGATGGGAGACGCCATTGTCGCCGCGCTGCGGGTCTGAGGCGGATTGAGACACCGGCCCCGGGGCCGGTGCGTCGCCGGGGGCGCACCGGCGCGCCAAGTGACCGCGCAGAGGGGCTGCGCCAAATGGTCCGGCGGGGTAGAATGAAAAGTCTTCATAACGCTTTGGTTGCGGTTGGCGGCACGGGCGCGGGTTAAACACAACAGATCGGGTAGATGAGGCAATGAAAAGGGTAGGTTTTGTCGGTTGGCGGGGTATGGTGGGCTCGGTCCTGATGGATCGTATGCGCGAGGAGCGCGATTTCGATCTGATCGACGAGCCGGTCTTTTTCACCACCTCACAGGTGGGGCAGCAGGGGCCTGAGATCGGCAAGCCGATCCCCACCCTGAAGGATGCTGCCGACATCGAGGCGCTGAAGGAGATGGACGCCATCGTCACCTGTCAGGGAGGCTCCTACACCAACTCCGTGTTCACGCGGCTGCGCGAGGCCGGCTGGGATGGTTATTGGATCGACGCCGCCTCCTCGCTGCGCATGGCCGATGACAGCGTGATCGTCCTCGACCCGGTCAACCGCAATGTGATCGACGCGGCCCTGAGCGCCGGCAAGCGTGATTTCATCGGTGGCAACTGCACCGTCAGCCTGATGCTGATGGGCCTCGGCGGACTGTTTCAGCACGACCTGGTCGAGTGGATGACCGCCATGACCTACCAGGCCGCCTCCGGCGCCGGCGCCCGTAACATGCGCGAGCTGCTCAATCAGATGGGACATCTGCGCGACTCCGCCGCCACCCTCCTCGACGATCCCGCATCGGCGATCCTGGATATCGACCGGGTGGTGACCGAGGATATGCGCGGCTCGGGCTACCCGACGGAGAACTTTGGCGCGCCCCTGGCGGGCAGCCTGATTCCCTGGATCGACGTCGCCCTGGAGAACGGCCAGAGCAAGGAGGAGTGGAAGGCGGTCGCCGAGACCAACAAGATCCTCGGTCGCGGCGGCGACAGCATCATCCCCATCGACGGCACCTGCGTGCGCATCGGCGCCATGCGCTGCCACAGTCAGGGACTGACCATCAAGCTCAAGCGGGACGTGCCGGTCGACGAGATCGAGCAGATGCTGGACGAGGCCAATGAGTGGGTCAGGGTGATCCCCAACGATCGTGAGACCACGGTACGCGAACTCAGCCCGGCGCGGGTGACCGGCACCCTCGGCATTCCCGTGGGGCGCCTGCGCAAGATGAACCTCGGCGGCGAGTACCTCAACGCCTTCACCGTGGGTGATCAGTTGCTGTGGGGTGCGGCGGAACCCCTGCGGCGCATGCTGCGTATCCTGATCGAACGCTAGCCCGGGTCGATCCGGTGCCGCGCCATCCGGGCCGGGGCCGGGAGGTTGCAGGCGCCGCGTGCTGTGTCGATCTCAAACCAGGGCCCGGCGCGCAGGGTAGGGGGCCCTCCGGCGCTCCAGCATGGGCACGGAGGCAGCTCCCGGCCGTCCCGGTTCACGATGACGGCCCGGCATGCGCTTCCCATGCCGGTGGAGATGGCATTTGCCATAGTGACTTGCCAATGTCTTAAAAGGTGCGGCAATTAACAGTATCCAGGGCACCCGGATTTTGGTAAAAGACTATTTGTAAGCTATAGTTAGCGGGAAAATATTAAGTTTATTCTATCCTGTGGGCCGGATTAGCCCGAATGTTTCATAAACCATTAGGTGACCACAAATACCGTACAACCAGACTAGGGTATTAGCCGAGAACTAGGCAGGCCGGTAACTGTTAGCGGGGCGACGATCATTTTTTCGGGGTTGTA
>PQCP01000162.1 GCA_003062205.1 Candidatus Sedimenticola endophacoides
GCAATGTGCGGGACGGAGTCGTGATGAGCGCAGGACGGTCGGGGCAGTAACGGCTGTCGCGTTGGCGAGTCGATTTTGGGGACTGGGATGTCCCAAAATCTTTCACGAGGTAGCGACACTCTTGTATGTGTTCAACGGCGATATGGGGCGGCGCCACATCCAGGTCTCGGCAGATCGCACCATCGCCGACAGTGATACCGGCTTCAGCGTCTTCATGGACATCCAGACCAGCGGCGGCGGGGCCCGCAACCTGTTCGACACCGTGGATCAGATCGCCGATGCCCTGGAGGCGGGAAGCGCCCCCGGCACCCTGCTCGACGACCTGGATCTGGCGATGCAGAACGTCCTCGGCACACGTGCCAGCGCCGGTGCCCGGCTCAACGCCGTCGAAGAGCAGGAACTGCTCAACGAGAGCTTTATTCTGAGCATGGAGGCGAACCGCTCCAAGGTTCAGGATCTCGACTACGCCGAAGCCCTGACCCGTTTCAGCCAGCAGGAGACCGCCCTGCAGGCGGCTCAGCAGGTGTTCCTGCGATTGGAGGGGTTGTCGCTGTTTAACCTGATGCGTTGATCTTCGGGCGCGGCGCGTGGTCCGCGGTACGTGCGTCGCCTACCCGGACGGAACCGTGCGTTGTTTGGCTCAAGCTCGTGCGCCTTGCGTGACCGTTCGGCCAAGCCGTGCTCTCCCCGACCCTTCGGGTCGTCAGGTGGGCGAGGCGTTTCGCCATGGCTGGACAGGAGACGATTCGATCTTTCCGGTCAGGGCGTCCAACAAGTCGGGATCCCGATAAAAGCGCGGATCGGAACCCCACGGGAAAAGCCGGATACCCCAGGCTCTCAGTCGGCAGGAATACCCGGAGGCAGGGCGGCCAGGCAAGCGGATCGGGCGCAATCGACCGCATCCCCGGTGGCAGTTGAATCATTGCAATAATCGCGCGGTTCCCGGGTTTTTTCCCGGCCAGGTAAAGTTCCCCCCCGAAGCGCCGCTATAGATACCGGAAGCGGTAAATACCATCGAGTCAGAGACGGTATATCCGCTCGGTACTATCTCCCGCATGTTTCTGACATACCCGGCATGGGGAGCGAAAAAGGGTCGGAACAATGGGTATCACAGTCAACACAAACATCTATTCGTTGGCGGCGCGTCGCAACATCGGCCGTTCCCAGTTTGAACTTGCAACCGCGGTACAGCGCTTCTCATCGGGCCTGCGCATCAACATGGCGAAGGATGACGCGGCGGGTATCGGTATCGCACAGTTGTCCGAAGCCAATGCCCGCGGGGCGGCCGTCGCCCAGCGTACATTGGGTGACGGTTACTCCCGCCTGCAGATCGTCGATGGCGCCCTGCAGACCGCCCAGCAGATCGTGCAACGCCTGCGCGAACTGCAGCTGATGAAGGTGAGCGACACCTACACCAGCACCCAGAAGGGCTATCTGGACACCGAGATCGCGGATCTGAACACCGAGATGGGTGCCATTATGGATCGGGCCAAATACAACGGTGAAGCCGCAGCCGGTTCGTTCAGTGTGCTGGCCGGCGCCAACAGTGAAACCATCAGTGTTGGCCAATCGGTATCGCTCGGCTCCGTCTCCAGTGTCTCCGGGGCGGCCACCATGTTGGATACCATCAACACCGCCCTGGCCAAGGTCGGTGCCGGGCAGAGCGTGCTGGAGAAGGCGTTGAGCACCGCCATGAACCTGGAAGAGGCGCAGTGGGCGACCTATGGCCGCGCCATGGATGCCGATATGGCCCGCGAGACGGCACGGCTGACCAGTGCACAGGTGGTGCAGCAGGCCGGTGTCGCGGCACTTGCCCAGGCCAATACACTGCCGCAGCTGGCACTTGGACTCCTCGGATAGGTCAGGTGAGCCCGGGCTGATGCACTAGCCCGGGCCCCCCGCGACAGATGAGATAGAGGATATGGCCATGGCAGTCAACATCATCAATGCAAACAGCCTGCTGCCGGCTAAGCGTCCGCCGAGTGTGAGCGAATCAGGAGCGGTCAAGGGGCCGCAGCTGCAGCCAGTGGAATCCGCCGGGGGTGTTCAGAAACAGGAACCCCCTGCCAGGACGCAACGGGCGGAGGGTTATCCCAAGAGCGCCGAGTCCCTCAAGGACCTGGTGCGGGAGGCCAACCAGATGCTGCAGGTGGCCCGGCGCAAGCTCCAGTTCAGTGTCAACGAAGACACGGGAAAACCGGTAGTGAGGTTATTCGACGCGGAGACGAAGGAACTGATCCGTCAATTTCCTCCTGACGAGATATTGGCGTTGGCGAAGAGCATCGAGGAGATGATGCCCGAGTCAGTCAACGGTTTCATCATCAAAGACGAAGCCTGATACGCCGATTGCAGCCACCCCGCCTGCTGGCGTGTAAGGAGGCGCCGGCAGGCGATTCCGTGCGCTCCCCTGGGCGCCGTGCCACTTCAGCCATCCCCATTCGTGCCACGCCTCACTCGAACCGCGGAGTGACCAAGCCCGGGGGACGATTACCCCCCGAATATTCCGGATTACTGCACTTGGTGCGGGCCGGGCCGGGGTGGTTCATGGGGTTCGCGCCCGGGCGCTCGCAGTGCCCGGAATGATTCGATCGTTGTTCTTACTTGATGAATTATAAAGATAAATAATCGTTTGTTGCCCCCCTGTGCCAGTTAAAGGTTACGCGCCCACGGCCGCTATAGTTAACGGAAGCGGTACATGCCGTGCAGCACGGCCTACCCGCCAGGCACCGGGCCGCCGCCGTCGGGCGGGGCCACGCGACAGATGAGGGATGGAGCGTATGGGCAGGGGTCTCGACAGGATGATCACACCGCACCCAAGGCGTGGGAGGATCTGCCCACCCGGGCGGGTCGTGGAGAGCAACCCCCTGTTCAACCGCTAACCGCCATGGAGAGCGAAGCGAAGGCGGTTAGTCCCCGATAGGCGTAGGCGCGGTTGTATGGCCGCAGTTACGACCGATAGGGAGTGACGTAGGGCATACAAATAGCGCATCCGACA
>PQCP01000004.1 GCA_003062205.1 Candidatus Sedimenticola endophacoides
CAAATTGCCTTTCGTCCTTCGGTTTGAAAGGCTCTTTTTACCCGAAGTGGGGGAGGTTGTCCAGTATTAGATAGTATCTTTATGTTTCTGGGTGGGGTTTCTGTTTAGGGCGATTTCGCCCTGGGGTCGCGCCCCACTCCTCTTTTCTCTGTTCAGCAAAGACGATAGACTCCCGGGTATTGGTCTTACCAGAACATCTGGAGCAGCGTGGATCTCAGCCATGAGCGCAACACAGAAAATCCCTGACCAGATCGCCTCCCGAATCGAGGGTTTGATCGCCAACGGCAATCTGGAACCGGGCCAGCGGCTTCCGTCGGAGCGCGATCTAGCCGGTCGGCTCGGGGTATCGCGCCCCTCCCTGCGCGAGGCGATCCGCAAGCTCAACAGCAAGGGGCTGCTCACCACCCGCCGCGGCGGTGGGACCTACGTCAACAACCCCGAGCCGGGCTTCGTCGACCCGCTCCTGGAGCTGCTGCGGGATCGGCCTGAATCGCGCTTCGACGTGCTGGAGGTGCGTCTCGCCCTGGAGGGCAGCGCCGCCTATCATGCCGCCCTGCGCGGCACCGGGCAGGACAAGGCCGGTATTCGCGAGCGCTTCGAGCGCATGATGGCGTGCTACAGCGACGGCGACCCCCTGGAGGCGGCCCGTGCCGATGCCGAGTTTCACCTCTCGATCATCGAGGCTGCCCACAACCCGGTGCTGCTGCATGTGATGCGCGGCCTGTTTACCCTGCTGCTCGACAGCATCCACCACAGTCTAGACCGGCTCTACACCCTGCCCAAAGTCTCGGAGCCGTTGCGCAACCAGCACCGGCGGCTGTTCGAAGCGATCGACGAGGGGGATGCGGATAAGGCGCGACGCGCGGCCCGGGAGCACCTGCACTTCGTTGAGCAGTCCCTGCAACAGATCGACCGTGCGGCGCTGCGCGAACAGCGGCGGCCACACGGACCGGAATAAACCACCCGAGAAAGGGAAACCGACACCATGAAACAGGACCGACACTACCCGGAGCGACCCGACAAGGTGTATTTTTTCGGCACCTGCCTGGTGGACCTGCTCTACCCCGAGGCGGGGATCGCCGCCATGGAGCTGCTCCGCCGCGAAGGGGTTGGGGTAATCTTCCCCCACGGCCAGACCTGCTGCGGCCAGCCCGCCTGGAACGCGGGCTACCGCGAGCAGGCGCGGCAGGTGGCCCGCGCCCAGCTGCGCTGCTTCGCCCGCGACTACCCCATCGTGGTCCCCTCGGGCTCCTGTGCCGGGATGATGCACCTGCACTATCCGGAGCTGTTCAGGGACACCCCCGAACAGGCCCAGGCCGAGGCCCTGGCCGCGCGGGTCTACGAGCTAACCGAATTCCTGGTCCATGTGCTGAAGATCCGCCTCACCGACCTCGGCCCACCGACCCGGGTGGCCCTGCACACCTCCTGCTCGGCACGCCGTGGCATGGGCGTGGCCGCCGAGCACGAGGGACTGATCGGACAGCTCGGCAACGTGGAGCTGGTGGAGCCGCAGCGCAAGGAGGAGTGCTGCGGTTTCGGCGGCACCTTCGCCCTCAAGCACCCCGACATCTCCACGGAGATGGTGAGCGAGAAGGCGCGGCTGATCGCGGAGACCGGCGTCCGGGAGCTGGTCAGCGGCGACTGCGGCTGCCTGATGAATATCGCCGGCCGCCTCGGGCACCAGGGCAGCGGGATCAGGGGCCGGCACATCGCCAGTTTTCTCTGGGAGCGGACCCATGCAAGTGACGAGTGATTTCCAAGGCCGCTGCCGGGAGGCGCTGAACGATCCCCAGATCCGGCGCAACTTCCGGTTTGCCATGGACGGCCTGATGAGCAAGCGCCGCGCCAGCCTCGGTGACGAAGACGAGCGCGAGGGGTTGCGCGCGCGCTGCGCGGCGATCCGCGCCAACGCCCTGGCCCGGCTGCCCGACCTGCTGGAGCAACTGGAGCGGAACTGCACCGAAAACGGCATCCGGGTGCACTGGGCGGAGACGGTGCAGGAGGCCAACCGGATCGTCCTCGACATCGTCAGGGGACACCACGCCCGGCGCCTGATCAAGGGCAAGTCCATGGTCTCCGAGGAGATGGGGCTGAACCACTTCCTGGAGGGGCAGGGTATCGAGTGCCTGGAGTCCGACCTCGGCGAGTACATCGTGCAGCTCGCCGGCGAGACCCCCTCCCACATCATCGCCCCGGCGATCCACAAAAACCGCCAGGAGGTGGCCGAGCTGTTCCGCCGCAAATTTCCCGACATCCCCTTCCAGGAGGACCCCGAGGCCCTGGCCCGCAGCGCCCGCCGCATCCTGCGCGAAAAGTTCGAACAGGCCGAGATCGGCCTCTCCGGGGTCAATTTCGCGGTGGCCGAGACCGGCACCCTGTGCCTGGTGGAGAACGAAGGCAACGGCCGCATGTGCACCACCGTGCCACCCGTGCATATCGCCGTCACCGGCATCGAGAAGGTGGTCGAAAGGCTGGGCGACATCCCGCCCCTGCTCGACCTGCTGGTGCGTTCGGCCACCGGCCAGCACATCTCCACCTACTTCAACATGATCAGCTCCCCCCGCCGGGAGGGCGAACGCGACGGCCCGCGCGAGGTCCACCTGCTGCTGCTCGACAACGGCCGCTCGCGCATCCACCGCGACGCGCAGCTGATCGACACCCTGCGCTGCATCCGCTGCGGCGCCTGCATGAACCACTGCCCGGTGTACGGGCGCATCGGCGGCCATGCCTACGGCTCCACCATCCCCGGCCCCATCGGCTCGGTGGTCGAGCCCCAGAAGGAGGGGCTGGCGCGATTCGGGGAGCTGCCCACCGCCTCCACCCTGTGCGGGGCCTGCGCCGAGGTCTGCCCGGTGCGCATCCCCCGCTAACCGCCATGGAGAGCGAAGCGAAGGCGGTTAGTCCCCGATAGGCGTAGGCGCGGTTGTATGGCCGCAGTTACGACCGATAGGGAGTGACGTAGGGCATACAAATAGCGCATCCGAC
>PQCP01000135.1 GCA_003062205.1 Candidatus Sedimenticola endophacoides
GTTCAAATTGCCTTTCGTCCTTCGGTTTGAAAGGCTCTTTTTACCCGAAGTGGGGGAGGTTGTCCAGTATTAGATAGTATCTTTATGTTTCTGGGTGGGGTTTCTGTTTAGGGCGATTTCGCCCTGCCTGCAACTGGGGCTGACATGGAATTGAGCGGATTCCGCGTATACACTGAGCACCATTATGAACGGAATGCCGTAAGGGGGGGGGGCGGAGGGCCGCATGCAGTGGAGAACACCGCCTCCTGAAACACCTCAAGCAAACAGGCCGTGAGCCAGGCCTCGACCCTTATCAGCAAAGAGCGACATGGAATTGTCAGATAGAGAACGAGCATCGACAGACCCCATCCAGGGGGTACTCCACCCGGTCCCACGCGAACCGAGTGCCGCATCGCACGCCGCTGGGCCGGTCAGAGGCATACTCCGACTTGCCGCCCTCCTCGGGCTCATCCTACTCCCCATCGGCAGCCCCGCCCTCGCCGAGGCATTCGAGATCACCCTGGTCAGCAGCGGTGATTCGGCCATCTACGACCGGGTGGCGAAGGCCTTCGAGTCGGCCCTTGAACGCCTCTGCGGGGGACAAACCGGCGCCGCCTGCCGGAAGGTGAATGTCATCAGGAGCACACTGGAGGAGGCAGAGACGCTCCCCGATGGTCAGGGCCTGGTGGTGACCATCGGGAGTGGCACCGCCCGGCGCCTCGCCCGTGAGCCGCTGAAACGGCCAGTGGTGCACACCCTGCTGCCCGAGGCGGCCTATCAGCAGCTCAAAGCAGACTCCAGAATCGAGCGCCACACGGCGCTGTTTCTTGAGCAGCCACTGGAGCGGCAGCTGAAGCTGGCGGAGCTGCTGGCGCCCGGTGATTCACATATCGGGGTGCTGTTGGGTCCAACCAACCACGCGCTGGAAACCCTCTTCCGTGACCACTTCAACAGCGGACACGCCCAGCAGATCGAGATCGAGCAGGTCACCGACCCGGACGAGATCGGCTTCAAACTCAACCGGCTGCTCAAGCGCAGCGACCTGCTGCTGGCGCTGCCCGAGCCCAGCGTCTACAACCGTGGCACGGTGCGTACCATCCTGCTCTCCACCTACCACCGCAAACGGCCCGTGATCGGCTATTCGGCCAGCTACGTCAAGGCCGGCGCCCTCGCCGCCGTCTACTCCACCCCGCAGCAGATCGGCGAATGCACGGCCAGCATGGTAAAGGAGTACCTCGCCTCGGAGAACGAAACCCTGCCCCCGCCACGTCACCCACGACAGTTCAGCGTGGACATCAACACCAGGGTGGCCGAATCCCTGGGGATCGCCCCTCCGGCGGCGGCGGATCTGGAGGCACAACTGCGGGAGCGTGAGCGGCCATGAGGTTCAGACACTTGTCGAGAATCAAGGTGCGCGCCATGCTCCTCGGCATCGTACCGGCGGCGGTCGTTTCGCTGATCCTCGGCAGTTACCTCTTCAACGCCCAGTACAACTCCCTCGACGAGGCCTTTACCGAGCGTGGCCGGGCCATGGCAAAGGAGGCCGCCGCGATCAGCGTGTTCGGCCTCTTCATCCGGGATCGGGAGATACTGCAATCAAGCCTCGAACCGGTCCTGGCGCGGGCCGATGTCATCGGCCTCTCGGTGCGTGACGAGAAGGGCGACATCCTGTTTCGCTTCGATGCCCCCGGGCAGGATGGACAGGGCGAGCGCCCGTTCTTCGCCGATGTCCTCAGCCGCATGCCGGACGAAGCGCTGTCGGACTATCCCGAGGCATCGGAGGTGCCGGGAGGGCCCTCCTTCACACGACTCGGTTATGTCGCCCTGACCCTGAACAGCGGTGGGCTCAAGGCAAGCCAGGCGCGACTCATCGCCACCGCTCTGGGGGTGCTGTTGCTGAGCCTGCTGTTTACCGGGATCATGGCGAGACTGCTCAGCCGACAGCTGACCATTCCGCTCACCCGGCTCAGCCAGGCGGTGGTGCGCATGAAGCACGGAGACTACTCGGTACGCATCCCCGAGGTGTCGAGTGGGGAGATCGGCAGCCTGGAGGAGGGTTTCAATGCCATGGCGGTCGAGATCAAGAACGCCAGCGACCACCTCGAGGAACAGGTCACGCAGGCGACATCGGATCTCGAACAGACCATGGAGGCACTGGAGATACAGAACGTAGAACTCGATCTGGCGCACAAGCGGGCCATCAAGGCGAACCACGCCAAGACAGAGTTTCTGGCGAGCATGAGCCATGAGATCCGGACACCGATGAACAGCGTAATCGGCTTCTCCCGCCTCCTCGCCAGGACCGAGATGGGCGAGAACCAGCGCGAGCTGGTGGAGACCATCCAGACCTCGGCCACCTGCCTGCTCAACGTGATCAACGACATCCTCGACTTCTCGAAGCTGGAGTACGGAAAACTTGAGACGGAGAAAGTACCGTTTCTCACCGCCCACTGCTTCGAGGAGCCGGTCACCATGCTCTCCTCGTCGGCCCACGACAAGGGGCTGGAGCTGATCCTTCTGCTGTATGAGGACGTGCCGAAGCAACTCCTGGGCGACGAGGGGAGGATCAAGCAGATCCTGGTCAACATCATCGGCAACGCCATCAAGTTCACCCAGCGGGGCGAGGTCGTGGTGCGCGTGATGCTGGAGGAGGAGACCGAGCGCTTCTGCACCCTGCGCATCAGCGTCACTGATACCGGCATCGGCATACCGGAGCACAGCCTGCGCTCACTGTTCACATCGTTCCAGCAGGCATCGGCCTCCACCAGCAGGGTCTACGGGGGCACCGGTCTGGGACTGAGCATCAGCAAGAAGCTGGCGGAGACCATGCATGGCAGCATCCGCGCGGAGAGCGACGAGGGTAGCGGCTCCTGCTTCACCATCACCCTGCGCCTGGACAAGGCGCCGGATGCGCCATGCGATGCGCCGGAGAACACCACCGGCGCCACCCGCTGCATGCTCCTCGACAACCACCATCTGTCGCGGCTCGCCCTGCGCCACCGACTGGAGGGGTTCGGTTTCGAGGTGAGCGATGCGGCGGCCCACGAGTGGCACAGGATCGGCGATCCGGGTGGATACGATTTCGCCATCCTCGGAATCGGGGCAACCGAGCTGCACGAGGATTTCTCACCGGCGCTCGATTTCATCTCCAGCGACCGCTCCCTGCCGGTACTCGCCCTGGCCAGTACGTCGGACTACCAGGAGCTGGCGCGCATCCGCACCGCCCACCGCATCGCGCGCGCCACCCAGAAACCTGGTAACGGCACCGCCCTGCTGCGCGAGATACACGCCCTGTTCAACCAGCCGTCACCGGACCGGCCCCGTGAGGCTGACGCGCCGCTGCCCCCCGATCTGGAGGGGGTGCGCATCCTCATCGCCGATGACCACCCCGTCAACCTGAGGCTGTGCCAGTCGCTCTTCGCCCCCACCGGGGCCGAATTGACCACCGTGGCCGATGGCGGCCAGGCCATGGAGCAGTTCACGCGGCACCCCCACGATCTGGTACTGCTCGACGTGCATATGCCGGTGCTGAACGGGAGGGAGGTCGCGGCCCGCATCCGGGAACTCGACGGCGACCTCCGCCACACACCGGTGATCGCCCTCACCGCGGACGTCATGCCGGAGCACCGGGATGAGATGATCGCGGCGGGGATCGATGAATACTTGACCAAGCCGGTCGATGAAGGGGCGTTATGGCAGACCATCGCCACCCTGCTGGGTACCACCCCGCCCTCCGGTGACGATCCGCCACGCTTATGCACACTGGTGGCAACACCCCGTGAAAGTGGTGGAGACTCCCCCCCGCGATCGAGAGACCGGGATGAGGCGATTCGCGTTGCCGGGGGGGACCGGGCGCTGGCGGAGAGCCTCTACCGGGAGTTCTCAGCCGGCCTGGAGGAGGAGATATCCAAGCTTCAGTCCCTGCACCAGGCCGGAGAGCGGCTCCGCCTGCGGGAGCAGAGCCACCGCCTGCACGGCGCGGCCGCGGTGTGCGGCGTGCCGCAACTCAGGCGCCTGGTGGCGGAGCTGGAGCGCAACGCCGAGGATGGCGACGGCGAGTGGATCCTTCGTCACCTGGAGCGGATCCGCGACGAGGCGCGGATCCTCAGATCACTCGACCCGTAGCAGCCGCTTCATATCGGCCACGGCCCGGTCCAGCCCGCAGAACAGGGCGCGGGAGATGATCGAATGGCCGATGTTCAACTCCCGGATCCCGCCGATGGCGACGATCGCCTGGACGTTGTGATAATCGAGGCCGTGGCCGGCGTTCACCTGGAGCCCGAGCCGGTTGCCATACTCGACCGCTTCGGTGATGCGCCGCAGCTCGGCCGCCACCGCCTCACGGCCCACGGCGTCCGCATAGTGACCGGTATGGATCTCCACCACCGGCGCCCCGATCTCCACCGCCGCCTCCAACTGCCGCCGGTCGGCATCGATGAACAGCGAGACCCGGATTCCCGCCTCCGCCAGGGACGCGCAGTACTCTTTCAGGGCCGCACTGTTGGCGGCGGCGTCCAACCCCCCCTCGGTGGTCAGCTCCTCGCGCCGCTCGGGTACCAGGCAACAGTCCGCGGGCCCTGTTTCGCAGGCGATCCGCAGCATCTCTCCGGTGGCCGCCATCTCCAGATTCATCCGTGACTGCAGCGTATCGCGCAGCAGCCGGACATCCCGGTCCTGAATATGCCGGCGGTCCTCGCGCAGGTGGATAGTGATCGCGTCGGCGCCATGGTGTTCCGCCACCAGCGCCGCCTGCGCCACCTCGGGATAACGTGTCCCACGCTGCTGGCGCAGGGTCGCCACGTGATCGATATTCACGCCCAAAAGCATTTGACTGGTCTCGCTCATCGTCCTCTTGTTCCCGCAGTATGCCGTTTATCCGGTGCCGCTGGCACGGCCCACATCAGGGTAATACGCTCCGTTGCATCCTCAAAGCCTGGTGAACAGCTCCCGGCTCTTCAGCGGCCGCTCGCCCAGGTAATGGCGCAGAACATGCCGGAGCAGCCCCTTGGCCTCGCGCAGGACGGTCTCGTCGAGCGCCCCACCCCCATCCAGGGCGAGGAGCGTGCGTCCACTGACCCGCACCCCATCCCTGGGGGCTGGCGACACGGGGCCGCTCTCGACATCAAAACCGTACCACTGATCCGCACGCACCGGGCAGCCCTCGCCATGGGCATCGCACAGGAGCAGGTTCAGGCCATAACCCAGCTCCTCCAGCAGGCGCAGTTCGAAACGCCGCAGCAACCCCTCCAATGAGACGGCCCCGGCTATCTGGAGCAGGGTCGCCTCGTAGAGCCCGTAGAGCGACGGTTGCGGATCTTCCCGCCGGGTGAGGCGCAGCAGCAGCTCATTGATGTAGAAACCGCAAAAGAGGCGCTCGCCCGAGAAGCTCAGCGGCGGGGCGCCACGCTCATAGGCGCCCAGGGATTTCACCTCACCACGCCCCGACCAGCGTATCAGCAACGGTACGAACGGCTGCAACCCGCCGGAGTCGCGTCCCATCGCCCCCCTGGCGATCAGCGGCAGGCGTCCCTGGTCAGGGGTCATACACTCGATCAGCAGACTGGTGTTAGAGTAGGCCCTGCGGTGCAGAATGTAGGCGGCTCTCAACTCCAGGGAGTCAGTCGCCATAGCCGAGTCTCGCCAGCGCGCCCTCATCGCTCGACCAGCTCTTCTTCACCTTCACCCACACGGTCAGAAAGACCCGCTTGTCGAAGAACCGCTCCATCTCCTTGCGCGCCTGCCTGGCCACCTCCTTCAGCGCGGCCCCCTGGCGGCCGATGATGATGTTCTTCTGCCCCTCGCGTTCCACCCAGACCAGGGCATTGATACGGTAGAGTCCCCCCTCCTGCTGGAAACGCTCGATCTCCACGGTGAGGGCGTAGGGGATCTCCTTGGCGTAGCGCCGGGTGAGCTGCTCACGCAGCAGCTCTGCGGCGAAGAAACGCTCCGGGCGATCGGTGAGCTGCTCCTGCGGAAAGAAGTTCTCCCCTTCCGGCATATGCGACAGCACCAGTGCCTCCAGGCGTTGGCTGTTGTCCCCCTGCTCGGCCGACACCGGGATCACATCCGTGAAACCTCCCTTCTCCGAGACCTCCTGGATGAAGGGCAGCAACCGCCCCTTCTCCTTGATCCTGTCGACCTTGTTGATCACCAGGATCGCCGGTGGGCGGGCCCGGGCAAGCGCCTCCAGCACCGCCTGGTCCTCGTCGGTCCAGACCCCCGCCTCGACCACGAACAGAAGCAGATCGACATCGTCGAGTACGGTCTTCGCGGTGCGGTTGAGGTAGCGGTTCATCGGCTGCTCGCCGCGCTGGTGTATCCCCGGCGTGTCAACGAAGATCATCTGTCCGCCGCTGACGCTCTTCACCCCGAGGATGCTGTGGCGGGTGGTCTGCGGCTTGCGCGAGGTAATGGCCAGCTTCTGGCCAACGAGCCGGTTGAGCAGGGTCGATTTACCCACATTGGGGCGACCCACGATGGCGCAATAGCCGCAGCGGTTAATAGTGCTCTCACTCATGCTTCATATGGTTCAATAGTTGGAGCGCCGCCGCCTGCTCCGCCTTGCGGCGGCTGGCCCCGAGCCCCTCCGAAAGGGTATCGACACCCTCCACCCGGCAGCTGACCCGGAAGGTCTGATCATGCTGTTCACCGCTGATATCGACCACGGTGTAGGTGGGAAGCGGCATCTTTCGGGCCTGCAAGAACTCCTGCAGGCGGGTCTTGGGATCCTTGTGCTGGGCATCGAGGCTCAACCGCTCCAGGCGTTTCAGAAACAGCCGCAGAATCACCCCGCGCGCCGACTCATACCCCCCGTCGAGGTAGACCGCGGCAAACAGTGCCTCCAGGGCATCGGCAAGGATCGAGTCCCGCGACTGTCCACCGCTGCGCAACTCGCCCGGTCCCAGGCTCAGGTAACCGCCCAGCTCCAGTTCACGGCCGATGCCGGCCAGCGACTCGCCTTTGACCAGACCCGCGCGCAATCGGCTCAACTGCCCCTCGTTTGCCTCCGGGAAACGCCCACTCAGCTCATCGGCGATCACGAAGCCGAGGATGGAGTCGCCGAGAAACTCCAGACGTTCGTTGTTGATACTGCCCGCGCTGCGGTGGGTCAGCGCGGTCTCGATCAGCGCGACATCCTTGAATTGGTACCCGATACCGCGGATCAGTTGCTCGACCGGCTCTCTCAATTAGACACCAATTCCACTTTTTCTGAAAAATGCACGATCACGTCGATGTTGGCGAACATGCTTTTCTGTACCGAATAGTCGATGCTGACGGTGACCAGACCGGGGCTCTTGACGATATCCAGGCTCTTCGGATCGAAATCATAAACCCCATTGATTCGCATGCGTTTCATGATCATTCCCTTGATCTCCACCTTCGACTTACGGGTAATCAACGGCTCGGTCTCCAGAGACTCCAGAACACCCTTGATGGAGTAGTTCTCCAGGTAGATGGGGCCGATCCTGAGGAGCAGCATCACGAAAAAACCGACAACAAACAGGACCAGAAGCCAGCCGATGCCGGTCATGCCGGCCTGTCTCCTCATGAAACTGTTCATACTATCCTCCTATGCGAGCATTATGCGTATTGGCTCCATGCGCGATGGATAATGGTATACGGCCGCCGCATCATGGTGCTGGCGGGTTCGGTTATTCGATGCCCTGGCCGATGCGTCCGAAATCGATCGGCAGACCCGGCAGATTACCATCCCAGTTCATCCAGATACCGAACGCCTTGCCGACCAGATTCCCCTCGGGCACCATGCCCCAGCAGCGGCCGTCATTACTGTTGTCCCGGTTGTCCCCCATCACGAAATAGTGTCCCCGCGGAACCGTGATCTCGCCACCGGCACGCTGCATGTAGAAACAGCCGAAATTGAAATCGGGCGCCATCGGATTGACCAGTACATCGTGCTCCACGCCACCGAGCCGCTCCCGGTTGTGCAGCACGCCGGTTTCGTGGGCACCGCTGCCGACCCCATTATAGCGCCCCTGGTTGCTTTGGGGCTGTGCCTCGCCATTGATGAAGAGAGTCTTGTCATAGTAGGCGACCCGGTCACCCGGCACACCGATCACCCGCTTTATATAATCGACCGACGGGTTTTGTGGGTATTTGAAGACGATCACATCTCCGCGCTCGGGTTCACCCAGTTCCAGAATCTTGCGGTTCAGCACCGGCACCCGCAGCCCATAGGTGAACTTGTTGACCAGGATGAAGTCGCCCACCAGCAGGGTCGGCATCATCGATCCCGAGGGGATACGGAACGGCTCGACGAGAAACGACCGCAGCACAAACACCGCCAGAATAATCGGAAAGAACGACCGGGAATACTCCACGATCAGCGGCTCCCGGACCTCGGCTTCACCATCGGCCGCGGCCCGGGCGCGGCGCGCTTTGGCGAAAAACAGGGTGTCCGCCAGCCAGACCAAACCGGTAGTCAGGGTGGCAAGTACAAGGAAGGTTGGAAAATCGAGGCTCATGTCATATTGTCCCGCTAGTTGTCTTTCCCTACTTTCAATACCGCCAGAAACGCCTCCTGGGGGATCTCCACGCGCCCGACCTGCTTCATCCGCCGTTTGCCCGCCTTCTGCTTTTCGAGCAGCTTGCGCTTGCGCGTGGCATCCCCGCCATAGCACTTGGCGGTGACGTTCTTGCGCAGTGCCTTGACCGTGGTGCGAGCGATGATCTTGCTGCCGATGGCCGCCTGGATCGCCACCTCGAACATCTGGCGCGGGATAATCTCCTTCATCTTCGATGTCAGCTCGCGGCCCCGGCTGTCGGCGTTGTCCCGGTGCACGATAACAGAGAGCGCGTCCACATGCTCGCCGTTGATCAGGATATCGAGCTTGATCAGGGGCGCGCCCTGGAAACGCTTGAAATCGTATTCGAAGGAGGCGTAGCCGCGACTGACCGATTTCAGGCGATCGAAAAAGTCGAGCACCACTTCGTTCATCGGCAGCTCGTAGGTGACCTGCACCTGACCGCCGAGGTACTGCATGTTCTTCTGCATGCCGCGCTTTTCGATGCAGAGGTTGATCACATTGCCCAGGTGGGCCTGGGGTACCAGGATATGCGCCTCGATGATCGGTTCGCGGATCTCGGTGATCTTGTTCGGCTCCGGCAGGTCCGCCGGATTGTCGATATAGATCACCTCGCCGCTGTTTTTCTCCACCTCGTAGATCACGGTGGGTGCGGTGGTGATCAGATCGAGGTCGTACTCCCGCTCCAGGCGCTCCTGCACGATCTCCATGTGCAGCATCCCGAGGAATCCGCAGCGGAAACCGAAGCCCAGGGCCTGGGAGGTCTCGGGTTCGTAGTGCAGGGCCGCGTCGTTGAGCTTGAGCTTCTGCAGAGCGTCGCGAAAGCTGTCGTAGTCATCGGAACTGACCGGATAGAGGCCCGAAAAGACCCGTGGGCGCATCTGCTCGAAACCGGGGAGCTGCCCGGGACATTTGCGGTCGGCCAGGGTGATGGTGTCACCGACCGGCGCCGCGTCGATCTCCTTGATACCGGCGATGACATAGCCGACCTCGCCGGTGCCGAGAAGCGCCTTGCCGGTACGCTTGGGGCTGAACACGCCCACCTTCTCCACCTGATAGGTGCGCGCGGTGGACATGATGAACATCTTGTCCTTGGGGCGGATCGTGCCGTTGACCACGCGGATCAGCGAGATCACCCCGACATAGGGATCGAACCAGGAGTCGATGATCAGCGCCTCCAGGGGCTGGCCCGCATCGCCCACGGGGGGGGGCACCACCTCCACCAGCCGTTCCAGCAGATCCTCGATGCCGACCCCGGTCTTGGCGCTGACCCGGATCGCATTTTCGGCCTCGATACCGATGATCTCCTCGATCTCGTTGATCACCCGCTCCGGTTCGGCCGCCGGAAGGTCGATCTTGTTCAGTACCGGCAGCACCTCCAGACCCTGCTCGATGGCGGTGTAGCAATTGGCAACGCTCTGCGCCTCCACCCCCTGGGCGGCATCGACCACCAGCAGCGCCCCCTCGCAGGCGGCCAGGGAACGGGAGACCTCGTAGGAGAAGTCCACGTGCCCGGGGGTGTCGATGAAGTTGAGCTGATAGACCTCGCCGTTTCGGGCCTGATAATCGAGGGTGACGCTGTGCGCCTTGATGGTGATGCCGCGTTCGCGTTCGAGGTCCATCGAATCGAGCACCTGCTCCGCCATCTCCCGCTCGCTCAGGCCGCCGCATAGCTGGATAAAACGGTCGGCGATGGTGGATTTTCCGTGATCGATGTGGGCAATGATCGAAAAATTACGGATATGATCAAGGTCTGTCATTGGTTGTAATGGGATTCCCAAGGCGGTGGCGGCCTGCCACCCGGTCCGAAACATGCCTTTAAATTAAGCGTCACTCCATTGAAAAAACGGAACTTTTCGTTTGAAAAGCTCCGTTCCGGGGAAACTGGCGATTCGGTAAAATTCTGCGCCAATGATAACCCAGTGTGGCGGGGCGAATAAAGCGCGGAACACCCTCACCGGTCAGCGGCCGGGAGGGCGCAGCGCATCCGCGCCCCGCCGGGCTACTCCGGTACCCGCAGGGCGAGAAAGATCGGACCGGCCTGACGCAGCACCAGGATCGCGGTAGTCTTTCCGGGCGCCAGTGCCGCGACCTGCTGTTCGAAATCACCCGCGTTGGAGATGGGCCGGCTGTTGATCATCTGAATCACGTCCCCGCTGCGCACCCCGGCGGCGCTGGCCGCGCCGGGGCGTACCTCGTCGACCACCACGCCGCTGACATCGGCGGCCAGTCCCAGCTGTTCGCGAAGCTGCGGGGTCAGGTCACTCACCACCAGCCCAAGCTGGTCGCCCTCCACTTTGGCCGGACCGGCATGACCCTCCGCCAGCTCCTCCTCGGCGGGCAGTTCTCCGATATTGACCTGGAGGACTTGCGTCGCCCCCGCGCGCTGGATCAGCAGTCGGGCCGGGCGATCGACCCGGCTGGAACCGACCAGTGGCGGCAACATCGACGAGTTGTAGATCGGCTTGTCGTTGAACTCCAGGATCACATCACCGGCCTGCAGTCCGGCCTTCTCGGCGGGACTGCCGGGGAGTACCTTGGAGATCAGGGCCCCGTGCGGGTGGCGCATACCGAAGGAGTCGGCCAACTCCCGGGTCACGTCCTGGATCAGCACCCCCAGCCAGCCCCGGCTCACCCGGCCATTGGTGCGCAACTGATCGGCGACATTCATCGCCATCTCGATGGGGATGGCGAAGGAGAGCCCCATGAAGCCGCCGGTACGACTGTAGATCTGGGAGTTGATCCCCACCACCCTGCCGTCGAGATCGAACAGCGGTCCGCCCGAGTTGCCCGGATTGATCGCCACGTCGGTCTGGATGAAGGGGACATAGTTCTCGTTGGGCAGACTGCGCCCCTTGGCGCTGACGATCCCGGCGGTCACCGTATGGTCAAAACCGAAGGGCGAGCCGATGGCCAGCACCCACTCGCCCACCTTGAGCTCGCTGGCGCTGCCGATCGACACCACCGGCAGGTCATTCGCGTCGATCTTCAGCACCGCCACGTCGCTGCGCTTGTCGGAGCCGACCGTCTCGGCGACGAATTCGCGGTGATCGCTGAGACGTATCAGGATCTCGTCCGCACCTTCGACCACATGGTAGTTGGTCAGGATATAGCCGTCGGCGGAGACGATGAAACCCGACCCAAGGGACTGGGCGTCACGTTCACGCTCCTGGCCCGGACCCTGACCGAGGCGATCTCCAAAGAAGTGTTCGAAGAAGTCGTTGAAGGGACTGTTGGGGGGCAGATCGGGGATCTGAAACTCGCGTTTGAAGCGGCTCCCCATGTCGCGTTTCTGCTTGGTGCTGATGTTGACCACGGCGGGGCTGTAACTCTCCACCAGGTGGGTAAAATCGGGCAGCTCGGTGGCCAGGGCCCGGCCCGTCACCAGCAGCAGGGTCATGAAAAACAGAGGATAGGCAGTTCTCAACTTCATGGCGCGCATAAAACCACTCCTGAGTAGGTAATCGCGGGGCGTTCAGCCCCCTGTCTGGATATTCCCGATCGATACCGGCAGGGCATCCGCCCTGCGCAGGATCACTGCCCGGAAGCGGTTGCGGTTGCCCCGGGCTGTCCGTCCCGCCCTGCGCCGTACCAGCAGCAGGCCTGCGGACAAGCCCAATAGACCGCCGAGGATAGCCAAAGGTTCCGTCACCGTCAGGGCCAACCGGGCGGCGAGCCATTCACTCAGCAGCCCACCCCCGAACAGGGCGATCAACGGCAGGATATAGAGCAGGAACGAGGCCCTCGGCAGGGCGCTTTCATCGAGGCCGACCACCACACGATCTCCCGCGTGGGCATGAATCGGATTGTTTACCCGGATCCTGGCCGGGCGGTTGCCGAACAGACCGGCCAGTACCGTGGTGGCGCATCCGGCACTCGTCTCGCAGCCGCCGCAGGCGCTCTGGCGCCGGGCTTCGACCAAGGCGGTGGCGCCCTCGGTGGCAACGACCGTCGCGAACTGCTCAATCATCGGCGGCGGTGATCCCGGCGGCGACCCTTTCGACCGTCAACGCCGGCACCTCGCCGACCGCCGTCACCTGATAGCCGTCGATCTGACTGCCGAACGCGTTGACCGCCCCCATGCGCGAGTGTCCGCTCAGCCCCCCCTCCTGGGCCTGGGCCTCGATGTAGACCGAGAGCGTGGCAAGGCCATCGGAGAGGACGTAGTGGTCAAGTTTGGGGGCGCCCGGGCCCGGGGCGCGCTCGGAATGCATGCTCATGCTGAAGCCGGCGGGCAGCCAACCAAAGCGCCAGCCGGAACCGTCGGTGGACTGCCGGGGCTTGCGCACATCGCTCTGGACCCATTTGTAGAGCTCCCTGCCGTCCATGCTGTGTTCGGCCAAGTCATCAATATCATCGGCGATGCGCAGACTGGTGAACATCACCTGGGATACCGGCACCCCCTTCTCGTCGAGCATGTCGGTCTTCAGCGGCAGCGCGCTCTCGGTGTCCAGGTGAATGCGGTAGCCGTAGCGATAGCCGTCTTGCGGAATGATGGCCACCACACGGGTGGCGCGATTGGCCACCCGGTCGTGTCCGATCTCGCGAAATGTGTAGTGCCCGGTCAGCTTCCGGGTATCCAGGGAGAAGACCGCCCGCAGCCCATGCGCGATCATCCGGTTGGCCACCGATACCGAACGGGCGTCCGGTGCGATGCAGGTCACCGATGCGTTGTCGCGCACCACCTCGCGCGCCGCCCCGTTGAGGGAGATCAGGCGTTCCCGCTCGCCCCCCTCACGCAGGGTGTGCACGACACGCATGGTCTCCAACTGGTTCTCGTGCAGAAAGACGAAGGTACCGTCATAGCTGAGGGTGCGCACCGCCTCGGCCATGCGTGCCAACAGGTGGTGGATGTCATCACCCTGCGCCAGGGTGGCGGGCGCGCACAGCAGCAGCGCCAGGGCGGTCAGCAGGGATTTAGCGGTTCGCGTCATAGCTGACGAAAGTGGCGTAAGGCATCACCCCGCTGAGACCGGCGGGCGCGGCGTACTCGCTGTGTTCGACCAGGTATCGGTTGAGCTTGGATTCCACGCCCGGATGGGAGAGGTTTCTCCAGCGGGTGCCGTTGCCGGCCTCCATGGTGTAACTTTCGGGTGCGCCTGCCAGCCGCAGGGGCGCCTCCTCCAACCTATCGCCCTGAAAACCCGGGATATTGAACAGGGTGATGGCGGCCACCGAGGCGGCGGCGGCAAGACCGGCGGCCGGGCGCAGCCAGCGGACCCGGGCGGGGCGCTTCTGCGCCGTCTCCGAACCGCCCATGGCGGGCTGAGCGATGATCGCCGGTTCGAGCGCCACCTGATCGCGCACCCGCTCCGCCATGCCGCCCGGGTGTACGGCATGCTCGCCGCGCAGCACATCACCAATCAGGTTGTAACGCGACCAGGCGCCGCGCAGCTCCTCGTTCGCACTGAGACTGTCCAGCAGCTCCGCCATCTCACGGGGCGCCAGCTCATCGTCGGTCAGTGCGGAAATTTGCTCTTTTCGATCGTCTGTCATGGCCCTATCCGACACACATACACTCTACAACAACGGTTTGAGCCGGGCGTCAATCGCCGCCCTGGCCCGGAAAATGCGGGAGCGCACCGTTCCGACGGGACACTCCATCGCCTTGGCGATCTCCTCGTAACTCAACCCCTCCATTTCGCGCAGGGTGATCGCCGTGCGCAGCTCATCCGGCAGCTCATCCACCGCCTGGCGGATGGTGGTGGCGATCTCCTCCTGCAGCAGCTGGCTCTCCGGGGTGTCATACTCCTTCAGCCGCGCACCCACATCAAGCTGCTCCACCAGCTCCGCGTCCAGGTCGGTGCCGGGGGGCCTGCGGCCCTGGGCGACCAGGAAATTCTTCGCGGTGTTGATGGTGATCCGGTAGAGCCAGGTGTAGAAGGCGCTGTCGCCTCTGAATTTAGGCAACGCCCTGTAGGCCTTGATAAAGGCCTCCTGGGTCACATCCATCGTCTCCGCAGGGTCGCGTATATACCGCGAGACCAGATTCGCCACCCGCTGCTGATACTTGAGCACCAGCAGGTCGAAGGCCTTCTTGTCACCGCGCTGAACCCGCGCAACCAATTCCTGATCCACCTGCCGCTCGCTCATCCGGACCCCATCCGTCCCGACCGCGTCAGGTGCCGCTCCGTTTCCACTGTGATTGACAGCCTTCTGCTAAATAAGTTCTCGTACCCAACGTTTTACGATAGGATGCCCGGCATCGGCGAGAGTTCCCTCACCCTGAGGCACGCCTGGAATTATGAACCGAAGACGCAGCAGCGGCAAATTCACAGACGATGCAAACCGAAAAGAGCTTTGACGTCCTGATCATCGGCAGCGGCGCCGCCGGTCTCAGCCTCGCCCTGCGCCTGCCGTCCCACCTGCGTATCGCGGTCCTGGCGAAGAAGACCCTCAGCGAAGGCAACACCTACTACGCACAGGGCGGTATCTCCGCGGTGCTCGACGAGGAGGATTCGATCGACTCACATGCCGCCGACACCCTCGACGCCGGGGCCGGGCTGTGCGATGAGACGGTGGTGCGGCAGGTGGTGGAAAAGGGGCCGGAGAACATCCGCTGGCTGCTTGAACAGGGCGTCGCCTTCACCCGCGACGCCCCCTCCGCATTGGGTTACCACCTGACCCGCGAGGGGGGGCACTCCCACCGGCGCGTGATTCACGCCGCCGACGCCACCGGCAGGGAGATGGAGAACACCCTTGAGGGACAGGCTCGGGCCCGACAGAACATCCACCTGTTCGAGAACTGCAACGCCGTGGACCTGATCACCACCGACAAGCTCGGCCGCCCCGGAAACCGCTGCATCGGCAGTTATGTGCTGAACCGGGGGACGGGACGGGTCGAGGCCTTCCTGGCCAGATTCACCGCCCTGGCCAGTGGCGGCGCGGGCAAGGTCTACCTCTACACCAGCAACCCCGACGTGGCCACCGGAGACGGCATCGCCATGGCCTGGCGCGCCGGTTGCCGGGTGGCGAACATGGAGTTCATCCAGTTCCACCCCACCTGCCTCTACCACCCTCACGCCAAGTCGTTTCTCATCAGCGAGGCGCTGCGCGGCGAGGGCGCGCACCTGCTGCGCCCCGATGGCAGCCGCTTCATGCCCGCCTTCGACGAGCGGGCCGAACTGGCACCCCGGGACATCGTCGCGCGCGCCATCGACCATGAGATGAAGCGTCTGGGCGCCGACTGCATGTTCCTCGACATCAGCCACAAGCCGGAGGAGTTCATCCGGCAGCACTTCCCGACCATATACGCCAAGTGCCAGAGCTTCGGCATCGACATCACCCGGGAGCCGATTCCGGTGGTGCCGGCGGCGCACTACACCTGCGGCGGGGTGGTTACCGATCACAGCGGACGCACCGACATCCCCAACCTGTTCTGCATCGGCGAGGCGGCCTATACCGGCCTGCACGGGGCCAACCGCATGGCCAGCAACTCGCTGCTCGAATGCCTGGTCTATGCCCAACTCGCCAGCCAGCGCATCACCGACGGGATCGACACCACTCCGGAGCCCGGCGCGGTGCCGCCCTGGGACGAGAGCCGGGTCACCGACTCCGACGAGGAGGTGGTGGTCTCCCACAACTGGGACGAATTACGCCGCTTCATGTGGGACTACGTCGGCATCGTGCGTTCCAACAAGCGCCTGGCCAGGGCCCAGCGGCGGGTCAATCTGCTGCGCCACGAGATCCGCGAATACTACTCCAACTTCCGGGTCACCAACGATCTGCTGGAGTTGCGCAACCTGGTGGACGCGGCCGATCTGATCATCCAGTCGGCCATGCGCCGCCGCGAGAGCCGTGGCCTGCACTTCAATCTCGACTTCCCGAGCCGCGACGACCGCTACCAGCGCCACCCCACCATCCTGATCCCGGACAACTACCACCCCGGTCACACCTTCGGCCAGTAAGCGCAGCGCCCGCCTCACGGATCCGGCAGCGGCTGGCGCAGCGCCTCCGCCACCAGCGTCCCGTCGCGCAGCCGCACCCGCAACCGCCGTAACCCATCCACGCCCAGGCTGCGTTCGGTCAGCGCCAGGCGGCAACACCGGCCATCGGCCAGGCGCAGATGCAGCACCACCAACCAGGGTGAGACGAAACTGCTGCCGAGCAGCACCGCCCCCGCCTCCCGCCCATCACCCCGCCGCAGCAGCCAATCCCCCCGGGCCCGCCACGACAACTCTGCGATGGCGCAGGCATGGCCGCCCCCGCTCTGCCGCCGCCAGTGGTAAAAAATGGCCGGCGGCGCGAACAGGCAGCAGAGCAGCTGGAACCACGCCGGCAGCGCCAGGGCGAGGGCCAGCGCCGCGGGCAGCAGATGAGGAAGTGGCAGGAGCCAGCCCGGCCAGGGCGGACGGCGGATGTTCAATATCAACGCATCGGTGGGTTTCACCGCATCACCTCCCTGTGATGTCGGATGGGGTTCAGGCGCGCCGGCAGATGCGTTCAATCAACAGCCGGGTGGCGGGATCCGAGGGGACCGCATTGCCCATCAGCCAGTCGAGCAGCAACTGGTCCTCGTAATCGAGCAGCCGCACGAAGCCGCGCTGCTCCTCCTCGTCGAGCGCCGGGTAGCGCGCTTCGAGGAACTCAGAGAGGGCGTAATCGAGCTCCAGCATGCCGCGCCTGCACTGCCAGCGCAGCTTGCCCATGGAGGGTAGCGGGGGCGGATTGGCCATGGCTCAGATCGCCTTCTTCAGCATCAACTCCTTGATCTTGCCGATGGCGACGGTCGGATTCAAGTGTTTGGGGCAGACCTCGACGCAGTTCATGATGGTGTGGCAGCGGAACAGCCGATAAGGGCCCTCCAGGGCATCGAGCCGCTCATCGGTGGCCTGATCACGGCTGTCGGCGAGAAAGCGCCACGCCTGCAGCAGGGCCTGGGGACCGTGGAACTTGTCCGGGTTCCACCAGAACGAGGGACAGGCGGTGGAGCAGCAGCCGCACATGATGCATTCGTAGAGGCCATCGAGTTGATCCCGCTCGCCGGGGCTCTGCAGGATCTCCTGCTCCGGCAGCGGATCCCGGCGGATCAGATAGGGCCTGACCGCCCGGTACTGTTGATAGAACTGGGACATGTCCACCACCAGATCGCGCACCACCGGCCGCCCGGGCAGCGGGCGCACGGTCACCGGCTCCTTGAGGTCGGAGACGCGGGTGATGCAGCCGAGCAGGTTGGTTCCGTTGACATTGACCCCGTCCGAACCGCACACCCCCTCACCGCAGGAGTGGCGAAAGGAGAAGGTCTCGTCCTGGCGCTTGATCTCCATCAGGGCGTCGCGCAGCATCATGCCCCGGGAGGCCGCCACCTCGTACTCCTGCATGCGGAGCGTCGCATCGACATCGGGGTTGTAGCGAAATACGATGAATTTCATGATCTTGCTGACCTAGCCCGAATTATTCATAAAAAAGGGCGCACCTCGTTCAACCAATTGATATAATTGGTATTTCGCCAAAAACGCTTCGGTGAAGCTAAACGAGGTCGCCCCATGTCCAAGTCTACCCAAGAACC
>PQCP01000136.1 GCA_003062205.1 Candidatus Sedimenticola endophacoides
GGATAGCCCATCAGGGTCCGATGCCGGATGTGGCATCACCAAGAGACCGGATACACGTTGGCAGTCGACTCATTGTCGGCCAGACGAGCAAAAAAGCTTGCAAACGGGGAGGAGTCCATACACGCTCCACAATCCTACCTACTCAAGTGTCTCAGCCACTGTCAAACTGATTTCACCAGGCCTGTAAGGTGGTAATTCCAGCGGCGGGGCAGCTCAGGTCCGGGGTTTGGTTCTTTAACAATGCAGTGGCACGGAAATCAGGAAGCCGGCGTTCGGCAGCGGGCAGCCGCCTGAACACCTGTGTCTGATAATGATAGGGCTCCAGCCCACTGGCCCCGGCCGTCTCGGCCAGGCTGTGGAGATTGGCAGGCGACCATCTTCCATGTGGCGTATCAGCTTCGGTTATTGCGCCAGCAGATAGTGCAACGCCTTGCCTGTCAGCGAGGTCGGTGGCACCAGATCCACAGATATCGATGACCATGTATGTAGCTCATCCAGCATCGGGATCGATTGGTCTGTTCGGGCCCGCTGTCTTTATGCAAGCATCTTCTCCTTGATCGACTGTTCAATGGCATAGAGCTTCTGGATCAGCGACAGTCCCTTGCCTGCCTTGCTGGCGTTACTCAATTATTGGTCGTCAAGTTCGATCCGGTCGCGGCCGCGCTGCTTTGCCCGGTAGAGGGCGTGGTCGGCGCGCGCCAGCAGGGTGGCGGGGGTGTCGGTGGGGTGTAGCAGGGCGATGCCGATGCTGATGGTGAGAGGTTCTCCGGGAAAGCGGGGTGTCAGCAGGCGTCCGATTTTGGCGATTGCCCGACGCAGCCTCTGGCAGTATTCGATGGCTTGTTCGCGGGTGGTGCCGGGGAGGATGGCGGTGAACTCTTCTCCGCCATAGCGTGCCACGGAGTTGGTTTCGCGGGTGGTCTGTTGCAGGGTTCTGGCGATGAGTTTCAGGACGTTGTCGCCCGCCGGGTGTCCGAAGTTGTCGTTGAATCGTTTGAATCGGTCGATGTCGAGCATGGCCAGTGCCAGTGGTCGCGTACCGTGGCGGGCTTCTGCGATGCGTTGTTTGAGTTCCGTGTCGAGGCTGGAGCGGTTGGGCAGTTCGGTGAGGGGGTCGATGCTGGCACGCTGGCGCGAATATTCCAGCAGTTGGGCGTGTTCCAGACCCAGGCCGAGTTCCTGGGCAATCCGTTCCGCGGCGCCGAGGGTGTCGTCTTCGATCGCTCTGCCGCTGTTTCCATTGTCCAGTTCCAGTAGGCCGATCATCCGGTGTTGACCTGGGACCGGTATCAGGCTGATCTGTTTTGTCCCCAGGATCTGCATCAGCGTCCGCTCGCCCGGTGTTTGTCCGCTGAGGCGCTGTTTGCGCTTTTCGCGCAGGCATGCGAGCAGGGCGCCGCTCTCCGGGCCGAGGGGGATGGGGTCCGGGTGCGGCGGTGTATCGCTGACGCCGTTGCGACAGGCGGTAAGGTGCAGTGTGCGTCCCCTGGGGTCGAGCAGCAGCAGGGATGCGCGCTCCACTCCAAGATCGTTGCGCAGTGCGTGGAGGGTGTCGCTGATGATTGCCGTCTGTTCCAGGGAGTGGTGGGGGATGAGCAGGGTCTCCTGCCTGGGTTCGGGGTGGTGGAGGCGGCTGTTCAGACAGCCCAGGGTCAGGTTGTATCTCAACAGGCTTTCGCGCAGCTTAATCGGCTGGGGCAGGGTGAAGTGGTAGAGCCGCGCGGCGTTTTCCACTTCGTGGTCCATGTGGCGTACCAGTTTTTCGAGGTCGAGCGAGTCGAGGTCGAGGGTTTGTTCCACATAGGGGTGCAGCAGTGCCGGGTGGTTTTGGGCGACCGAGCCGTAGCCGTGGCTCCAGGCGATGAAGTCGGCCAGTGAGAGGAGGGCGATGAGTGGCGCGGCTGACGTGCCAATGTTCTCAGGGGAGGTTTGGTGGTGTTGTCGGATGGCCTGGATTAGTTGTTCCGGAAGATTGATCTCTGCGGCGTAGAGGGCGCCGATGGTGTCGTGTCCCAGGCCGATGAAGCGGCGCTCCTGTTCGATCAGCAGCGTTGGGTGTGGTCCCAGGTAGTCGAGGAAGGCGCTGTAGCTGATCCTTCCGTAGCTCTCCAGAAGGGGTTTGCCGATGTCGTGCAGGAGTCCGGCGGCGTAGGCGGTTTCCGGGTCGACGGTGGCGCTCTCACGGGCCAGTTCCCGGGTGATGCTGGCAACGGCTATGGCGTGTCTCCAGTACAGCAGTGGGTTGAATGCGGCACCGGGTCTGCTGTGCCCGATTGTGGAGCGGACGCTCAATTCCAGCGCCAGGCGTCGCACGGCTTCGAATCCGAGAATGATGATGCCGTCGCGCAGTGCGCCGATACGGCGGCGCACGCCGTAGGCGGCGCTGTTGACCAGACGCAGCAGACGGACGGCGATGGCCGGTTCGGTCTCCAGTACCCGGAGCAGGCCGGTGATGTCGTCTCTCTCCTCGCGGGTCAGTTCCAGGAGCCGCGTGATCGCCGCCGGCAGGCAGGGAAGGTCACCGAGGCGCCTGTCGAGCACCTGTTCGAGCTCCCGCCTGCCGGGTGGGTTGAGAAGCTGGCTCATGACGGATTCCGGTGCGCGGCCGCGTGGGTTGCCGCTTCTGATTAAAGCTATAGGCGGGCTGGGGCGGTTTCACTGTTAAGTGGCCCGCAAAGCGGTGGGCTGTGGTGGTTCCGAGGGAGCGGTTTGCGACCGGGTTATCGGTTTTTGGGGAAGGTTTCGCTGATGGTCTTTTGGTGGTTGATGCGCAGGTA
This sequence comes from Candidatus Sedimenticola endophacoides, assembly GCA_003062205.1. Classification (GTDB taxonomy): domain Bacteria; phylum Pseudomonadota; class Gammaproteobacteria; order Chromatiales; family Chromatiaceae; genus Sedimenticola_A; species Sedimenticola_A endophacoides. The sequence goes on from PQCP01000136.1 coordinate 2,778, forward strand.
TTGCCCGTGGTTTTCGCTCCACTGGGCGAGCACCCGGCGTACCGCCGGTTTTCCATCCAGTATGAAGCGGTGGACTCCGGGGCGGTGGGTATGGCCGTGGATCAGTTGCCGTACGCCCGCCTCGCGCATGTAGCGCTCCACCGTCTGTTGGTTGACGTCCATGACCTGCGCCTCCAGGGCGGCGGTCGCCTCACCGCTGCGTCGGCGGTATTCGGCTGCCAGTTCCAGCCGTTGCTCGATGGTCTTGGAGAGGAGATCACTGATGAATCCGGGGCTGCGCAGGAATTTTCGGGTCTGTTGGTAGGCGTGGTCATCGGTGCACAGCAGGTCGCCGTGCATCAGCAGGGTGGGGGTGGCGCCGAGTTCGATCCGCGCGGGGTCGTCGAGCAGGGTGCAGCCGGTGGCGCGGGCGAAGGCGTCGCCGAGGAGGAAATCGCGGTTTCCATGCTGCAGGAAGATGGGTGTGCCGGTATCGTTCAGGCGCCGCAGGGCCCGCAGGATGCCGGGGATGGGCGGGGGGGTTGCGTCATCGCCGATCCAGGCGTCGAATAGATCTCCCAGGATGTAGAGGGCGCCGGCACCGCGCGCCCGCTCCTCCAGGAAGCGGAGGAACAGGGCGACGGTCGCGGGCCGCTCCCCACTCAGGTGCAGGTCGGAGATGAGCAGTGTGTCGGCCATGGCGGGCCGCTTCAGGCCTCTTCGCCGGCCGCCTCGTCGATGATCACCTGCTCGATCACCACATCCTCCACCGGTACATCCTGGTGGAACATCTTGCTTTCGGTGGGCACGGTCTTGATCGCCTCGACCACTTCCATGCCTTCGGTCACCCGCCCGAAGACACAGTAGCCCCAGCCGTCCTGGCCCGGATAGTCGAGAAACTTGTTGTCGGCCACGTTGATGAAGAACTGGGCGGTGGCCGAGTGCGGCTCCATGGTGCGGGCCATGGCGATGGTGCCGGTCTCGTTGCTGAGTCCGTTCTTGGCCTCGTTGTGGATCGGGTCACGGGTGGGTTTCTGGATCATGCCCGTCTCGAACCCCCCGCCCTGGATCATGAAGTTGCCGATCACGCGGTGGAAGATGGTGCCGTCGTAAAATCCGTCCCGGGCGTATTGCGTGAAGTTGCGGCAGGTCTTGGGTGCCCGTGTCTCGTCGAGTTGGATGACGATGTCGCCCTTGTTGGTCTTCAGGGTAATCATGCGTACTGATGTCCTCAGTTGTTGTTTGGAATACGGGTGACGCTCTCGATCAGCACCGGCTCTTCGGGTACATTCTGCATGCCCATGCGGCTGGTGGTGTAGACGTCGGCGATCCGGTCCACGGTCTCCAGGCCGCCGCTCACCTCGCCGAACACGGCATAACCCCAGCCGCGTCCCCGGGGGGCGGTGTGGTCGAGGAAGTCGTTATCCGCATGGTTGATGAAAAACTGGGCAGTGGCCGAGTGGGGCATGCTGGTGCGGGCCATGGCGATGGTGCCGCGACGGTTCTTCAGGCCGTTGTCCGCCTCGTTGTTGATCGCGGCGTGGGTCTCTTTCTGGCGCAGGTCGGGGGTGAAGCCTCCGCCCTGGATCATGAAACTGTTGATCACGCGGTGGAAGACGGTGCCGTCGTAGAATCCCTCGTCCACGTAGCGCAGGAAGTTCTCCACGGTGAGCGGGGCCTTGTCGGCGTTCAGGGTCAGTTCGATCTCGCCGAGACTGGTCTTCAGCAGTACCCGGGGGGCGTCCGCCGCGGTGGCGCCGGTGGCGAGGAGGGTGAGGGTGAGGGCGGCAGCAAGCCGCCGCAACATCTGTCTGATCATCGTGACCCCTTGTTTGTGTGTTCAGGCCGGTTTGCGGCAAACGGCCATGATAATCCTTCCTGAGAGGGGGAAAAAGGCCCTTTTTTCAGTCAATTCTCCCCGGGTGGCTTTGTCGCCCGGCCGGTTTCGTTTACCATGCGCCCATATTTTCCCTTCGCTGTACCTTTTCGGAGCCCCCATGCTGAAGATCTATAACGATCTCACCAACCAGAAAGAAGTATTCGAACCCATCGTCCCGGGCAAGGTGCGCATGTACGTCTGCGGCATGACCGTCTATGACCTCTGCCACCTGGGCCACGCCCGGGTGATGGTGGTGTTCGACGTGGTCTCGCGCTACCTCAGGGCCCTCGGCTTCGAGGTCGCCTATATCCGCAATATCACCGATATCGACGACAAGATCATCGCCCGGGCCAACGAGAACGGCGAACCCTTCGGGGCGCTGACGGAGCGCTTCATCCGGGCGATGCACGAGGACTCCGAGGCCCTGGGGATTCTGCCTCCCGACGAGGAGCCCCGCGCCACCGCCCACCTGGGGGAGATTGTCGCCATGATCGGACGACTGATCGAAAACGGCCACGCCTACGCGGCGGACAACGGTGATGTCTACTTCGACGTCAAGAGCTTCCCGGGTTACGGCAAGCTCTCCGGCAAATCGGTCGACGATCTGCAGGCCGGGGCCCGGGTGGAGGTGGGGGATGTGAAGCGCGATCCCCTCGACTTCGCCCTCTGGAAGGCCGCCAAGCCGGGCGAGCCGGCATGGCCTTCACCCTGGGGCGAGGGGCGGCCCGGCTGGCATATCGAGTGCTCGGCGATGTCCACCTGCTGCCTGGGCGATACCTTTGATATCCACGGCGGCGGCGCCGATCTCACCTTCCCCCATCATGAGAACGAGATCGCCCAGGCCGAGGGGGCCACCGGAAAGCCGTTTGTCAACTACTGGATGCACAACGGCTTCGTGCGTATCAACGACGAGAAGATGTCCAAGTCCCTGGGCAACTTCTTTACCGTGCGCGAGATCCTGGAGCGCTACCGGGCCGAGGAGGTGCGTTATTTCATCCTCACCAGCCAGTACCGCTCGCCGCTCAACTACGACGACGAGCACCTGGACAACGCACGGGGGGCGCTGACCCGGTTCTACACCGCCCTGCGCGGTCTGGACGGGGCACAGCCCGCCGGGGGCGACGAGCTGGTGGCGCGCTTTCATGCGGCCATGGAGGATGACTTCAACACCCCCGAGGCCCTGGCCGCCATGTTCGAGCTGGCGCGCGAGATCAACCGCCTGCGCGGCGAGGATGCGCCCCGGGCGGCGGCCCTGGCGGCCCGGCTCCGGCAGTTGGGTGGAGTGCTGGGGATCCTGCAGGATGACCCCGAGGCCTACCTGCGCGGTGGCGCGACGCCTGCGGGGGAGGGGCTTGACGATGACGGGATCGAGGCGCTGATCGCCAGCCGCACCGCCGCCAAGGCGGCCCGTGACTGGGCCAGCGCCGATCGGATCCGGGACCGGCTCAAGGAGCAGGGCGTGGTGCTGGAGGATGGGCCGGGTGGGACCACCTGGCGCCGGGTTTAACCCGGGGCGTCGCCTGCCGTTACAAACACAGATTGGCGCGGTGCCGTAAGGCCGTGCCCTGCCGCACAAAGGGGGTAGGGGATATGCCATTTCATGATCGAGGTTTCACCATCTTTTCTCGCCTGCTGCTCGGTACGCTTCTGCTTACCTGCGCCACCGGGCTGCAGTGGCTGGAAGAGGACTATCTGGTCAGCTCGTTCGAGAAGATCGCGCTGCGCTCGGAATACCGGCCGGGTGAGGCCAAGCCGTTGCGCAAGTGGCTCAAGCCGGTGCGTATCTATATCGACAGCCGACTCGGCTCCGAGCATATACAGAGCCAGTTGGTTGATGAACACCTGGCCACGCTGCGGCTGTTGATCGCTCATCCGGTGGAGCGGGTGCCGCTGCGTGAACTGGCCAATATGGTGATCCTGTTCGAACGCTCCGACCGCCTGCGCCAGGCCATGGGAGACTACTACACCGAGGCGCCGTTTTCCGGCGAGCTGCTGGAGAAGAGCATCTGCGTCGCCCAGATCAACGTCAAGGCGAGCGGCGAGATTGTGCAGGCGTTTATCGCCATCCCTCCCGACAAGGCGCGGGCCCGGGGAAAGCTGCCCGCCTGCGTGGTGGAGGAGATCACCCAGGGATTGGGCCTGCCCAACGACTCCGACGAGGTATACCCCTCGGTGTTTAACGACCGCAGCGTGGATGAGCGGCTCAGCCCCCTGGACAAGCTGCTGCTGCAGGCGCTGTACGACCCCCGTCTGAAGCCCGGGATGTCGGCCGGGCAGGTGCTGCCGATCGTGCGTCGGATCGTGCGCGAGCGGCTGCCCGAGATGCGCGAAAAGTACAAGGTGCTGCTGGAACGGGACGAGCGTTACTGGCTGGAGTGAGTCTCCGGCCGGGGCGGCTGGCGGCCGGCCCGATCCCGGGCGAACTGACAGGCCACGCGCCCACTGCGTGAGCCGCGCGCACGGGCCCAGCGCAGGGCCTCGGCGCGGACCGCCGGGTCCGTGCTTCCGGCGCCGTCGCCAAACCGCTCCAGCCAGTGATCGACGATGCGCAGATACTGCTCCTGGCTGAAGGGATGGAACGAAAGCCAGAGCCCGAAGCGCTCGGAGAGGGATATCTTCTCCTCGGCGCTGTCGCCCAGGTGCAGCTCCTCGTCGATCACCCGCGCCTCCTGGTTCTCCTGTTGATACTCGGGCAGCAGGTGGCGGCGGTTGGAGGTGGCGTAGATAAGGACGTTTTCGGGGGCGGCGGCGATGGAGCCGTCGAGAACCGCCTTGAGGGATTTGTAACTGGCGTCATCACCCTCGAACGAGAGGTCGTCGCAATAGAGCACAAAGCGCTCCGGCCGGTCGCACAACTGCTCGACAATCTCGGGCAGGGCGATCAGATCGTGCTTCTCCACCTCGATCAGACGCAGGCCCCGATCCGAGAATTCATTGAGAACGGCCTTGATCAGGGACGATTTCCCCGTCCCGCGCGAGCCCCAGAGCAGTACATTGTTGGCGGTCCGCCCGGTGAGAAACTGTTCGGTGTTGCGCGCCACCTCGGTCTTCTGGCGCTCCATGCAGAGCAGGTCATCGAGGGCGATGCGATGGGGATGGCGCACCGGTTCGAGCCCTCGCGGCGGGCGCCAGCGGTAGGCGATGTGTCCCCAGTCGGGTGGAGTTTGCCGGGGGGTGATGAGTTGTTCGAGCCGTTCGATAAGCCGCTCGGCCCGCTCCAGCAGTTGCAGGTTGGTTGCCACGGGTAGGTTCCGCCTGGTTGTGCAATGGGCTTCGAGTGTAGCGGAGGCGGCGGACGGGGTCGATCCCATCGCCCGCCTCCGCCGGGCAGCGGCCCCGGAGCGGGCGTTATCCCACCTTGGGCAGGTGGGCCAGCGCCTCGCGGATCGCCTCCTCGGGGTAGTCGTAGTCCTGTAGTTCGCCGGCGAAGTAGCGGTCGTAGGCGCTCATGTCGAAGTGGCCGTGGCCGGAGAGGTTGAACAGCAGGGTCTTGGGTTCGCCGCTCTCCCGGCAGCGGTTGGCCTCGCGGATCACGGCGGCGATGGCGTGGGTCGATTCGGGGGCGGGCACGATCCCCTCGTTCTGGGCGAACAGCACGCCCGCCTGGAAGGTCTCCAACTGGGGTACCGCCACCGCCTCCACCAGCCCCTCGTGATGGAGCTGGCTGATCAGGGCCGAGTCGCCGTGGTAGCGCAGCCCCCCCGCGTGGATCCCCGGGGGCATGAAGTCGTGGCCCAGGGTGTACATCTTGAGCAGCGGCGTGAGGCCGATGGCGTCGCCGTAGTCATAGGCGTAGATGCCCTTGGTGAGGGTCGGGCAGGAGGTGGGTTCCACCGCCACCAGCCGCACCTCCCGCCCCGCCGCCTTGTCGGCGAAGAAGGGGAAGGCGATACCGCCGAAGTTGGAGCCGCCGCCGCAGGGGGCGAAGATCATGTCGGGGTAGTCGCCCGCCAGCTCCAGTTGTCGCTTCGCCTCTTCGCCGATGATGGTCTGGTGCAGCAGCACGTGGTTGAGTACCGAACCGAGGGCGTAGTTGGTGTCGGCGCTCTGCGCGGCCACCTCCACCGCCTCTGAGATGGCGATACCGAGCGAGCCCTCGCTGTCGGGGTGCCCGGCGAGGATGCGGCGGCCTGACTCGGTGAGGTCGGTGGGGCTGGCGTGCACCTGTGCCCCCCAGGTGCGCATCATGGTGCGCCGGTAGGGCTTCTGGTCATAGCTGATCTTGACCATGAACACCTCCACCTCCAGGCCGAACAGCTGCCCCGCCAGGGAGAGGGAGCAGCCCCACTGGCCGGCGCCGGTCTCGGTGGAGAGCTTTCGGATCCCCGCCTGTTTGTTGTAGTAGGCCTGGGGGATGGCGGTGTTGGGCTTGTGGGAGCCGGCGGGGCTCACCGCCTCGTTCTTGTAATAGATCTTCGCCGGGGTGCCGAGGGCCTGCTCCAGGCGGTGCGCCCGGTACAGCGGCGAGGGGCGCCACAGGCTGAGTGCCTGACGCACCTCCTCGGGGATCGGGATCCAGCGCTCGGCGCTCACCTCCTGCAGGATCAGCGCCTCGGGGAAGATCGCCGCCAGGGCGTCGGGCCCCACCGGGTTGCCGTCCGGGCCGAGGGGCGGGGCCGGGGGATTGGGCATGTCCGCCACCACGTTGTACCAGTGGGTCGGCATATCGGATTCGTTCAACAGGATCTTGGTCTGCATCGCTTCTCTCACGGGAGGTTGTGATTCACAATTCATCCCATCTTATGGGAAATTGTAATGTAAAACCATTGCCCGACGGCGGGTATACGGCCGGTCCGCGCCGGATTGAACTGCCTGTGATTCCATCGATGCCCGGTTGTTGGCTGGAGACGATTGGATATCGCGGCCCTTCCTGATGCCTCGGTTCATCCGATGGGCGGTGCGGGATGAGGAGTCCGAAGGACCCTCGGCGGTCCGGTTTCCCGCGCGCACCGGCACTGGAGTACAATCCCCGACGTCTTTACCCTACCAACCAAGGATTTTCATGCCCCTCCTCACCCTGCGCGATATTCAGCTCAGCTACGGCGGAGCGCCGCTGCTCGATCATCTCAACCTGGCCATCGAACGTGGCGAGCGGATCTGCCTTCTGGGTCGTAACGGCACCGGGAAATCGACCCTGATGAAGCTGGTGGCCGGTGAGATCCAGCCCGACGACGGCGAGCTTCGCATCCGCCAAGGGGCGCGCGTCGCCCGCCTCACCCAGGAGGTGCCGGAGGGGATGGCGGGCAGCGTCTTCGATGTGGTGGCCGGCGGACTCGGGGCGCTGGGCGAGCTGGTGCGGCGCTACCATCAGGTGAGTGTACGCCTGGCCGGCGAGGGCGGCGACGGTCTGTTGGCGGAGCTGGCGCGCGTCCAGCACGAGCTGGAGGCGGCGGACGGTTGGCAGAGTGAGCAGCGCGTGGAGACGGTCATCTCCCGCCTTTCGCTGGAGGCCGAGGTCGATTTCGCGGCCCTCTCCGGGGGACTCAAGCGCCGGGTGCTGCTGGCCCGGGCCCTGGTTCAGGGGCCGGACCTGCTGCTGCTCGACGAACCGACCAATCACCTCGACATCGAGGCGATCGGTTGGCTGGAGGAGTTCCTGCTCGGATATGGCGGGACCTTGCTGTTCATTACCCATGACCGGCAGTTTTTGCGCAGCCTGGCCACCCGCATCATCGAGCTTGACCGCGGGCGGTTGGGTGACTGGCCCGGCGACTACGACAATTTCCTGCGCCGCAAGGAGGAGATGCTCAACGCCGAGGAGAAGGCCAACGAGCGTTTCGACAAGAAGCTGGCCCAGGAGGAGGTCTGGATCCGCCAGGGGATCAAGGCGCGGCGTACCCGCAACGAGGGGCGGGTGCGGGCGCTGAAGGCGCTGCGCGCGGAGCGCGGCGAGCGGCGTGCCCTCACCGGCAAGGCCCGCATCAACCTGCGCGAGGCGGAGCGCTCGGGCAAGCTGGTGGCGGAGTTGGAGGGGGTCGCCTACGCCTGGGACGGCACGCCGGTGATCCGGGAGCTGAGTGTCACGGTGATGCGTGGTGACCGTATCGGTATTATCGGCCGCAACGGCTGCGGCAAGTCCACCCTGCTCAACCTGATTCTCGGGCGCTTGCAGCCCCAGGGGGGGCACGTCCGTTTGGGTACCCGGCTGGAGGTGGCCTACTTCGACCAGTTGCGGGCGGCCCTGGATGAGGAGCTGACCGTTGGTGATGTGGTCGCCGATGGCAGCGACAAGGTGGAGATCGACGGCACCACCCGGCATGTGATCAGCTATCTGCAGGATTTTCTGTTCACCCCGGACCGGGTGCGCCAGCCGGTCCGGGCGCTTTCGGGGGGCGAGCGCAACCGCCTGCTGCTGGCCAAGCTGTTTACACGCCCGGCCAACGTGCTGGTGCTGGATGAGCCGACCAACGACCTCGATCTGGAGACCCTGGAGCTGTTGGAGGAGCGCCTGCTCGCCTATCAGGGCACCCTGCTGCTGGTCAGCCATGACCGTGCCTTTCTCAATAATGTGGTGACCAGCACCCTGGTCTTCGAGGGCGGGGGGCGGGTCAACGAATACGTGGGGGGCTACGACGACTGGTTGCGTCAGCGCCCCGCCCCCGAGCCCGCCGGAGCGGTCCGCAAGGCGGCTGCCGGGCCGCAAACGGCGGCGTCCGCACCCGTCGCATCGCCGGAGAGGCCGCGCAAGCTCAGCTATAAGGAGCAGCGCGAGCTGGAGCAGTTGCCCCAGCGTATCGAGACGCTGGATGGCGAGCTGGAGGCGATTCACGCCGCCATGGCCGCCCCCGATTTCTACAAGGGCGGCGGAGAGGAGATTGCGGCCATGCAGGCGCGTCTGGCGCGGATCGAGGCGCAACTGGCCGAGGCCTACGAACGCTGGGAGGCACTGGAGGGGTGAGGTCTGGGGTTAGTCGCCGGGGTGGGTTTGCAGCCGCTCCAGCCGCTCCAGATTGCGTGCCGCCTGTACATGGTAGGTGGGGCTCGCCTTGAGGGCCTCGGTGAAGTAGTCCCGGGCCAGTTCCAACTCGCCGCGCTGCATGGCCACATAGCCGACGTTGTTGTAGGCGGTGGCCTTGGGCAGGGCGCTGGAGATGGTGTTGAACGCCTCCTGATAGCGCCCCTGCCAGGCCAGGGCCAGGGCCAGATTGTTGCGCAGACCGGTGTTGCCGGGGGCGATGGCGAGCGCGCGGCGCAGGGCCTGCTCCGCCTCGGGGAGGTTGCGGCGCTGGATCTGGGCATAGCCGTAGTTGTTGAGCAGGATCGGCGAATCGGGGAGTAGCCTGAGCGCCTGGTTGTAGTAGCCGATGGCGTCCGGATAGTCGCCCCTGGCGGCGGCCAGTACCCCGAGTCCGTTCCATGCGCGCCAGCGCGCCGGGTCGGCCTTGACCGCCGTTTGCAGGTCCGCCCGGGCCGCCTCTGCCTGGTCTAGGCGGATGTGGCACAGCCCGCGCCCCTCGGCCGCCGCCGGGTGATCCGGCCGCTCTTCGAGTACCTGGCTGTAGAATGGCACCGCCCGTCCGGGTTTGCCCTCCAGCAGCAGCGCATCACCCACCCCGAGCAGGGCCTCGGTATGCCGTGGCTCCTGTTTCAGCACTTCCAGGAAGGCGCTGATGGCGCCGCGGCTGTTGCCCCGGTCCCTCGCCTCGTGCCCCCGTTTCATCAGTTGCTCCACCGGCGCTGGGGTCTGCTGCGCGGACGGGGGAAGGGGTTGCTCCCGCGTCATGCCGCTGACGCAGCCCCCGAGCAGCAGTGGCAGCAGCAGGCCCAGCCCGAGGCGCGTGCCGGGGCTCATGCCGGGTTCGATCTCAGGAAGGTGCGGCGGATCTCCCCTTCGTGTCCCAGCAGATCGGCGCCGAGGATGAGCCGGAGCGGGGCCTGGGCCGCATCACCCCCGGAGGCGATCAGCCGGGGTTCGACCGGCAGGCGCCGCGCCAGTTCGACCGCCCGCGAGTGGTACTCGGGGACGTAGTAGATGACGCTGGCGGCCACGCCATAGCCGCGCTGGTTGGTGAGCCTGGTGATCTCCGCGCCGTGACGGCGCAGGTAGGTGGCGATCATGTTGGCCATGCCGCGGCGGCCGTTACCGTTGGATACCTCGATGGCGACCTGGTCGAGGCCGTTGACATCCGCCGGATCAGGCACCCGGGTCGCGGCGATCTCATGGTTGTTCGGTATCCAGAGCATATAGCCGGGCTTCATCAGGTTGATGTCGCCGTTGATGAAGGCCTCGGGGTTGGCCTGGGCCAGGCCAGTGAGCATCTGCTGGTGGTCCGCCTGCTGCATCTGGCTCAGCCGCAGGGAGATCCCCCACAGGGTGTCGCCGCGTCGGGTCGGGCCGTAGAGGGGGTTGCCGCGTGCCGTGCTCGTTTCGGTCCGGCTGTCGGCTGGCGGGGTGCGGCGTTGGGGTGCCGGGGCGGCTTTTGCCAACGCGGGAAGCCGGGGGGCCGCCGGTGCGACCGGTGCCGTGGCCGCGGGCCGGGGTTCGAGTTTGACCACCAGGTCATCCTGACGGCGGATCAGCGGGGGCGCGGTGGGGGTGGTCTGGGCCAGGGTCGGTACCCGGGTCGGTAGCGGCGTGTGGGTCTGCTGCTCCCGGGGTAGTGCCTGAGTCAGCTCAGGGGCTGCTTCCCGGGTCGGTTCCAGAGCCCGGGCAGGCCCGCTGACGGGCTCCGCCCGCGCGGTGTTGATCCCGTCCGCGGAGGGGTCGGCGGGTGGGGCCGTGCGGGGTGGGGTGGGCTCGGCCGCGAGCCACTGGCTGTCGGACCAGCCGGTGATGAGCGGGGCGGCGCTGTCCGTCCGCGATGCCATGGGTGTCTCTGTTCCGCGACCTGTGTCGGCTGTCTCAGTTCCGGTGATGGGTGTCTCTGTGCCGGGCGTCTGTGTGTCGGCCGTGATCGGCTCGGGCCAGGGTCTGTCGGCCCAGCGTGTGTCGGGGGTGTGGCGTGGCTCGGTCCGGTCGGTCTCGGGCGTGGTCGCCGGTTGCGCTGCCGCCACGGCATCGGTGCCGACATCGGCCTGGCGGGGCAGCGTGTCCTCGATCATGCGTATGTTGCTGTTGGCGTATTGGTTGGCCGGGTCGTTGCGCAGTGCAAGGGCGAGCAGCTCCCTGGCCTGCCCCTTGCGTCCCTGCAGCGCCAGGGAGTAGCCGAGGTTGTTCAGGGTCAGGGGGGAGTCGGGGTCGAGTTCCAGGGCCCGGTAGTAGTAGCGCATGGCGATCTGATAGCGTCCGAGCTGGTCGTAGGAGGCCCCCAACCCGTTGAGCGCCTGCACCGATTTCGGGTTCTCGGCGAGCTGCCGGGAGAACTGCTCGATGGCGCTGCCGTAGAGTCCCTTGGCAAAGAGCCGTTTGCCCTGGGTGTAGGCGTCGTCGGCGTGGGTGGGCCGGCTGTCGCCGGTGACGCGGTAGACGGGTTTGATATTGGCCGTGTTGGTTGCGTTGCAACCGGCCATGAGCAGTGCCGCCGCGATGAGGGTCAGCTTGTATCTCCCTGCGAGCAGTGCGTGTATGGACATCCTGGCCTCCTTTGGTTTGTGGTTCAGCTTCCGACGACGAGCGCCTTGTAGATCTGCAGCACGGCGGGCGCGAAGATCACCATGAACAGCGCGGGGAAAATAAACAGCAGCACCGGGACGATCAACTTGACCGGCAGCTTAGCCGCCTTCTCCTGGGCGATCTGGATGCGTTTGGTGCGCATCTCGTCGGCGAACTCGCGCAGGGTCGAGGCGACGCTGGTACCGAAGTGTTCGGCCTGTAGCAGTACCGTCACCAGCGACTGCACCATCTCCACGCCGGTGCGCTCGGCCATCGCCTTGAGGGCGGTGTCGCGGTCCTTGCCGGCGCGCAGTTCCAGGGCCACCAGGCGGAACTCCTCGCCCAGTTGCGGGTGGCTGAAACTCACCTCCTCGCCGACCCGGTTGATGGCCGCGTCGAGCCCCATGCCCGCTTCGACACACACCATCAGCATGTCCATGGCGTCGGGGAAGCCCTCGCTGAACGCCACCTGGCGCTGTTCGATCATGCGGTCGAGGATGCCGTCCGGGAGGTAGAAGCTGAACAGGGCGATCAGCACCAGGGTCGCGGTGACCAGGGTGGTACCCATCTGTTCCAGCTCCTTGGCGATGAACGGGGCGACGCTGAAGGCGATCAGCAGGGTCAGGGCGGCCAGCAGCAGCTTGATGCCGATGAAGGTGGCCATGGCCTGGGGGCTGCGGAAGCCCGCGTGTACCAGGCGCCGTTGGATGCGTGATTTCTGCCAGCCGCTTTTGGGTAGGATGAGGTTGCCGATCGGGGCGACCCATTTGATGTTGAACCCCCCGGCGCTGTCGCTCTCCTGGAGCGAGGGTTTGCGCCGGCTCGGTTCTTCGTGGGCGAGGTTGCGCAGGCGCCGTTCGGTGCGTTCCTCGCGGCGGCCGCTCCACACGAACAGCGCCAGCAGCAGCAGGCTGACCATCAGCCCGATCAGCAGCGAGATCGCCAGCTGGGTGGGGTTGGCCAGCAGCTGATCGATGATATCCGTCAATACGTCCATGTCCGCGCCCTAGACCCTGAAGTTGATCATTTTCTGCATCACGATGTAACCGATGACCAGGAACACGCCCTGGCCGATGAATACGTAGGGGCCAACCGGGTCGTTGACCAGGGACATCAGGTAGTTTGGATTGAGCACCAGGATCGCGCCAGCAACCAGAAATGGCAGGGTGATGAGTACGTTGGCGGACATCTTCATCTCCGCTGCCTGGGTCCTGATATCGCGGTAGGTGCGCACCCGGCGGCGGATCATCTCGGCGATGCGCTTGAGCAGATCGGCCAGGTTGCCGCCGGTCTGCTTCTGGATGATGACGGCGGCGATGAAGTAGCGCACCTCCTCGGTTCCCACCCGGTCACCCATGTTGTAGAGGGCGTCGTTGATGCTCAGGCCGTAGTTGATCTCGTCAAAAGTGATGGCGAATTCGGGGCCGATGGGGTCGGGCATCTGTTCCGAAACCGCCTTCATGGAGGCGGAAAAGGGGTTGCCGGCGCGCAGGCTGCGGGCCATGAATTCGAGGGCGTCTGGAAACAGCTCGGAGAACTTTTCCTGGCGCTTCACCTGTTTGCTCTTGATGACCGCCGAGGGGACCAGGAAGGTAATTATGGCGGCCACCAGCAGCGAGAAGACCATCGGCAGCGGCAGGTAGATCAGCAGCAGGATGAAACTGGCAAGGAAGGTGGTCAGTTGGATGAACAGGAACTGTCCCACGGTGAGGTCGGTGCCGCTCTGTTGCAGCATCCGGTCGAGGCTGCGCGCGCGCGGCAGGGCGATGAGCAGGGAGTGCAGGAACGGGTTGGTGCTGAGCTGGCGGTTACGCAGCAGTTCCAGAACCTTCTCGCCGTGACCGCCCCCCGCCGACATGGCGCGGATGCGTTTGGCGATCTTGCGGCTCTGCTCCAGCTGGGAGCCCTGCCAGATGAGATATGCGCTCTCGATGACCAGCACGGTGGTGATGAAAGCGATAATGCCGATGACGATGTTCATGCCGCCTCCGTGGGCTAGTCCGGGCTATTGGAAGATCTTTTCCCGTTCGAACAGGCTGTCAGGGACGTCATAACCGCGCTCCCTGAAGCGCCTGAGGATGCTTGGGCGGATCCCAGTGGCCCGGAACTGTCCCTGGGCCTGGCCCTCGCTGTTGATGCCGGAGCGTTCGAAGTAGAAGATCTCCTGCATGCTCACCACCTGCTCCTCCATGCCGGTGATCTCCTGTACGCTGGTGACCACGCGGCGGCCGTCGATCAGGCGTTCCACCTGGATTACCAGGTGCAGGGCGGCGGCGATCTGCTGGCGGCTGACCTGGGCCGGGATGTGAGAGGCGCTCATGCCGACCATGTGTTCGAGGCGGGTCAGGGCGTCGCGCGGGCTGTTGGCGTGGATGGTGCTCAGGGAGCCGTCGTGGCCGGTGTTCATGGCCTGGAGCATGTCCAGGGCCTCGGATCCGCGCACCTCGCCGACGATGATCCGGTCCGGGCGCATGCGCAGGGCGTTGCGTACCAGGTCGCGGGCGGTGATCTCGCCCGCCCCCTCGATGTTGGGGGGGCGGGTCTCCAGGCGCAGGGTGTGGGGCTGTTGTAGTTGCAGCTCCGCCGAGTCCTCGATGGTGATGATACGCTCGGTGTCGGGGATCGAACCCGACATGGCGTTGAGCAGGGTGGTCTTGCCGCCGCCGGTTCCGCCCGAGAGCAGGATGTTGACCCGGGATTTCACCGCCGCCTGCAGGAAATCCCGGATGACCGGGGTGATGGATTTGAACTCGATCAGGTCATTGATGGTGTAGGGGTCGATGCTGAATTTGCGGATCGACAGGCAGGGGCCGTCGATGGCCAGCGGCGGGATGATGGCGTTGACGCGTGAGCCGTCGGCCAGGCGGGCATCGACCATGGGGGAGGATTCGTCGATACGTCGGCCAACGCTGCTGGCGATCTTGTCGATAATGCGCAGTAGATGGTCGTCGTTCTGGAAGGCCACCTCGGTCTTCTCCAGGCGCCCGGCGCGCTCGACATAGACCTGGGAGTAGGTGTTGACCAGGATGTCGGAGACGGTGTGATCGGCCAGCAGCGGTTCCAGGGGGCCGAGGCCGAGCACCTCGTCCTGAATCGCTGTGACCAGGAGGTTGCGCTCCTCGGCGTTGAGGGGAATCGACTCCTCTTCGAGGATGGTGCGCACCAGGCTGCCGATCTCGTTGCGCACGATCAGCGGGTCGAGCTGGTCGATGATCGAGAGATTGAGCCGGTCCAGCAGCCGGCGGTGAATCCTGTTTTTGAGGCGCTGCATCTCTTCGGATTTGCTGTCGCCGTTCTTGGTCAGCGCGGACTCGGAGGACCATTGGTCCAGCAGCGTCTTGTTCCTGACTTCCATCAATATTTCCTCACTTCGGGATCTCCCGGCACCGTCATGGCCTTAGTCGGACAGCCCGAACAGGTTCGAGAGCAGCCCCTTTTTCTTCGTTCGGCTGCCGCCGCGGTGTTTCATCAGCATCTGCTTGCTGAGGGAGTGGATATCCTTGACCATGACCGACCCGCGCGCGATGCTGCTGACCGGTACCCCCTGGTCCATGGCCGTGAGGGCGGTCTTGTAGTCGTTTCGGATGCGGTGAATGCGGCTGCAGCCGAGGGTTTCCTTCATGCGTTCGATGCCGATGCTGGTGATATCCGCCTTGGCCCGGTTGTTGATTACCTCCAGGAACTCCCGGGATATCTGAAAAGGCTCTTCCCCTGATTGAGTGGGTACATATCACCTAGCTGCCCCTTCGGGGTAAAGATCCAACCCACCAAGGTGGAAGTAAATCGCATTGGCAAATCGCTTTTTGTTACGAAAACCTCTGCTGCGA
>PQCP01000137.1 GCA_003062205.1 Candidatus Sedimenticola endophacoides
ACCCCCCGCCGATCCAGTTGCCGAGCGAGAGTCCCGCCAGGATCACGCCGATGACCGAGTTCCAGGTGTAGAGAGAAACCCCCACATAGGGGGCGATCAGCCGCCCCGCCACCATCTCCAGCACCAGCAGGAAGGCGGAGCTGAGAAAGATGGTGAAGGCGTACCAGTGGATGCGTCGTCGCGATGCCATGTCCGGAAAGTAGGGTTTGGGGCCTGCCGTGGCGCCGGGTCAGGCACGGATCTCTGTTGCCGCGGCCACCACCGCCTGTCCCAGTGAAACCCCGCCATCGTTGGCCGGTGACCGCTCCGGGACCAACACCTCCAGCCCCGCTTCCAGCAGCAATTCAACCACCCGTTCGAGTAAAAGTCTGTTCTGGAATACCCCACCCGAAAGTACTACTTTTTCCAATCCGTGGGCGCCCGCCAGTTGCATCGCCATGGAGGCGACGCCCCCCGCCACCCCGGCGTGAAACCGGGCGGCGATAACCCCGCCCGGCCGCCCCCCCGCCAGGTCCTCCAGCAGCGCCTCCCACATCGCCCGCCACTCCAGGCGGGGCAGGCCCTGGCGCTCCACCACCCGGCACCCGTACCCGGCGCGCTCCCGGACAAACGCGCCGCGCTCCACCAGCGCCTCCAGTTCGATGGCGGCCTGGCCCTCGTGACTCACCGCCTCGCGGCTCAGCCCCAGGGCGGCCGCCACCGCATCGAACAGCCGACCGGCCGAAGAGGCGCGGGGCGAGTTGAGCCCCCGCTCCAGCATGGCATCGAGGGTGGCCAGGGGCCTGGCACGCAGAAACCGCACCAGATCCAGCTCCGGATAACGGGCCTCGACCTCCCCCCACCAGGGGGCGAGATGGGCATAGGTGTTGCGCCACGGCTCATGAATAGCCCGGGCGCCGCCGATCATCGCCACCGGTTCGAAACTGGCGAGCCGCTCGAAACCGAGGTAATCGACACGCATGAACTCACCGCCCCAGATGCCCCCGTCGGCGCCATACCCCAGGCCGTCGAGCGCGATCCCGAGCACCGGCCCGGAATCCAGATCAAGCCCCTGTTCCGCCATGCAGGCGGTGATGTGGGCATGGTGGTGCTGCACCCGATGCAACTCCAACCCCTCGCGCGCGGCCCACTCCCGGCCCCATTGGGTCGAGAGGTAGTCCGGGTGCATATCCACCGCCAGGGCGGCCGGGCGATGTCGGAACAATCCCTGGTAGAGATCCAGGCTGCGGCGATACTCCCGATGGGTCGCCGCCTCCTCCAGATCCCCCATGTGCTGGGAGAGAATCGCCCTGCCCTCCTGCATCAGGCAGAAGGTGTTTTTCAGCTCCGCGCCCAGGGCCAGCAGCGGCGGCGCGGCGGCGAAGCCCGCGGGCAGCACCAGCGGCGTGGGGGCATAACCACGGCCCCGGCGCACGACCCGCACCCGCCCCGCCATCTCCCGCACCACCGAATCGTCGAGGCGATTGACAATCTCACGGTCATGCAGCAGCCAGTAGTCGGCGACCCCCTCCAGGCGGTGGCGCGACTCGCCGTTACCGATACACTGGGGTTCGTCCGAACGGTTGCCGGAGGTGAGGACGATGGGGCCCTCCAATGCGTCCATCAGCAGATGATGCAGGGGTGTGTAGGGGAGCATGAAGCCGAGGGTATTCTGACCCGGTGCCAGGGCAGCGGAGAGCCCATGGCCCGCAATCCGCTCCATCACCACGATCGGGGCGGCGGGGCTCAGCAGCGCCTGCCGCTCCAGTGGGGAGACACGCACATAACGGCCCAGCATGGCCAGATCCCGGCCCATCAGGGCAAACGCCTTGTGGTAACGGCGCTTGCGTCGGCGCAGCCGCCCCACGGCGTCATCATTGGCCGCGTCACAGGCCAGGTGGACACCGCCAATCCCCTTCACGGCGAGGATCGCACCACGCCGGATCAGGGCGGCCGCCCGGGCCACGGCATCCGCCTCCCCGGCGTTTTCCAGCGCTTCCCCGTGCGCGTCCTCCAGCCACAACCGCGGCCCGCAGACAGCGCAGGCGTTGGGCTGGGCATGAAAGCGGCGATCCGCCGGATCGTCATACTCACCCTGGCATGCGGGGCACTGGGTAAACTCCGCCATGCTGGTACCGGCCCGGTCATAGGGGATGGAACGGATGATCGACAGCCGGGGACCACAGTGGGTGCAGTTGGTGAAGGGGTAGCGATAGCGCCGGTTGCCGGGCTCCCGCACCTCCTCCAGGCAGGCCCGGCAGGTGGCGGCATCGGCCACCACGCCGGTGTGTACCTCGCCACCACGGCTCGCCACGATGCTGAAGTCCCCGGGTGGATCGCTCATCGGCAGGGCTTGGCGCTCCACCGACTCCACCGACGCCAACGGCGGCGCCTTTGCCCGCAGTTGTCCGGCGAAGCGTTCGATCTGCCCGGCCCCGCCCCACACCTCGATCAACACCCCCCCGGCATCGTTCCACACCCGGCCCCGTAGACCGCAGGCTCGGGCCAGGCGCCAGACGCCGGGGCGAAACCCCACCCCCTGCACCACGCCCCTGACCCTGATCCGTTCACGCCTCATCGGCAGTTTCCCCTTCCCAACACCACCCTGGAAATCATCACGAGTGAGTGATAACTGATCTACATCAACAAAAAACGGATTAGTCGGTTACTTCTCGCCCACCCCAGGGTTTAACCATATGATGTTGCGATCATGGTCGGCTCAAAACCTCCGAAGGAGGCCTGCGTGGTACGTCGGAAACGGACCGTCTTCCCCATTATCTCACCGGCCGCAATCGCTGAATCCGCATCGGAATCCACACATGATAACAAGGAAGTACACAACCGCCCTCCTCGTCTTGACGCTGATTCTTGGCGCCTATTACCTGCACACCTCCGATCTGAGGCTACAGCGGCTCACCGAACAATACGCCCAGGAGTCGGCGTCCATCCTCGACCAGCAGCTTCAGACCTTCAAATTGCACCTGCGCGACATCGTATCCGATCTGCGCTTCATCGCCGAACAACAGACCCTTAAGCGGTTCCTGGCGGGAGAGCACCCGGCGATGGAGGCGCTCAAAGCCGATCTACTCACCTTCGCCGCCCGCAAACAACACCTCTACAACCAACTGTTCCTGGTCGGCCCCGATGGGAGGGATATCATCAGAATCGACAACCGGAACGACGCCCCGGCGATCATCTCGCCAGGCGATCCGCCCTACCCCGAACAGCGCCATCCTTATATGGAGAGCGCCGCCCTTGATCCGGGGACCACCCATCTCGCGCTTCTCAGCCCAGATCCGGAGGGAAATACGCAACCCGCCTCACGGGCCATGACGCTGCGCCTCGCCACGCCCATATCCGGCAATCACCAAGAGTGTCGCTACCTCGTGAAAGATTTTGGGACATCCCAGTCCCCAAAATCGACTCGCCAACGCGACAGCCGTTACTGCCCCGACCGTCCTGCGCTCATCACGACTCCGTCCCGCACATTGCAGCAAAGCTGCTCGTGCGCAACTCCGTCATGATGACCACAATGACTCTACGGCGTGTCGGATGCGCTATTTGTACGCCCTACGTCACTCCCTATCGGTCGTAACTGCGGCCATACAACCGCGCCTACGCCTATCGGGGACTAACCGCCTTCGCTTCGCTCTCCATGGCGGTTAGCGAAGGAGTGGCCGGGGGGGGTGCTCATTCTCGACACACCCTGCAACCATCTGCTTGCCGGGAAAGAGCACTCCGACACCGGACAGACCGGCTTCTCCCTACTCCTCGATGGAAAAGGCGATTATCTGTCAACCAGTAGCTCTAAGCAGAGCGACAGCTTCGCCCGCGACCACCCGGAGGCGTGGTCACAAATCGCATCCGCCCCGGAGGGCCGGATAACCAACGAGGATGGGGTCTTCGCCTACCGGACCCTGGAGCCGCTTTCGGACATCCCGGCACAGTGTGACAACTGCCCCTGGTCACTGGTGCGACACATCCCCCGCCAGCAGGTCGAACAAGACCATGCACAGAGTGCCCGCCGCGTACAACTGGCCTTTTTCGGGGTCTGGCTGCTATTGGCGCTGGGCCTGTGGGTACTCTCGCTAACCGCCATGGAGAGCGAAGCGAAGGCGGTTAGTCCCCGATAGGCGTAGGCGCGGTTGTATGGCCGCAGTTACGACCGATAGGGAGTGACGTAGGGCATACAAATAGCGCATCCGACACGCCGTAGAGTCATTGTGGTCATCATGACGGAGTTGCGCACGAGCAGCTTTGCTGCAATGTGCGGGACGGAGTCGTGATGAGCGCAGGACGGTCGGGGCAGTAACGGCTGTCGCGTTGGCGAGTCGATTTTGGGGACTGGGATGTCCCAAAATCTTTCACGAGGTAGCGACACTCTTGTCAGCTATCACCGCAAAACGGCGTTGATAAAGCACGAGGTGGAGAAGCTGCACGACGAAATACGCCATGAACGCGATCTCTTCATTAGCGGCCCGACGGTAGTATTCAGACGCAGGAATGCACCAGGCTGGCCAGTCGAATACGTCTCGGACAACGTGCAGTTCGAACTCGGCTACGATCCCGAGCAGTTTATCCAGAAGATCATCACCTACAGCAGCATCGTCGCCCCGGAATTTATAGATCAGCTCGACCTGGAACTGGCACGACTGGTCAAGAGTGAGATGCTCGGCATCGCACACAAGCCCTATCAGGTGATCACCGGCACCGGACAGCGGCGCTGGATAAGGGATTACACTGCGGTCATTACCGACGACAACGGACAGACCCGCTTCCACAGCTATATCAACGACATCACCACCCTCAAAGAGGCACAGCAGGAACTGCAGGAAGCCCACGACCAACTACAGACCGTACTCAACACCATCGCCGATCCCACCCTGGTGATCGATGTAAAAAATTATCAGCTCACCCTTTACAACCGGGCCGCGAGCGACGCCTACATCGGCATTAACTCATCTGCTGCGTTTCGCACCTGTCACGAAATGACTCACAGATCCCGTCATCCCTGCACCGCCGAAACGGCCGCCTGTCCCATTCGCACGATCCTGGCAACCGGAAAACCGATGACCGTCCTGCACCGGCATATCAACAAGCATACCGACGCCATCTATGTAGAGGTTCGCGCAACCCCGATAACCAACAAGCAGGGACAGATCACCCAGATCATCGAGTCTCACCGCGATATCACCACCCATGTCAACAACGAGAATAAACTGCGTACCCTCGCCACCACCGACCACCTGACCCAGACCAACAACCGCCACAGCTTTGACCGGCAACTGGAGAACCTGATCCAGTCAGTGAACGACGGCAGCGGGGGAATCGGTATTATTATGATCGACATCGACCACTTCAAGCGCGTAAACGATGACCACGGACACCATTCCGGAGACGGGGTGCTGCGCGAGGTGGCATCCGTCCTGGGTGACCACATCAGACATTCGGATACCCTGTCACGCTGGGGAGGGGAGGAGTTTGTGGTGATCGCCGTCGATGTGGGAAAACAGGAGATTCAGCATATCGCGGAGCAGCTGCGGAGCAGTATCGAAGAACATACCTTCGATGTCGCCGGTCACATCACAATCAGCTGTGGCGCCACCCTACTGAGAAGCGATGATACCTACGCCTCACTCATCAGCCGGGTGGACGACGCCCTCTACGAGGCCAAGGAGAGTGGCCGCAACTGCGTCCGCTTCACCCTCGACAACCCGCCCGAGGAGAGCCTTTTCTAGGGCGTGTTGTTCACAAAAAAAAAAGGATATCCCCATGCGCTGCCCCGGCAGGACTGCCGGAGTCACAGCAACACCCTTCACACGCTATAGACGGAACGGGCGGGGGATTTCACCAGATCCTGCCGCTTGAGATAGGCCAGGGTCTGGCTCAGATTGGAGGTGGCAACCCCCTGGCTCTCCAACTCGGCCCGCAGCTCCTTGGTGGTGATCCGGCCGGCGGCCTTGATAACGGCCAGGACCTTGTCACCAATGCCGCCACGGGCTGCCCGGGTGCGCGTGGCGCCACCGAGTTTACGGATCTTGGCATCAATCGCCGCCAGCGCCTTACGCTGTTCCGCCACCAACGCCTTGCGCTCGGCACGCAACGCCTCGATCTCGGCGCGCACCGCCGCTAACCGCCATGGAGAGCGAAGCGAAGGCGGTTAGTCCCCGATAGGCGTAGGCGCGGTTGTATGGCCGCAGTTACGACCGATAGGGAGTGACGTAGGGCATACAAATAGCGCATCCGACACGCCGTAGAGTCATTGTGGTCATCATGACGGAGTTGCGCACGAGCAGCTTTGCTGCAATGTGCGGGACGGAGTCGTGATGAGCGCAGGACGGTCGGGGCAGTAACGGCTGTCGCGTTGGCGAGTCGATTTTGGGGACTGGGATGTCCCAAAATCTTTCACGAGGTAGCGACACTCTTGCTCCCGCGCCTGCTCCTGCTCCTGTTCCCGCCGTTTGCTGGCCAGGGCAAACAGCTCATCGGCACTCATATTGTCCACGCTCTTTTTTGTCGCCATCGAGTTAAGCTCCAGAAAAATATTCCGTTGATTCAAAGGCGGTGTAGATTGGCATAAACACGGGGTGACTGGCAACAGAATGGTGGAGAATACCCGCCCTCCAGCCCGGCGCTGCGCGACCAGGGCCATCCGTGCGTGAAGGGTCACGCATTCTCGCCGGCGTGATCTTCTTAACTGCGGGCTGACATGCTGGTTGGGCAGCAGACGCCGGATGAGGAAGTGGGAAAGACACCCGCCGAAGGCGGGTGTCGCTGTTACGCAATGGTGGTGATCTCTCAGCCCTTGTTGGCCTCCGCCGCCGGATCCCCGGAACCGCTCGACTGCGGTTGTAGCGTATCCTTCTTCCTACTGGATTGGAGGCGACAATATCCATTTACCTTGCGCCCGTCACCCCGGGTATATCCGTCGACCCAGCGGCACTGCGCGCTGGACTCGCACTCGGCATCGCTCATCCCCTTGCAGGGACTGGCCTGGGCCGGCGCGGCGGCAACGCCCGCGATGAGTACGGCTGCACAGAGGGAACGGGAAACTACGGTGAGATTTTTCATGGCTTCATCCTTGTATGTCGTTCAGTCCATTGCCATCTTCCATGGCACGCTCCGGAGCACTCCCGGCCCCGGCACACCCATTCTATTGCGAATCCGGCCCGCTTTCCACCCTCTCCGCCACCGGGCCACGCAGCAGCGGCTCCAGCACCACCCACACATTCTCCAGCATCCGACCCTGCCCCAGGGCGTTGGGATGCAGGCCGTCGCTCTGCATCCAGTCGGGGCGCTCGGCCACCCCATTCAGAAAAAACGGCACCAGGGTCGCCCTCTCAGCCGCCGCCAGATCATCGTAGATGCCCTGGAACCTCTCGGTAAAAACGCTGCCGTAATTGGGTGGGAGACGCATGGCGAACAGCACCACCCGGGCCCCCCTCTTCCGGCCCAGCCGGATCATCTGTCTCAGGTTGTCCCGGGTACGCTCCAGACTCAGCCCGCGCAGACCGTCATTGCCTCCCAGTTCAAGGAGAAGCAGACTGGGGTTAAACTGGTTCAGCGCGGCCGGGAGGCGCGACAACCCACCGGCGGTGGTATCACCGCTGACACTGGCATTGACCACCCTGTAGGGATACCCCCGCCGCGCCAGGCGCTGCTCAAGCAGCGCCACCCAACCGTGCCCTGGCGCGACACCGTAGGCGGCACTGAGGCTGTCGCCGAAGACCAGAATCACCGGCTCCGCGGCATGGGAGACGGCGGCATTGAACAGCAGCAAGAGTGTCGCTACCTCGTGAAAGATTTTGGGACATCCCAGTCCCCAAAATCGACTCGCCAACGCGACAGCCGTTACTGCCCCGACCGTCCTGCGCTCATCACGACTCCGTCCCGCACATTGCAGCAAAGCTGCTCGTGCGCAACTCCGTCATGATGACCACAATGACTCTACGGCGTGTCGGATGCGCTATTTGCAAGAGTGTCGCTACCTCGTGAAAGATTTTGGGACATCCCAGTCCCCAAAATCGACTCGCCAACGCGACAGCCGTTACTGCCCCGACCGTCCTGCGCTCATCACGACTCCGTCCCGCACATTGCAGCAAAGCTGCTCGTGCGCAACTCCGTCATGATGACCACAATGACTCTACGGCGTGTCGGATGCGCTATTTGCAAGAGTGTCGCTACCTCGTGAAAGATTTTGGGACATCCCAGTCCCCAAAATCGACTCGCCAACGCGACAGCCGTTACTGCCCCGACCGTCCTGCGCTCATCACGACTCCGTCCCGCACATTGCAGCAAAGCTGCTCGTGCGCAACTCCGTCATGATGACCACAATGACTCTACGGCGTGTCGGATGCGCTATTTGTATGCCCTACGTCACTCCCTATCGGTCGTAACTGCGGCCATACAACCGCGCCTACGCCTATCGGGGACTAACCGCCTTCGCTTCGCTCTCCATGGCGGTTAGCGAACGGGTCACCATGCCCAATGGCGGGCGTCTGACCATCCTCGACCGGGTCGGGCTGCGCCTCGACCCTGGGGAGGCGGTCGCCATTCTCGGCAGTTCCGGATCGGGTAAATCGACCCTTCTGGGCCTGTTGGCGGGACTGGACCAGGCCAGCGAGGGGGAGATCCGCCTGTTTGGACATGACCTGGGCGCCCTGGACGAAGACGCCCGCGCCCGGCTGCGGGCGGGACGGGTCAGCTTCGTCTTCCAGTCCTTCCAGCTGCTGCCGGGAATGACCGCGCTGGAGAACACCATGCTGCCCCTGGAGCTGGCGCACGACCGCAGCGCCCGCTCCGGGGCCGAGCGGGCGCTGGCCCATGTCGGGTTGAGCGCGCGCCTGCACCACTACCCCTCCCAGCTCTCCGGCGGAGAGCAGCAACGGGTGGCCCTGGCCCGGGCCTTCGCGGCCAGGCCCGGGCTGCTGTTCGCCGACGAGCCGACCGGCAGCCTCGACCGTGAGACCGGCGTGCGCATCACCGAGCTGCTGTTTACACTGCGCGAGGAGACCGGCACCGCACTGCTGCTGGTGACTCACGACGAACAGCTCGCCGCGCGCTGTGACCGCAGGTTGCTGATGGAGGCGGGCCGGCTGGGAGCGCAGCCTTGAACGACCCGGGACTTCTCTTCCGGCTGATCCGGCGCGACTGGCGCAACGGCGAGATGCGGCTGCTCGTACTCGCCATGGTACTGGCGGTAAGCGCCGTCACCGCCGTGGGCTTCTTCACCAACCGCGTGGAACGGGCCCTGGAGCTGCAGGCGGCCGAGGTGCTGGCGGCCGACCTCACCATCGACAGCAGCCGCCCGCTCCCTGAATTGCTAATGCACGAGGCCGAGCGCCGCGGGCTGCGCACCGCCCGCAGCCTCAGTTTCCCCAGCGTCATTCCCCATCGGGAACGGCTGCAAATGGTAGAGGTGAAAGCGGTCAGCGATACCTACCCCCTGCGCGGCGAGTTGCGTATCCGTCCCGCCCACGGCGCCCCCGAGCAACCCGCTGCCCATCCCCCCCGGCCAGGCGCCCTCTGGGTCAGCCCGGAACTGATCGGCGGCCTCGGCCTCCACATCGGCGAGACGCTGTCGCTCGGCCGGAGCCGCCTCAAGGTCAGTGCCGTGCTCAGCCGCGACACCGGCCAGGGGGGCAATCTGTTCCGCCTCGGCCCCAGGGTACTCATCTCCCTCGACGACATCCCGGACACCGGGCTGGTCACTCCCGCCAGCCGGGTGCGCCATCAACTGCTGATCGCCGGTCCCCGGGACGCCATCGAAGCCTATCGCGGCTGGGCCGGCCACAACCTGCCCACCGGCGCCCGCCTGCAGAGCATGCACAACGCCCGCCCGGAACTGCGCAACGCCCTCGACCGGGGCCGCCGCTTCCTGGCCCTGGCGGCGGTAACCACGGTCCTGGTGGCGGGCGCGGCGGTGGCCCTGGCCAGCCGCCGCTTCATGGAGAGACAATCCGACACCAGTGCCATCCTGCGCTGTCTCGGGGCCACCCAGACGTTCATGCGCCGGTTGCTGCTGACACGCCTGGGCGTGATCACCCTGGTAACCGGCAGCCTCGGCACCCTCGCGGGCTATCTGGCCCAGACCGCCCTGGCCCGCCTGGTCGGGGAGTGGTTCACCAGCGAGCTGCCGGCGCCGGACCTCCACCCCCTGGCCCTGGGGCTCGGCGCGGGCCTGATCACGCTGACCGGCTTTACCCTGCCGCCCCTGCTGCGCCTGGCCCGGGTGCCTCCCCTGCGGGTGCTGCGCCGGGATCTGGGGGCGCCACCCCCCGCCTTCTGGGTGGTCGGGGGGGCCGCCCTCGCCGCCCTTGCCCTGCTGATCCTCTGGGCGGCGGACGACCTGACCCTGGCGGCAACGGTCGGTGGCGGCGCCCTGCTCGCCCTGACCCTGCTGCTCGCCACGGCGCGGCTGCTGGTATGGCTGCTCGCCCCCCTGCGCGGGCGGGGAGGCGCCGCCTGGCGCTATGGTCTGGCGGGGCTGGCCAGAAACCCCTCCCTGACCGCCGTTCAGCTCACCAGCTTCGGTCTCGGGCTGCTCGCCCTGCTGCTGCTGGCCGTGGTGCGGATCGATCTGGTCGCCGCCTGGCAGCGCACCATCCCGGAGCAGGCGCCGAACCGCTTCCTGATCAATATCCAGCCCGACGAGGTGGAGGCCGTCTCCCGCTTCCTGCGTGAAGCACGCCTGAGCGGCGCCGGCCCCTACCCCATGGTGCGCGCCCGGCTGACCCACATCAACGGCCGTGCCGTACTGCCCGAACAGTATCCGGAGGGACGCCCGCGGCGCCTGCTCACCCGAGAATTCAACCTCTCCTGGGCACGCGACCCGCAACCGGGAAACCGGGTGCTCCAGGGCGCCTGGTGGGGAGATGAAGCGGCCACGGTGCCGCTCTTCTCGGTCGAGCAGGGGCTGGCCGAAGCCCTGGGGATCGCCCTCGGCGACCACCTCACCTTCGATCAGGCCGGAATCGAGGTCAGCGCCCGGGTGAGCAACCTGCGCACCGTCAAGTGGGACAACTTCCAGCCCAATTTCTTCGTCGTCGCCACCCCGGCGCTGCTCCAATCGCGACCGGGCAGCTACATCACCAGCTTCTATCTGCCGCCGGGCCGCGAGGCCCTGGCCACCGAGCTGGTGCGACGCTTTCCCTCCGTCACCGTAATCGACGTCAGCAGCATCATGAACCACGTGCGGGAGATCATGGACCGGGGCGCCCTGGCCGTGGAGTACGTATTCCTCTTCACCCTCACCGCCGGCCTGCTGGTACTCTACTCAGGCATCCAGGCGAGCCGGGAAAGCCGCCGTCAGGAGGCGGCGATCCTGCGCACCCTCGGCCTCACCCGCCGCACCCTGGCCCTTGCCGTGGGCACCGAATTTCTCTTTCTCGGCATGCTGGCGGGCCTCCTCGCCAGCCTCTGCGCCACCCTCACCGGCTGGCTGGTCTCCACCCGGGTGCTGGAGCTGGACTACCAACTCAATCCCTGGATCTGGCTCGCCGGACCGGCGGCCGGAGGGATCGGCATCGGCCTGTTCGGGCTCCTGGCGACCTATCCGCTGCTGCTGCGCCCGCCCCTGCGGGTACTCCGGGCCGAGTGACCGGGCGCACTAACGGGCACCTGCCCGGCTGGGAGCTAAATCCGCGCTGGCATGTTGCGGGGAAAGTGCCTACTATCCCCTCTTATACCAACATAACCATGCCTTATTACAGGGGAGGGGGAGCAATGCGCGATCAACCCGTAATCAACAAAAAGGGACCCTTTCCGGTGGAGCTGGAGAAGGGTAAGGACTACTACTGGTGCGCCTGCGGCCACAGCAAGCGGCAGCCCTTCTGCGACGGCTCCCACCACGCGACCGACATGACTCCAGTCGCCTTCGTCGCGGAGCGCGACGGGACAGCCTATCTCTGCGGCTGCAAACACAGCAAGAACCCGCCCTACTGCGACGGCAGCCACAACCAGCTCTGAACCGCATCGCCGATCAGGCGAGCCGAGGCATCGGAAGGCGTGGCGCTGACTCCACCCGCTACGCCAAACGTGTCCTCTTCCGCCGGGTAACGCACACCTCAATCCGGCTTTTGCTGTCGCCTCACCGCGCGGACCACTCCCTTCAATACCCCTCAGGACGGCCCGTCCTTGCGCGCATCCCTTACAGCCGGTGCCCCGACTCCGTTATCATGAACCCTTTTGACCGGAGCCGATCCTGAACACCGCGCCCCAGACCTTCACCGCCTTTCTGCTGACGCGCCAGTGGCGCGACACCCCGGACGGCATCGAACTGGACTATTGGGTCAGCTCCGAGCAGGGGCCGTTGCGGCTGCGCCTTACCCGGCAGCAGGCGGTCTGCTTCATCGGCCGGGAGACCCCGCTCGAACCCGGTCGCATGCGCGGGCTCCCCGCCGGGCGCAAAACCCTCGACCTGACCGCCCTCAACGGCGAAGCGGTCGACGCACTCTATTTCAACCGCCAGGGTGACCTGCAACGCCTGCGCGATCTTGCCCGGGAGCGGGGGGTGATGCTGTTCGAGTCGGACATCCGGGCCAGTGACCGTTACCTGATGGAGCGCTTCATCACCGCACCGATGGCGATACAGGGCCGGCCACTGCGCCGACCCGGCCATCTGGAGTTGATCGACCCCCAGATCAAGGCGGCCGACCACACGCCACGCCTGAGCTACCTCAGCCTGGATATCGAAACCGACGGGGCCGGCGGCGAGATCCTATCCATCGCCTACTGCGGCCAGGGGCACGAGGCGGTGCTGATGCAGGGCCATCCGGATGACTGGGGCGGCGCCCCCGGTATCGAGTGGCATCCGGACGAGCGGCATCTTTTGCTGGGTTTTCTGGAGCGCTTCAGCGCCCGCGATCCCGACCTGATACTCGGCTGGAACCTGATCAACTTCGATCTTGACCAACTGGAACGGCGCTGCCGCCGCCACCGCGTTCCGTTCACACTCGGCCGTGGAGGTGAGCAGGCGCGCATCCTGCAACCCCAGCAGCCGGGGCAGCCGCGCATCGCCAGCATTCCCGGGCGCGTCGCCCTCGACGGCATCGACAACCTGCGTGCCGCCTTTTGGTCATTCGACAGCTTCGCCCTCGGACAGGTGGCCCATGAACTGCTGGGGCGCGGCAAACTGATCGAGGCGTCAGGGGGGCAGAAGATCGCC
This sequence comes from Candidatus Sedimenticola endophacoides, assembly GCA_003062205.1. GTDB lineage: Bacteria > Pseudomonadota > Gammaproteobacteria > Chromatiales > Chromatiaceae > Sedimenticola_A > Sedimenticola_A endophacoides. The sequence goes on from PQCP01000137.1 coordinate 13,145, forward strand.
GAGATCCGCCGCCTGTTCCGGGAGGATCGCCCGGCGCTGGCAGCCTACAACCTGGAAGACTGCCGCCTGGTGGAGGCGATCTTCGACAGGACGGACCTGTTAAATTTCATCATCCAGCGCTCGCTGATGACCGGCCTGCCCCTCGGTCGCCAGGGCGGTTCGGTGGCCGCCTTCGACAACCTCTACCTCCCGCACCTGCACCGCGCCGCCGCCGTGGCCCTCGATGTGGGCGCCCGCACCCACGACGTGTCGAGTCCCGGCGGCTACGTCATGGACTCCCGGCCCGGCCTCTACGACAACGTCCTGGTACTCGATTTCAAAAGCCTCTACCCGAGCATCATCCGCACCTTCATGATCGACCCGCTGGGCATGGTGCGTCCCGGCGACGATCCGATCCCCGGCTTTCTCGGCGCCCACTTCTCGCGCACCGGCTCCATACTCCCCGGTATCATTACGCGGCTCTGGCAACAGCGCGACACGGCGAAGCGGGATCGCAACGCGGCCCTCGCCCAGGCCATCAAGATCATCATGAACTCCTTCTACGGCGTGCTCGGCTCCAGTGGCTGCCGCTTCTACGACCCGCGCCTGGCCAGCAGCATCACCCGCCGCGGCCACCAGATCATCCAACAGAGCAAGGACTGGATCGAGGAGCAGGGGTATCCGGTGATCTACGGCGACACCGATTCGCTGTTTGTACTGCTCGGCCCCGGCCCCAGCGAGCAACAGGCCGGCGCCAGTGGAAGGCACCTGGCCAAGGGCCTCAACCAGTGGTGGCGAGAGCGCCTGCATCGTGAGTTCAAGGTCGCCTCCGCCCTGGAGATCGAGTTCGAGACCCACTTCATCCGTTTCGTCATGCCGACCATTCGCGGGGCTCAGACCGGAAGCAAAAAACGCTACGCCGGTTACATCCGCAACCGCTCCGGCGCGCTGGAGCTCAAGTTCAAGGGACTGGAGAGCGTTCGCAGCGACTGGACACCCCTGGCCCGGGATTTTCAGCGCGAACTCTACCGCCTGGTCTTCTTCGATCTCCCCTACCGCGACTACATCCGCCAGACCGTGGAACAGCTCAAGCGGGGCGAACTGGATCCGCAACTGGTCTATCGAAAGCGCCTGCTCCGCCCCCTTGAGGAGTACCAGCGCAACATACCGCCCCATGTGCAGGCGGCCCGCAAGCTGGGCAGGCAGGCGCGCTGGATCAGCTACCTGATCACCAGTAACGGACCGGAACCGCTTCAGGCCCGGCACAGCCCGATCGACTACCAGCACTACATCGACCGCCAGCTGGCCCCGGTGGCCGACGCCATACTGCACTTCGTCGATGACCGCTTCGAACGAATCGCCGCCGATCAGATGGGGCTGTTCGACGACCTGTAAGCGAGCCACACGGGCCACACCCTCCGGCGCAGCCCGCAATCCAAACCATCGCCCCGCACCCGGTCCGTTGAACACATCACCGGGATGGCAGAACCTGTGCATGGACAGGTGTTTTCCACAATAGCCACCGCGGAGCGCCCCCGGATAGACTCTGAAGCAGATCGAGCCCTACCCACGCAGCCAAGGAGAAACAGCATGCAGGAAAATCGTCCACTGCTGGCGGATACCCATGACCGCCTGAGCCCCATCAGCATCGTCCTGCACTGGTCCATCGCCATCGGGATGATCGCCCTGATCCCCTTCGGCATCTACATCGAGGATCTGCCCAGAGGTCCGGACAAGTTCGAGCTGATCGGCATCCACAAGTCGCTGGGCGTGATCCTCCTGGCCCTGGCCCTGGCGCGGCTCGCCTGGCGACTGCGCCAGGGGCTTCTCGGCGCACGCTCGGAGCAGGCACCCTGGCAGCACGCCCTGGCCAGCGCCGTGCAGTGGACGCTGCTTGCCGGCACCCTGCTGATGCCCCTCTCCGGCATCATGATGTCGGTCGGCGGCGGCTACCCCGTGGGGGTGTTCGGATGGGAGATCATTGCCGGGTCCGAAGAGAAGATCGAGGCCCTCTCCAAAGCGGGACACCTGATCCACGGCCTGCTCGGCAAGCTGCTGATCGCCCTGATCCTGCTACACGCCGCGGCCGCCATCAAGCACCAATGGATAGACCGCGACGGCACCCTGTCACGGATGCTCGGACGGGATCTGAACCGATGAGAGACGCGATCAGGACCCACCGCGTGCACCACTGGCTGGCCCTCCTGCTGCTCTGCCTCGCGGCCCGGGCAGGTGCGGCATACACCCCGCTCACCACCCAACAGGTCGCCGATCAAGTCTATGCGCTGATCGGCGAAACCGGACCGCGCAGCGCGCAAAACCATGCCCTCAACAACAACCTCGCCTTCATCGTCACCCCGCAGGGGGTGATCCTGGTGGACACGGGCGCCACACCCCGCGCGGCGCGTCTGATCGAAGCGGCCATCGCCCAGGTCACCAACCAACCGATACGCTGGGTGATCAACACCGGCAGCCAGGACCACCGCTGGCTCGGCAACAGCTATTTCGCCGAGCGCGGGGCGCAACTGCTGGCGCTGGAGCGCACGGTCCGGGTGCAGCGGGAGTACGCACACAGCCATATTCAACGGCTCAGCGGCGTACTCGGCGACCAGGCGCGGGAGATCCGACCCGTCCATGCCGCAGGCATCGCCGGGGATCGTGCGCACCTGAATCTGGGGGGTACGCGGATCGAGCTGATCTGGCCGGGCGATGCCCACTTCCCCGGTGATGCCATCGTCTGGCTGCCGCAACAGCGCACCGTCATCACCGGCGATCTGGTGTACGTCGACCGCATGCCCGGCATCCTGCCGCACTCACGGGTCGTGCAGTGGGGCCAAGAGTGTCGCTACCTCGTGAAAGATTTTGGGACATCCCAGTCCCCAAAATCGACTCGCCAACGCGACAGCCGTTACTGCCCCGACCGTCCTGCGCTCATCACGACTCCGTCCCGCACATTGCAGCAAAGCTGCTCGTGCGCAACTCCGTCATGATGACCACAATGACTCTACGGCGTGTCGGATGCGCTATTTGTATGCCCTACGTCACTCCCTATCGGTCGTAACTGCGGCCATACAACCGCGCCTACGCCTATCGGGGACTAACCGCCTTCGCTTCGCTCTCCATGGCGGTTAGCGGAGGCATTCCGGCAAATGACCGCGCTGGCTCCGCAAACAGTGGTACCGGGCCACGGCCGGGTCTGCTCCCTGAAGCAGGCCCAACAAGAAACCGGCAACTACCTCGACTGGCTGATCACACGGGTGGGCGAGGCACTGGATGAGTGGATGGAGCTGGACGAAACGGTGCGGACGCTATCCGCCGCACCACCCTTCGAACACCTGGAACACTTCGAACCCTGGCACCGGGCCAATGTCAACCGCACCTACCTCCAGCTGGAGGTGAACCGCTGAGCACCCGCGCTTACGCACAGTCTTACCAGTAACCGCCCTCCCCGAATCGAAGCCCCTCAAAACGTCAAGACCCGGACCGCGCTCCCCATGGCGAGCAGCCCGGCGGCGACCCACACGATGAGCGGGGTATGACCCGGTTCACCACGGAGGCGATTCCAGACCTGGGTGACCAGCAGCGCCAGAAATGGCCAGAAAGCGGTCTGCAGAATAGTATCGGCCAGACCGATCACGGCAATCGAATGAAAAAAAGCCGTATAGGCGGCCCCGAAACTGAGCACGCCGTGCAAAGCGAAAAACGGCAGATAGGTCAAACGGCCGAGGACGGCCCGCTGCCGGACCAGATAGGGCGTACTCACCACGGCAAATAGCAGAAAGGACGATGCCAGCGCGACAAAAGAGCTGTCGATGCTGGTAGCAGCATCAAACCCAATTTTGACAAACAACTCACCCAACGCCCACGCGAGAGCGGTCAACAGACCCAGGATCAGGGCCCGCCATGAGAGATGCCCGCGCCGCGCCCCATAAACGATCACCAGCGTCCCGGCCATGATCAGGGCCGCGCTCAACCATGCGGAGGCGTCCAGGGCCTCACCGGCCAGCAACAGGGCGAACAGAATCGACAGCAACGGCTTGACCTTGGCGAACTGCGATGCCAACTCAGCCCGGGTGCCGAAGGCGTGCGCGGCGAGATAATAGAGGCCCGTGGCAATGGGAAAGGTAAAGAGCCCGGCCAGAACGACCCAGAACGAAACCCGCGCCTCCACCCCCCCGGGCAGGGCCGCAGGCAACAGCCCCAGCGTGCCGCTACAGAGCGCGGCCAACAAACCCGCCGCCAGGGCCGGCACCCGCCCCTCCCCCGGCAGGCGGGCAATCCCCGCGTTGAGTATCGGCGCGGACAAGGCCCAAAGACCGGCCGCGGCAAATCCAAAAACCAGTGGCGACACACACCCTCCATCCCGGTTCAGAGCAAGCTCCGATTATGCACCAGCGGAAGAGAGAAATAACCAGCGGATTTGAGACCGATATCAAAGGCCTTGTCAGAACCACCCGCGTATCCATGGGGCCTGTAAAGTAAGCAATGGGATGGACTCCTCCCCACCCCTACGACAAACGGCGTCGAGGCGTCAGAATGGGAGCTGAACTAGCACCATTCACACGAAACAGATGAGGAGGAAGTCCACCATGAAGATTAGC
>PQCP01000094.1 GCA_003062205.1 Candidatus Sedimenticola endophacoides
ACAACCCCGAAAAAATGATCGTCGCCCCGCTAACAGTTACCGGCCTGCCTAGTTCTCGGCTAATACCCTAGTCTGGTTGTACGGTATTTGTGGTCACCTAATGGTTTATGAAACATTCGGGCTAGGAACATCACCCCATTGTGGGCCAGGGAGATCTCCCCCGGGCGGGGATTGCCGCCACCGCCGACCAGGGCCACCGCCGAGGCGGTGTGGTGGGGGTTGCGGAAGGGACGGTGGCGCCACAGTGCGGGGTCGAAGCCCTGGTTGCTGATGGAGAGCACGGCGGCGCTCTCCAGCGCCTCGGACTCACTCATGTGAGGGAGGATGCCCGGCAGCCTGGTGGCCAGCATCGATTTGCCGGATCCGGGCGGGCCGATTATGAGCAGGCTGTGGCCGCCGCAGGCGGCGATCTCCAGGGCGCGCTTGGCGTGCGGCTGGCCCTGTACCTCGGCCAGGTCGGGGTGATGATCGAGGCGCACGGCGGAGGGGGCGCCCAGGTGCGGCTGTAGGCCCCCGCCACGCACCAAATGGTCGCAGACCGGCAGCAGGTGACGGGCGGGGAGTACCTGCAACCCACCGACCAGGGCCGCCTCGTCGGCGTTCTCTTGCGGCAGGATCAGGGCCCGGCCGCGGGCACGGCAGGCGAGGGCGGCGGGGAGCACGCCGCGCACCGGGCGCAGTTCGCCCGACAGGGCCAGTTCACCGATGAATTCGTAGTGCCCGAGATCGCCGCCGGGGATCTGCCCCGAGGCGGCGAGTATGCCCATGGCGATGGCCAGGTCGAAGCTGCCGCCCTCCTTGGGGAGGTCGGCGGGGGCCAGGTTGATGGTGATGCGCCGTGGCGGAAATTCGAAATGAGAGTTGAGCAGGGCTCCGCGTACACGGTCCTTGCTTTCGCGCACCGCCATCTCCGGCAGGCCGACGATGGAGAGGGCGGGCAGGCCATTGGCCAGATGCACCTCCACCGCCACCGCGGGGGCGTCGATTCCCGCGCGCGCGCGGCTATGCACCAGGGCGAGAGACATGTTCACCTTCCTTGGCGGGTGTTGATCGGGGTCAGCGGTTCAGCTTCTGCTCCAGCTCGGCCACCAGCGCCTCCAGGCGCTCCAGTTTTTCACGGGTGCGGGCGAGCACGGCGCTCTGCACGTCAAACTCTTCACGGGTCACCAGCTCCAGGTGGGCAAGCCCCGCCTCCAGGGTACTGTGAAAGTTTTTGCGCAGATCCTCCTGCAGAAACTGCAGGCCGGTGGGCACGCTGCCCGCCATGCGTTTGGCCAGGTCGTCTAACAGTTTGGGATCGATCATGGGCGCACCTTATCCCCATGCCGTCGCGTTGTCCAGCGTCTACCCCCGCGGCCCGGCCCGTCTCTGCACCAAACGGGTGCGATCTTGTGGTGCGTGGCGCACCGTTGGGTTGTTTCTGGTGCGAAACGGGGATGGATCCGGTCGTTATAAATCCTGATAACACGATGTATTTCCTACAGAAATACCTGTTGGCACACTAGCTGCAATCTGCCTCGCAGTGGCGCTTGTCCGATGTGCCGGTCAGCGCGGAACTCTAACAGGAGACTATTTATGAAACTCGTTGCAGCAATCATCAAGCCCTTCAAGTTGGACGATGTCCGCGAGGCCCTCTCCGGGGTCGGCGTGTCGGGTATCACGGTCACCGAGGTAAAGGGCTTCGGGCGCCAGAAGGGGCATACCGAACTCTACCGGGGGGCCGAATACGTGGTCGATTTCCTGCCCAAGATCAAGGTCGAGGTGGCGGTGGACACGGACCAGGTTGATCAGGTGATCGAGGCGATCAGCGGTGCCGCGCGTACCGGCAAGATCGGTGACGGCAAGATCTTCGTCTCGGATCTGGAACAGGCGGTGCGTATCCGTACCGGCGAGTCGGGTCCGGAGGCGCTTTAAGCGTCTGCTTCATCCTGCCATACGAAGAGGTATTGATTATGGAAGCTTTGACTGAATTGAGTTATGCCCTGGACACCTTTTACTTTCTGGTCTCCGGCGCCCTGGTGATGTGGATGGCGGCCGGGTTCGCCATGCTGGAGGCGGGGTTGGTACGGGCCAAGAACACCGCCGAGATCCTGACCAAGAACGTGGCCCTGTTCGCCATCGCCTGCATCATGTACATGCTGGTCGGTTACAACATCATGTACCCGGGGGACGCGGTGAGCAGTCTCTGGCCCGGGATCTCCTTCCTGCTCGGGGCGGACAACAGTGTCGAGGCGGTGTTGGCCGGTGGAGATGACGCCCCCTACTACTCCGGGATGGCGGACTTCTTCTTTCAGGTAGTGTTCGTCGCCACCGCCATGTCCATCGTCTCCGGCGCGGTGGCCGAACGCATGAAGCTGTGGAGCTTTCTGATCTTCGCCGTCTTCATGACCGCCTTCATCTATCCCCTGCAGGGGTACTGGAAGTGGGGTGGCGGCTTTCTCGACGGGCTCGGTTTCCAGGACTTCGCGGGCTCCGGCGTGGTGCATCTGTGCGGCGCGGCGGCGGCCCTGGCCGGGGTGATCCTGCTCGGGGCGCGCAAGGGTAAGTACGGCCCCAACGGCGAGGTGCGGGCGATACCCGGCGCCAACCTGCCCCTGGCGACCCTCGGGATGTTCATCCTCTGGCTCGGCTGGTTCGGCTTCAACGGCGGTTCCGAGCTGAAGATCTCCGATGTGGGCGAGGCCAACGCCGTTGCCATGGTCTTCGTCAATACCAACATGGCCGCCGCCGGTGGCGTGGTGGCGGCGCTGCTGACCGCGCGCATGGTGTTCGGCAAGGCCGATCTGACCATGGCCCTGAACGGTGCCCTGGCCGGGCTGGTGGCGATCACCGCCGAGCCCCTGGCGCCCTCCGCCCTGTGGGCCACCCTGGTCGGGGTGATCGGCGGCTTCATCGTGGTGTTCGCCATCATCAGCCTCGACAAGCTGCGCCTGGACGATCCGGTGGGCGCCATCTCGGTGCACGGCGTGGTTGGCATGTGGGGCCTGCTGGCGGTCCCCTTCTCCAACGAGGAGGCGACCTTCGGCGCTCAGCTCACGGGTCTGCTGGTGATCCTGGGCTGGACCTTCGCCGCCAGCTTCCTGGTGTGGCTGGTGATCAAGGTGAGCGTCGGGATCCGGGTATCCGAAGAGGAGGAGTACGAGGGGGTGGATATCGGCGAGTGTGGTCTGGAGGCCTACCCCGAGTTCACCGGCTCGCGCGGTTCGGGCCGCTGATTCAACCGGAATACGGGGCTCCAGGGAGGGATTTGACGGGCGCTTCGGCGCCCGTCTTTTTGGTGCATGTGCGCCGCCACCACTTTACCGGTAGAATCGTTTTCCGAAACGGTGGGGGCACGCCGTGCCGGCCGGCCCGTTGCCGTTGTAGGATTTCATACACTGCGCGACAGTCGGGTTGCGCCGGTCAGGACAGGGAGGATAAGCGATGCGCGGGATCTATCCGGTACTGGGGCTGCTGTGGTTGACGACGGGTCCAGCCGGCGCCGAGATCTTCCGCTGGGTGGATGCGCAGGGTCAGGTGCACTTCGGCGACCGGCCCCGGGCCGAGTCGGCGGAACAGGTGCGCCTGCCCCGCCAGTCCGGGGGTGGGGATGAGGCCGGGCCGGGCAGTGGCCCGAGCCAGGCCGAGCGCATGGAGTTGCAGCAGCGCATGCTCGACGCCTATCGCAAGGAGCGCGAGGAGCGGCGCGAGGCGCGCCGTACGGCGGCGCGCGACAGGGAGGAGCAGGAGCGGCGTTGCCTGCAAGGACGGGCGCAATTGGAGGACTACAGCGGTGCGCTGCTCTACGACCTGGATGAGGAGAGCAATCGCCGCTTCTACAGCGATGAGGAGCGGGAGGCGCTGCTGGAGCGCTACCGCAAGGTGGTCGAACGCGAGTGCGGCCCCGGCTAGTCCGCGTTCTCCCCAGGTACTTTGCTGAGCCGGGCCCGTTCAGCGCGCTGCGTGGGCGGCCGGGGTTGTACCTGTGCCCAGGTAGGGTATGCTCCCCGTTCGCGCACCGGCGCCAGCGAGCGGCGCCGCCCAATCCGGAGTCTTGTGAACCGATATGTCCGCTGAACCCCCCTTCATCCTGGTGGATGGCTCCTCGTACCTGTTTCGCGCCTATCATGCGCTGCCGCCGCTGACCAACTCCCGGGGCGAGGCCACCGGCGCCATCGTCGGCGTCATCAACATGCTGCGTAAACTGATCGATGAGTATCGCCCGAAGCGCATGGCCGTGGTATTCGATGCCCCCGGCGGCAGCTTCCGCAATCAGCTCTACGACCAGTACAAGGCCAACCGCCCCCCCATGCCCGATGACCTGCGAGAGCAGATCGAGCCCCTGCACGAGATCGTCCGGGCCATGGGCCTGCCCCTGCTGATGGTCACCGGGGTGGAGGCGGACGACGTCATCGGCACCCTCGCCACCCAGGCGTCCACCCTGGGCATGCAGACCCTGGTCTCCACCGGCGACAAGGATCTGGCGCAACTGGTGGACGGGCACGTCACCCTGATCAACACCATGACCGGCGAGGTGCTCGATCCGGCCGGGGTGGAGGGAAAATTCGGGGTGCGCCCGGACCAGATTATCGACTACCTGGCGCTGGTCGGCGACAGTTCGGATAATATCCCCGGCATTCCCAAGTGCGGCCCGAAGACGGCGGTGAAGTGGCTGGGCGCGTACGGTGATATCGACAACCTGCGCAGCCACGCCGACCAGATTAAAGGCAAGGTGGGGGAGTATCTGCGCGAAAACCTGCACCAACTCGCCCTCTCCCGGGAGCTGACCACCATCCGCCGTGATCTGGAACTGGAGCGCTCCCCCGGCGAGCTGATCCCGGACCCTGCCGACCTGCCCCGGCTGCGCGCACTCTACGACCGCATCGAGTCGCGGCGCCTGCTGGAGAGTCTGGAGTCGGCGCAGACCCCGGATACCGCGCACCCCGAGCCCGCAGAGCGGGCCGCGGGGGTCTACCAGACGATCCTCGATGCGGATGCCTTCGAGTCGTGGCTGCGACGCCTGGAAGCGGCGCCGCTGTTCGCCTTCGACACCGAGACCACCAGCCTCGACTACATGCGGGCCGAGATCGTCGGCCTCTCCTTCGCCGTGGAGCCGGGCGAGGCGGCCTACGTACCCCTGGCCCACGGCTATCCGGGCGCCCCGGCGCAGTTGGACCGCGATACCGTGTTGCAGGCCCTCAAGCCCCTGCTGGAGGACCCCCGGCGCCCCAAGGTGGGGCAAAATCTGAAATATGACATGAGCGTGCTGGCGCGCTACGGCATCGGGATGCGCGGCATCGCCTTCGACACCATGCTCGAATCCTACGTCTGCGACTCCACCGCCAGCCGCCACGACATGGACTCCCTGGCCCTCAACTACCTCCAGCACCGGACCATCCGCTACGAGGAGGTCGCCGGCAAGGGGGCGCGGCAGCTCTCCTTCGATCAGGTGGAGCTGGAGCGGGCGGCACCCTATGCGGCCGAGGATGCCGACATCACCCTGCGTCTACACCAGGCCCTGTGGCCCAGGCTGGAGGCGGAGCCGCAATTGCGGCGCCTGTTCAGCGAGCTGGAGATGCCGCTGGTGCCGGTACTCTCGCGCATGGAGCGGACCGGGGTGCGGGTGGATTGCGCCATGCTGGCGCGCCAGGGGCGGGAGCTGGCCGGGCGCATGCACGAGTTGGAGCAGCACGCCCACGCCATCGCCGGGCGGGCCTTCAATCTCGGCTCCCCCAAGCAGATCGGCGAAATCTTCTTCGACGAGCTGGAGCTGCCGGTACTCGCCAAGACCCCGAAGGGGGCCCCCTCCACGGCGGAGTCGGTGTTACAGGAGCTGGCCGAACGGGGCTACGAGCTGCCCGGGGTGATCCTGCGCCATCGCGGACTGGCCAAGCTGAAATCGACCTACACCGACAAGCTGCCACGGATGGTGGACCCGGAGAGCGGCCGGGTGCACACCTCCTACCATCAGGCGGTGGCGGCCACCGGGCGACTCAGCTCCTCCGATCCAAATCTCCAGAACATCCCGGTGCGCAGCGAGGAGGGACGGCGGATTCGTCAGGCCTTCATCCCGGAGGAGGGCCGCCGCATGGTGGCCGCCGACTACTCACAGATCGAGCTGCGTATCATGGCGCACCTGTCGGCGGATGCGGGGCTGCTCAACGCCTTCACCGCCGGGCGGGACATCCATCGCGCCACCGCCGCCGAGGTGTTCGGCGTGGATTCGCCCGAGGCGGTCAGCGGCGAGCAGCGGCGCGCCGCCAAGGCGGTCAATTTCGGGCTGATCTACGGGATGTCCGCCTTCGGACTGGCCCGGCAGCTGGGGATCGAACGGGGTACCGCCCAGGGCTACGTCGACCGCTACTTCGAACGCTATCCCGGCGTCAGGGAGTATATGGAGCGTACCCGCGCCGAGGCCCACGAGCGGGGTTACGTCGAGACCCTGTTCGGACGCCGCCTCTATCTGCCCGAGATCAACGCCCGTAACAAGATGCGCCAGGCCGCCGCCGAGCGCACCGCCATCAACGCCCCGATGCAGGGCAGCGCATCGGATATCATCAAGCGCGCCATGCTCGCCGTGGACACATGGATCGGAGAACGCTGTCCGGAGGTGCGGATGATCATGCAGGTGCACGATGAACTGGTGTTCGAGGTGCCGTGCGGGCTGCTGGAGCCGGCCCGCGCCGAGATCCGCCGCCTCATGGAGTCGGCCGCCGGGCTCGCCGTGCCCCTGGTGGTGGATATCGGGGAGGGCGACAACTGGGACGAGGCGCACTAGGGATCCCCGGCGGGGCCCGGGATATCGTTCCCCGGGGAGCGCCTCGGTCCGCAATCCCCACCCGGCATGGCGGGACGCGCCCACCCGCTACACGGCGGGGCGACCCGGATTGAGCTATACTTGTACGCCCAGGACGCTTGGTTTCAGGCGTTATCCAAGCCAATTTTTCACGGAGGAGGAAAAGGAGGCCATGGAGCAATCACTGCACCGTTTTTACCGGGGGGGCTGGGACCGCACGCCCGATCCGGCGCTCGACTCACCCAGCACCCTGGTTCTACTGTTTGTCGCCGCCCCCCCCGAGGGCGAGGTGGCGAGCGCCCTGGCAGATCTGACCGGTCTCTTCCCCCGCTCCGTGGTGGTCGGCTGCTCCTCCTCCGGAGAGATCTACGGCCAGGAGCTGAGTGACGGGAGTCTGGTCGCCGCCGTGGTCCGCTTCGAGCACACCCGCCTGCGCCGCGTCTCCTGCGCCATCTCCAGCGCCGATCAATCGGCGGAGGCGGGACGGGAGCTGGCCGGGCGGCTGCGCGACGAGGGGCTGAGCGCCGTGTTCACCCTCACCGACGGCCTGCTGGTCAACGGCTCGGTCTACGTGGAGGCCCTCGATTCGGCCCTGCCCCGTGAGGTGGTGGTCACCGGCGGTCTGGCCGGGGATGGCGACCGCTTCGAGCGCACCTGGGTGATTGAGGAGGGGGTGCCGGTAAGCGGACGGGCGGTGGCCGTGGGCCTCTACGGCGACGCGCTCCGGGTCGCCCACGGTTCGCGTGGCGGCTGGGATCTGCTGGGGCCGGAACGGGAGGTGACCCGCGCCGAGGGTAACGTGCTCTACGCCCTGGATGGACAGCCGGCGCTGCAGATCTATACCAAGTACCTCGGTGAGCGGGCCAGCGGCCTGCCCGCCACCGGGCTGCTGTTTCCCCTGGCCATCCGCAACGAGGAGGAGGCGGACGGGCTGACGGTCCGCACCATTCTCGGGGTCGACCCCGGACAGCACTCGATCACCTTTGCCGGCGACATTCCGGAAGGGTGCCTGGTGCGCCTGATGCGCGCCAACTTCGACCGCCTGATCGATGGCGCGGCGGGTGCCGCCGAGGATCTCGATCTGGAGGGGTATGCCGATGGCCCCCTGTTGTGCGTGGCCATCAGCTGTGTCGGGCGGCGTCTGGTTCTGGGTCCACGGGTCGAGGAGGAGATCGAGTCGGTGGCCGAAGGCCTGCCTGCCTCGGCCGGGCTGATCGGCTACTACTCCTATGGCGAGATATCGCCTCTGGCAAGCGGCCGCTGCGACCTGCACAACCAGACCATGACCCTGACCTGTTTCTGGGAGCGGGCCTGATGCACCGCCTGCTGGCACGTCAACTGCGCAAGCTCGGTCTGGAGCCCGGGGCGCTCCCGGATGAGGCCGGGTGGTCTGAGCTGTTGCGCCAGATCTCCGCTGCCTACCGCCAGTCGGACGACGACCGTTACCTGTTGGAGCGCTCGCTGCAGATCTCATCGGATGAGATGCAGGCGCTGCTTCAGCAGCAGCGGGCAACCGCCGAAGGGCGCATGCGGGCACTGGTCAACGCCCTGCCGGATCTAGTGTTCATGCTCGACCAGGAGGGGCGCTATGTCGAGGTGATCGCCGGTGACGACGCGGGGCTCTACCTTCCAGCCGATGCCCTCAAGGGGCGGTTGTTGAGCGAGATCGTCGGTCCGGAGCAGGCGCGCTTCTTCCTGGATGTGATCCGTCGCGCCCTGGAGAGCATGCAGTTGCAGGTGGTGGAGTACCAGCTCAACCTCAAGGGCGGGCGGCGGCGCTACGAGGGGCGGGTGGTGGCCACCGGCCTCAAGGTCAACGGCCTGCACACGGTGCTGTTTCTGGCCCGGGATGTGACCGAGCTGGCCCGCTCCCGGGATGAGTTGCAGTATATGGCGACCCATGACGAGCTGACCGGTCTGCCCAATCGCGCCCTGCTTGAGGGGCGCCTGGCCCGGGCGGTGGTACGGGCCGAACGCTCTCAGCGCTGTGGGGCGCTGATGGTGATCGACCTCGACAACTTCAAGCAGATCAACGACAGCCTGGGCCACCACAACGGTGATCGCCCGCTAACCGCCATGGAGAGCGAAGCGAAGGCGGTTAGTCCCCGATAGGCGTAGGCGCGGTTGTATGGCCGCAGTTACGACCGATAGGGAGTGACGTAGGGCATACAAATAGCGCATCCGACACGCCGTAGAGTCATTGTGGTCATCATGACGGAGTTGCGCACGAGCAGCTTTGCTGCAATGTGCGGGACGGAGTCGTGATGAGCGCAGGACGGTCGGGGCAGTAACGGCTGTCGCGTTGGCGAGTCGATTTTGGGGACTGGGATGTCCCAAAATCTTTCACGAGGTAGCGACACTCTTGTGCTGCAACGGGTGGTGCAGCGTTTCAAGCGGGTATTCCGGCTGGAGGACACGGTAATCCGCTTCGGCGGTGACGAATTCGTGGTCATTGCCGAGGACCTCTCAACGCCCGCTGATGCGGAGAAGATCGCGGGTCATGTCCTGGATGCCTTTACCGCCCCGGTCAGCCTGGAGAATATCGACCTGGTGGTCACCGCCAGCATCGGCATCGCCCTCTTCCCACTGGATGCCCGTGACGGCAGTGAGCTGTTGCGCCACGCTGACAGTGCCATGTACCTGTCGAAGGCCGCGGGGCGCAATCAGTACAGCTTCTATACCCAGGATCTGGGCAGTGAGGCGCTGGAGTATGTGGAACTGGGTTCTCTGCTGAGCCGTGCCATCGCCAACCGGGAGCTGGCCCTGCACTACCAGCCCCAGTTCTACCTCCAGAGTGGTGAGCTGGCGGGGGTCGAGGCGCTGGTGCGCTGGCCGGGTGCCGGGCCGGAGCGCCGCCATCCCGGTGCCTTTATCCCCTTCGCCGAACTCTCCGGGCTGATCGAACCGCTGGGGCTCTGGGTCATCGACGAGGCCTGCCGCCAGGCGGCGGAGTGGCAGCGGGAGGGATTTTCCTTCGGTCGCATCGCCGTCAACCTCTCCAGCCGGCAACTCAACAATGTCCAGCTCTGGCGCCAGGTGCGCGACCTCCTGGATCAGCACGGGATCGACGGCAGCCGCCTGGAGTTCGAGATCACCGAGAGCATGGTGGTGCAGGAGGGGGGGACGGTGCACGGCAATATCGAGGCCCTGGCGTCCATGGGGATCTCACTGGCGATCGACGACTTCGGCACCGGACACTCGTCGCTGGTCAACCTCAAGCGCTTTCCCCTCTCGCGCCTGAAGATTGACCGCTCCTTCGTCGACGGGCTGGGCAGCGACCCCAACGACGAGGCGATCGCCGGGGCGACCATCGCCCTGGCCAGGGCGCTCGGGCTGGAGGTGGTGGCCGAGGGGGTGGAGAGTGGCGAGCAGGCGGCATTTCTGCGCCAGCAGGGGTGCCAGGTGGTGCAGGGTTTTCGCTACGCCAGGCCCCTCGATCCGGACGAGCTGTTGCAGCATTTTGCGGCTCCGGTGTGGGGTGGGAATGGTGTGCGCCTGGCACTGGATGCCTCCTAGCAGTCTGTCGGACTTTTCCGTTCGAAACGAAAAGTCGCCGGGGCGAATCAAAGTCAGTTGATCGAGCGAGTCGGATAGCAAGGCCATTAAACGAGCCTGATAAGCCGAGGTGATCGTCTTCTGCGGATTTGCAGCCGGACAGCGTCAAGTACGACAGACTACTGGCCCGCACCCGACGCCGGGTGAACCATACCGGTCAGCCGAATGGGTGCGGACGGAATACTGGTCTGACCCGCTACCCCTGATACAGATCGGGCCACCGCCCCGGGGATACCGCTCCCGGTGGAATTTCCTATACTTAACACGGAACCAATCTCCGGGGCACCGGTCTGATGGGTTGCTACGGCAGGATGTGTTTGGCCGCTTCTCCCCGAGCGGCCCGAGTCCGATACCCCTTATCGGACGACAGTGGGATCCCGTCACCCTCTCTCCCCTTGGGTGACGGGATCTTTTTTTGCTCAGGAGGCGGGCGAGTCCGAATTCGTGCCCGCCACTTCGAACCATTGATCCAGTTTGGAGTGGGCCTGCTCCACCCCCTGCCGCTTGAGGGCGGAGAAGAGCTGGACGCTGGCCATGGCGCCACGGGGGGCGATGACCTTTTTCATCCGCTGCAACGCGCTGCTGGCGGCGCCGCGCTTGAGCTTGTCGGCTTTGGTGAGCAGGATGTGGATCGGCAATCCGATGCGCCCGCTCCACTCCAGCATCTGCAGGTCGAACTCCTTCGGCGGGTGGCGCACGTCGATCAGCAGGACCACGCCGCGCAGTGAGTGGCGCTGCTCCAGATAGGCGGCCAGCTCTCGCTGCCACTCGCGCTTGATCTGCTCGGCCACCTTGGCAAAACCGTACCCCGGCAGATCGACCAGGCGGCGCTGTGGGTCCAGGGCGAAGAAGTTGATCAGTTGGGTGCGCCCGGGGGTCTTGCTGGTGCGCGCGAGCTGCTTTTGTTGGCAGAGCGCGTTGATGGCACTCGATTTTCCCGCGTTGGAGCGACCCGCGAAGGCGACCTCGTAGCCGCTGTCCGGGGGGCATTGGCTCAGCTTGGCGGCGCTCACCTGGAAGCGCGCCTGGTGGTAGAGGGGGTTCATCTAGGTGCCGTCGGACAGTCGCCAGTGGCCGGATTTGCCCCCGGCCTTTTCCAGCAGGCGGATCTGCTCCATGCACATGAAGCGGTCCACCGCCTTGCACATGTCGTAGATGGTGAGCAGGGCGATCTGGGTGGCGCACAGCGCCTCCATCTCCACCCCGGTCTGGCCCCGGGTCTCGACCCGGGCGAGGCAGTGCACGCTGTCGGTGTCGGGCTCCGGAGTGAGGTCGATGCTGACATGGGTGAGCGACAGGGGGTGGCACAGCGGCACCAGTTCGGCGGTCCGCTTGGCGGCCATGATGCCGGCGATGCGGGCGATGCCGAGGACATCCCCCTTCTTGTGGCCGCCACGCATGATCATGGCCAGGGTCTCGGGCCGCATGCGGATGCGCCCCTCGGTGATGGCGACCCGCCGGGTCTGCTCCTTGGCTCCGACATCCACCATGTGGGCCTCGCCGGAGGCGTTGAAATGGGTCAGTTCACTCATCCCTGGCCTCCAGTTGTGCCCGGATCGCATCTTGCTCGATGCTCTTGGGAATCTCGATGATTTCGTGCGCCATGCTCTCCAGGTCGAGCAGCATGTAGGTGGCGGGCGAGGTGCCGACCCCGCCCACGGTGCCCGGATTGAGCAGCAGGGTCTCGCCGCCCTTGATGTTGGGGATCAGCGACACCTTGGTCTTGTGGCTGTGGCCGCAGCAGACCAGATCCCAGTCGCCGGTGGCCGCCATGGCCCTGGCGTAGTGGGGATAGTGGACCAGGAAGATGCGTTTGCCGGCCAGCTCCACCCCCGCATCCATGCCGTGGTACTCGATCAGGTTGCCGGGCTGGGCGATGATCTTTCCCAGGGTGTAGAGGTCGCCGGTGTTGTTGCCGTGGATCACATGCACCGGCAGGCCGTGCCGGTTCAGGCACTTCAGGGTGCTGGGGGCGACCACGTCGCCGCAGTGCAGGATCGCCTCGGCGCCGCGTCCCCTGGCGTCGGCGGCGGCGGCGTCGAGCAGCGGAATGTGATCGTGGCTGTCGGAGAGGATGCAGACTTTCATGGGTGGTGGCGCGACCCGGGGCGTGACCCCGGCCTCAGTGAATGGTCTCTAGGTTGTCGGGCGCCCGCCGATGCCGCCTGGGCGCGCCCTCCCGGGTGGTAATCCGCCCGGCCGTTGGAGCGCGGCGGCGGACTGGTCCCCCGCTGGCGATTCTAACCTCCTCGCCGATTTCGGAAAACCGGCCAGGTGGCGGTACTCGCCGGGTGGCCGTAATCCTGGCCTCGTCCGTCAAGGCGGGTTGTGCGATCAACCGCAACGCCGTGCGTGCCCCATGGCACAGGGGGGGCGCATCAGAAGTTGGGCTTCTCCGGGGCGTCCTGGAAGCGCTGCACGCTGTCCATGATCTCCTTCTTCGCCTCATCCACGCCGCCCCAGCCGTCGACGCGCACCCACTTGCCCTGGTCAAGATCCTTGTAGTGTTCGAAGAAGTGGGCGATCTGGCTCAGCAGATCCTCGGGCATATCCCGGTAGCTGCTGACCTTGCGGTAGGCGCGGGCCAGCTTGTCGATCGGCACGGCGAGGATCTTGGCGTCGTCGCCCGCCTCGTCGGTCATCTTCAGCACGCCGATCGGCCGGCACTGGATGACCGAGCCCGGAATCAGCGGATAGGGGGTGATCACCAGGATATCGGCCGGATCGCCGTCGTCGGAGAGGGTGTGGGGCACATAGCCGTAGTTGCAGGGATAGTGCATGGCGGTGCTCATGAAACGGTCCACGAACATGGCGCCGGTCGTCTTCTCCACCTCGTACTTCACCGGGTCGGAGTTGGCGGGGATCTCGATGATGACGTTGATCTCGTTCGGGATGTCTTTGCCTGAGCTGACTCTGTCTAGGTTCATTCGTCTCTCACTTGGGTGTACACGGTTGCCGCCGGCCCGGAACGCCGACCGGGCGCTTACGATACAGGAGAGTCGCGGGGAGTGTCCAGGCAGGAACCCGCCGGGGCGGAGGGCCGCGCCCGGCGGGGCAGCGCGAGGCGCTTCGGATCAACGGTCCGAAGCGCCTCGCGCGGGTGTCACAGCAGGGGAACGATCAGCAGTGCGACGATGTTGATAATCTTGATCAGCGGGTTGACCGCCGGACCTGCGGTGTCCTTGTAGGGGTCGCCGACGGTGTCGCCGGTGACCGCCGCCTTGTGGGCGTCGGAACCCTTGCCGCCGTGGTTTCCGTCCTCGATGTATTTCTTGGCATTGTCCCAGGCGCCGCCGCCGGTGGTCATGGAGACGGCGACGAAGATGCCGGTGACGATGGAGCCGAGCAGCAGACCGCCCAGGGCCTGGGGACCGAGCAGGATGCCGACGGCGATCGGCACCGCGATCGGCAGCAGGGAGGGGATGATCATCTCCCGGATCGCCGCGCGGGTCAGCATATCGACCGCCTTGGAGTAGTCGGGCTTTTGGCTGCGGTCCATGATGCCGGGCATCTCACGGAACTGGCGGCGCACCTCGTTGACGATACCGCCTGCCGCGTGGCCCACCGCCTCCATGGCCATGGCGCCGAACAGGTAGGGGATCAGGCCGCCGATGAACAGGCCGATGATCACCATGTGGTCGGAGAGGTCGAAGCTGACCTGGATGCCGGCCCCTTCCAGGCCGTGGGTGAAGTCGGCAAACAGCACCAGGGCGGCCAGGCCGGCGGATCCGATGGCGTAGCCCTTGGTCACCGCCTTGGTGGTGTTGCCCACCGCGTCCAGGGGATCGGTGATATTGCGGATGCTCTGATCCAGCTCCGCCATCTCGGCGATCCCGCCCGCGTTGTCGGTGATGGGTCCGTAGGCGTCGAGGGCGACGATGATGCCGGTCATGGAGAGCATCGAGGTGGCGGCGATGGCGATGCCGTAGAGTCCCGCCAGGTCGAAGGCGCCCCAGATCGAGGCGCATACGGCCAGTACCGGTAGGGCGGTGGATTTCATGGAGACGCCCAGGCCGGCGATGACGTTGGTCCCGTCACCGGTGGTGGATGCCTTGGCGATATGGCGTACCGGCGCATAGTCGGTGGCGGTGTAGTACTCGGTGACGATCACCATCACCGCGGTGAGCACCAGCCCGATCAGGGCGGCCCCGTAGAGGGCGGCGGTGCTGTAGACACCGTTGTCGGCCATGAAGTACTCGGTGACGAAGTAGAAGGCGGCGGCGGAGATCAGGCCGGAGGCGATCAGCCCCTTGTAGAGGGCGGTCATGATCTTGGTCTCGCCTTCGCGGATCTTGACGAAGAATACGCCGATCACCGAGGCGATGATCGACACGCCGCCCAGGACCAGGGGGTAGAGGATGGCGTCTACCGAACCGGCGCCCTTCACCATCAGGCTGCCGAGCAGCATGGTGGCGACGATGGTCACCGCATAGGTCTCGAACAGATCGGCCGCCATGCCGGCGCAGTCGCCCACGTTGTCGCCCACGTTGTCGGCGATCACCGCCGGGTTGCGCGGGTCGTCCTCGGGGATCCCGGCCTCGACCTTGCCGACGATATCGGCGCCGACGTCGGCGCCCTTGGTGAAGATGCCGCCGCCGAGGCGGGCGAAGATGGAGATCAGTGAACCTCCGAAGGCGGTGCCGGTACCGAGGAAGATCCACAGGGCGGCGAAGATCACCACCCCCACCAGCCCGATGGCGGTGTACTGGCGGTTGAGATAGGCCTTGGCTCCTTGCTGAATGGCGCTTGAGATCTCGCGCATCTCGTCGCTGCCCTCCGGTTGGCGCAGGATCCATTGCACGGAGACGATGCCGTAGGCCAGTGCCGCGACGGCGCAGGCCAGGGCGAAGAGTAACCCTGTAGTCATGATGACCTCCCGATGTTCTGAACAGTCTGTTTCATTTGTTGCCGCCCCTGCGCCCGCTCTGCGGCGGGTTTGTCATGAGCGCACCCGGCCCTTCGCACCCGGGAGCCGCCGATGGGCCCTGGTGGCGCACTGTCCTGTTTTGCTGTGGGGGTGAGGGGTGGTACGCCCCTGGAGCAACCTCGTCTCCGGGGGGGAGGAGACCAAGGCGAGCGGCTTGTGGCCGGGTGACAGTGTTTGCTGGAAGCCACTCTCTACGGAGAGGGGGGTGGCGGCTTTGACCTTTATCAATGGGCACAACAAAGGGGACCCGAAAGTCCCCTTAATTTTTCTATGCCCGGATTAACCCGCATCCCTCATCTGGCGAACCGGATCATCGGGAGAGCGTGGCGGTTCTGTAACCGTCTCTGCCCGAAGTCCGGGTTTCAGCCGGATAACCTGCGCTTCCGCCCGGTGAGCGATGCGGGGCAAGGACCGGTCTGGATCAGAGTTCGAACGATTCCAGTTTCCTCGGGATCGATTGATTCTTCAGGGTGACGTACTTCGGCATGCCGTTGTCATCGTACTCGGGGTAGGCCTCGCCCTTGATCAGGGGGTAGAGGTACTCCTTGCACTTGTCGGTGATGCCGTAACCGTCGCCGGAGATGAAGTCCATCGGCATCATCTTCTCCACATTGGCCACCTCCGACAGGGGCGCCTCGCCGATGCTCCACTTATAGGGGGTGGAGGATTCGCGCACCACGGTGGGCATGATCGAGTTCTTCCCCTCCAGCGCCTTCTCCACGGCGGCGGCACCCAGGGCGTAGGCCTGCTCGACATCGGATTCGGAGGCCAGGTGGCGGGCCGCCCGCTGCAGGTAATCGGCCACCGCCCAGTGGAACTTGTAGCCCAGGGCGTCCTTGATCATGTTGGCCACCACCGGTGCCGCGCCGCCGAGCTGGGCGTGGCCGAAGGAGTCGCGGGTGCCCTGTTCGGCCAGGAACTTGCCGTCCGGCCAGTGGCAGCCCTCGGAGACGACGATGGTGCAGTAGCCGAACTCCTTGACCTTGGCGTCCACCGCGGCCAGGAATTTATCCTGATCGAACTCCACCTCGGGGAACAGGGTGAGCACCGGGATACCGTAGTCCTCGACCAGGGCGCCGGCGGCGGCGATCCATCCGGCGTGGCGCCCCATCACCTCGATCACAAAGATCTTGGTGGAGGTGGCGGCCATGGAGCGCACGTCGTAGGAGGCCTCCAGGGTGGATACGGCGATGTATTTGGCGACCGAGCCGAAGCCGGGGCAGTTGTCGGTGATCGGAAGATCGTTGTCCACGGTCTTGGGGACATGGATCGCCTGTACAGGGAAGCCCATCTTCTCCGAGAGCTGGGAGACCTTGTAGCAGGTATCGGCGGAGTCGCCGCCACCGTTGTAGAAGAAATAACCGATGTTATGGGCCTTGAACACCTCGATCAGCCGCTCGTACTCGCGCTTGTTGTCCTCCAGGCTCTTGAGTTTGAAGCGGCAGGAGCCGAAACCACCGGACGGGGTGCGCTTGAGGGCGGCGATATCCTCGGCCGACTCCTGGCCGGTGTCGATCAGGTCCTCGGTCAGGGCGCCGATGATGCCGTTGCGCCCCGCATAGACAGTGCCGATCTGGTCGCCGTGCTTGCGCGCGGTCTCGATCACGCCGCAGGCGGAGGCGTTGATGACGGCGGTTACACCCCCGGACTGTGCATAGAATGCATTCTTTACGCTCATGATTGGTTGCTTCCTCATATGTGAATTTTATTGTCTGTGTTGAGTTGTCGTACTCAAAAGCCGCGCGGCCGCCCCAGTGGTGGCGCCGTCACTTGATGTCGCCCCTCTCCTTGGCCGCATGGTCGGCCTGCACCTGCAGCAGCGAGACCACGCACTCGGTGATATCCGTGTATTCGTAGACGCCGGTGCCGTACTGCTGATAGGGGCGGTAGAAAAACTGGCAGCGGTAGTTCCGATCGCCAGTCTTGAAGATGACGAAATGGCAATCGCCGCGCTGCCAGTACCAGACCGGGCAACTGCTGGTCTCCATGTCCGAGGGGTGGACGCGGATCTCGGCATCGGCGATCTGCAGCTCGACCTCCTCACCGTAGCGCTCACGCAGGGTGGTGCGGATGATCCAGGTCTCGCTCTCTTTGATGTCTGGGATCTCGTACATTGGGTATTTCGCCCCGGCTCTGGTTTACGGGTGATTAAAGCCCGGGTCCTTGGGTTGATGACGGCGCATGGTGCAATCCATTGGTTTCATTGAAAAACCAATGCCTTACGCGCTGCATCCACCCTCAACCAACGGATCCGGGTTAAAGGCAGCTGCCGATTATCGCATCGAAGGGAAACGGCAGACAATTCTGTTTGCCTCCCCCCCTGCGCGGAGGCGCCCGGTGCGATGGCTGTGGGCTCCTGTCGCGCACCTACTTCGCCCGATGTCGGCGTGGCAGGCCCATGACATTGACTTTTAAGGAAAACTGAGATTACTGTATCGCTTGAACAGCGACCAATGCAATTGTTGGATGACGGCATGTAAAAAGTTAATTCTATTGAAAATCAATAGAATAGAGTCAGTGTATGGGTCGCGCCAATAACAAACGGCTGGATTAGGGACGGGTAGGAGCTGCCATGAAGATGGTCCTTTTAGGGGCGCCGGGTTCGGGAAAGGCGACGCAGGCCAAACGGCTTGCCAAAAAATATCATCTACCGCTGATCGCTACCGCGGATATGGTGCGCGAGGCCGCCGCCGAGGGGGATGCCAACGCCGTTCAGGCCAGGGCTTATCTGGATATCGGGCGGCATGTCCCGGACGAGCTGACCTGCGAGGTACTCAAGTCGCGTCTGGGAGGGGAGGATATGGCGGCCGGATTTCTGCTGGTCGGCTTTCCCCGCACCGCCGCCCAAGCGGACGCCCTGAGCGAGGTGCTCGATACGCTCGCCCGCCCCCTGGATCTGGTACTGGTGCTGGCGGGGGATCCCGACCACTTCATGGAGCGGCTGGAGGGGCGCCGGGTCTGCCGCTCCTGCGGCACCATGTACAACATCTTTTCCTTCCCGCCGAGGGTGGATGGGGTCTGTGATCAGTGCGGCGGCCGGGTGCGGCGGCGCGCGGACGACAACGAAGAGACCATCGCCAACCGGATGCGGGTCTACGACAGTCAGTCACACTCCCTGCTGCAGTATTATCGCCTGCACGGCATCCTGCGGGAGGTCGATGCCGAGCGATCTGACAACGCGGTGTTCAAGGCGTTGTGCGAGGCGATAGATTCAACCCCCCCGGCGCCGGTCCGGCCCAGGGGCGGGGCGAGCGGTGCCGGGGCCGCGCAGGATACGGCCGAGGCGAATCAGGTGTTCGACGAGCGTGTGTTGGAGGAACAGGTGGTGGACGAGACTGAGAAGAGAGAAGCGGCGGAGAATTCCGTGGTGAAAAAGGCCCCGGCGAAGAAGGCCCCGGCGAAGAAGGCTGCGGCGAAGAAGGCCCCGGCGAAGAAGGCTGCGGCGAAGAAGGCTGCGGCGAAGAAGGCTGCGGCGAAGAAGGCTGCGGCGAAGAAGGCCCCGGCGAAGAAGGCTGCGGCGAAGGCTGCGGCGAAGGCCCCGGCGAAGAAGGCTGCGGCGAAGAAGGCTGCGGCGAAGAAGGCTGCGGCGAAGAAGGCCCCGGCGAAGAAGGCCCGGCGAAGAAGGCCCCGGCGAAGAAGGCCCCGGCGAAGAAGGCCCCGGCGAAGAAGCCCGGCGAAGGCCCCGGCGAAGGCCCGGCGAAGAAGGCCCGGCGAAGAAGGCCCCGGCGAAGAAGGCCCCGGCGAAGAAGGCTGCGGCGAAGAAGGCTGCGGCGAAGAAGGCTGCGGCGAAGAAGGCCCCGGCGAAGAAGGCCCCGGCGAAGAAGGCCCCGGCGAAGAAGGCCCCGGCGAAGGCTGCGGCGAAGAAGGCTGCGGCGAAGAAGGCTGCGGCGAAGAAGGCCCCGGCGAAGAAGGCTGCGGCGAAGAATACCGCGAAGAGGAAGTGATGGTCGGCCCCGCCCCCTGGGCCGGCGGATGCGGCCCAGGGGGGTGTTTCAGATCCTGAACTGGGAGACCAGGGCGTGCAGCCGGGAGCTGAGTTCCGACAACTCCTGGCTCATCTGGGTGATCTGGTTACTCCCCGCCGCGCTTACCTTCGACGCCTCGGAGATACGCACCACGCTGTGATCGATCTCCTGGGTGACCGCCGTGTGCTCCTCCGAGGCGGTGGCGATCTGATAATTCATATCGAGGATCGTGGAGACGGACTGGGCGATGTTGTCCAGGGCCGTGCCGGCGCGGTTTGCCATCTCCACCGTCTCCCGGGCCCGGGTCAGACTGCCCTGCATGACGTGGGCGGCGTTGCGGGTGCCGGCCTGCAGGTTCTCGATAATCGCCTGAATCTCGCTGGTCGATTCCTGGGTACGTCCGGCCAGGGTGCGCACCTCATCGGCAACCACGGCGAACCCCCGGCCATGTTCTCCGGCGCGGGCCGCTTCGATCGCCGCGTTGAGCGCCAGCAGGTTGGTCTGTTCCGCGATGCCGCCGATGACATTTATCACGGTACCGATCGATTCGCTGTCGGCCTGTAGCCGGTTGATGGCGGCACTGGCGTTCTCCACCTCCGCGGCCAGGGCGTTGATGGTCTCCACGGTAAGCATCATCGCCTCCTTGCCTCCGGCCGCCTCGCTGTTGGTGGCGCGTACCGCGTTGGTGGCGGAGTCGGCGCTGCTGGCGATCTCCCGGATCGTGGCCGCCATCTGGGTGATGGCGGTGGCCACCTGCTGGGTCTCCATCAGTTGTTGGTTGACGTTCTGGTCGTTGGAGCGGGCGTGGCCGGTAAGGGTCGTGGCCGACTGGTTCAGCTCCACGGTGGAGTCGTTGGCCTGGAGCAATACCTTCTGGA
This sequence comes from Candidatus Sedimenticola endophacoides, assembly GCA_003062205.1. GTDB lineage: Bacteria > Pseudomonadota > Gammaproteobacteria > Chromatiales > Chromatiaceae > Sedimenticola_A > Sedimenticola_A endophacoides. The sequence continues at coordinate 20,101 of PQCP01000094.1, forward strand.
TCTTGTCGGCGAACTGGTTGAAGGCCCGGGCCAGGAGGCTGATTTCATCCTTTCCCGCCCCCTCCAGGCGGCGGGTCAGGTCGCCCTCACCGGCGGCGATATCCTGCATCGCCTGGCGCAGCCGATTGAGGGGCAGGGTTACGCGCAGCACGAACAGGGTGCAGATCCCGGCCAGGATCAAGATCCCGGTCGCGCTCATCAGCCCCAGTTGGCTCCAGACCAGGGTGTTGGCGGTGGAGTCGATATGCCGCTGGGTCTGGTCGCTCGACTTGCCGGTCTGCCGCTCCACCCGGGTGATGTTCTCCTGCATCTGCCGGGTGATCTGTTGGGCCGCCCCGCGCACCGCCGCCTCCACCTGTCGGCGGCTCTCGCCGGTGAGCCGTTCGAAGCGCTGTTGGGCCTGCTCGATGCGCTGGGCGATCGACTCCATGGAGATGCCGATGCGGATACTGCCCAGCTCACGCCCCTCCAGCCTGATCGGCCGCTCGATCACGCTGACCGTGGGGTCCTGCGCGGCGGCGGAGAGCAGCCGCTCCAACTGGGTGCGGCCGCTGCCCTGACCGAGCAGGGCCTGGACCCCGGGCTTGTTCCGATCGATGTAGCGGGTCAACGGCTTGCCGCCGGCGGGACGCATGAACACCGCATAGATGATGTCGGAGTTGCGGTTGGCGACCTTGGCGTAGCCGGTCAGCGCCTGGTAGTCCTTGCGCAGGATGGCATCGGTCGAGGCACTGGAGAGGATCTCGGCCCACACCTCGGCCGTCTCCAGCAGTGAGGCGTTTAGGGTCTGCTTGGTTGTCTCCAGCTCACCCGCCAGCGCCTTCGCTAACCGCCATGGAGAGCGAAGCGAAGGCGGTTAGTCCCCGATAGGCGTAGGCGCGGTTGTATGGCCGCAGTTACGACCGATAGGGAGTGACGTAGGGCATACAAATAGCGCATCCGACACGCCGTAGAGTCATTGTGGTCATCATGACGGAGTTGCGCACGAGCAGCTTTGCTGCAATGTGCGGGACGGAGTCGTGATGAGCGCAGGACGGTCGGGGCAGTAACGGCTGTCGCGTTGGCGAGTCGATTTTGGGGACTGGGATGTCCCAAAATCTTTCACGAGGTAGCGACACTCTTGGCGCAGCTGCATGTTGAGTACTTCGCTGGTCTGCTGCGCCCCCTGGGTGCTGGCCCGGGTGACCTGCTCCAGGCTCTGCTCCAGGATCTCGGCGACCTGCCCCTTGCCCTCGCCCAGGCTGTCGCTAACCTCCTGGCGCAGGGAGTCGAAGCTGCTGAAGGTGAGGTAGGCTGCACTCAGCGACAGCAGTGCCACCCCGAGGGTGATGGCTCCGGTCATGAGCAGGAACAACCTTCCCCTGGCGTGTTTGATGATGGTCCCGGTCATGTTGCTGGTTCCGCTGTTGGTCTATTGATAGGCGCCCACGCCGAGTTGCTGCTGCAACTGCCGCACACCGTTGTAGTCGAGTGGCGGGGCCCAGCCGACGATCTTCGCGCTCCTGGCCGCTTCGCTCTCGGGCGGCATCTTGAACAGTGCCTCGGTGACCCGCAGAGCCAGCTCGTCCGGGGTGGACGCGAGTCTGGCCAGCGGCCACTCCGGATAGAGTTCGGTACTGATCACGAACGGGAAGCCGTCGTGCCGCGCCGGGTGGATAATCTTGAATTCCGAGAGTTCGATATCACCCGCCGCGGCCATGCGCTCCAGGGTGTCGGTGCGCACGGTACCGGCCTCGGCCTCGTCGTTCTGCACGGAGTAGACCACGTTGTCGTGGGTGCCGCCGAAGCGCATTCCGCCCAGGTCGCGGGCCGGGTCGACGCCGTTCTCCAGGAGCACTTTCAGCGCCATCTGCCAGCCCCCGAAGGAGCTCTCCTCGACCGCCATGAAACGCTTGCCCCGCAGATCGGAGAGGTGGTTGATGTCATCCCGGTCGATGTAGGTGAAGATGACCCCGCCGAAGGCACGCAACGCCTGGCCCTGGCGCGAGTTGACCATGGTGGCGATGGGGCTCGCACCGAAGCGCACCTGGGCGGTGACGAACATTGATGAGTTGACCAGGAAGAAGTCCACCTTGCGGCCTTCGATGGCCGGATCGACCTCGTCGAAGCCGAGCGGGAGGAGGGTGAAGCGGTCGCCTTCGAGGGCGTGATTGAGGTAGTCGGCGGTGGGCCCCCACTGTTTGATCGCCCGGGCTGCTCCCCGCTTTGCCAGCACGCCGATCGTGTATTCACCCGCCTGGGTCTGCCCGGGGAGTCCGCCCAACCAGATCAGGGGCATTAGCATGAGTACGGCGAAAACGCTCCCTCGCATGGTCGACCCTCCTTCTGCCATATACGGAATGTATTTCTATTGGCGGCAGGGGGTCAAATACCTTGATAGGTGTACCGGGGGGCGATGGTCGGTTCAGGCCTCTCCGGCGATGGTCATGCGCTCGATCAGCCAGGAGCCGGTGCGGGTGCTGCCGCGGCGCTCCTCATCACAGCCCACCGCCAGCAGTTGGCTGAACATCTCCCCCAGGTTGCCGGCGATGGTGATCTCTTCCACGGGGTGGGCGATCTCACCGTTCTCGATCCAGAAGCCCGAGGCGCCGCGCGAGTAGTCGCCGGTGACCATATTGAGGCCGTGGCCCATCATCTCGGTCACCAGCAGGCCGCGCCCCATCTCGCGCAGCAGTCCGGGCAGGTCGAGTTCGCCGGGGGTGATGTGCAGATTGCGCACACCACCGGCGTTGGCGGTGGTGTGCAGTCCCAGCTTGCGCGCCGAGTAGCTGCTCAGTAGATAGGTCTGGAGCACACCGTCGCGCACGATCGGTTTGGCGTAGGTGGCCACCCCGTCGCTGTCGAAGGGGGCGCTGCCCAGGCCGCGCGGCAGCCGGGGGTTTTCACCGACCTGCACGAAATTCGGAAAGATCCGTTCGCCGACGCGGTCCAGCAGAAAGGAGGATTTGCGGTAGATGCTGGAACCGCTGATCGCCCCGGTAAGACTGCGCAGCAGCCCGGTAGCGGTCTCTGCCAGAAAGATCACCGGCGTCTCGCGGGTGCTGATCCGGCGCGCGCCGAGCCGGGCCAGGGTGCGCTCACCCGCCTTGCGCCCGATCTGCTCCGGGGCTTCGAGATCGTCGGCCCGGCGCCCTGCGCTGTACCAGTAGTCGCGCTGCATGACCCCTCCCTCGCCACCCACCACCGCGCAGCTGATGTTGTGGCGGCTGGAGGGGAAGCCGCCGATGAAGCCGTGGCTGTTGCCATACACCTGCAGGCCGCTGTGGCTGTTGAGGGTGGCGCCCTCGGAGTTGGTGATGCGCGGGTCGAGGTCGAGGGCGGCGGCTTCGGTGCGGAGACACAGATCGATCGCCTCCCGGGGCTCCAGCGGCCAGGGGTGGTAGAGGTCCAGGTCGGGGATTTCGCGGGCCATCAGTTCGGCCTCGGCCAGTCCCGCGCAGGGGTCGGCGCTGGTATATCGGGCGATGTTGCAGGCGGCGCGGACCGTGTCGCGGATCGCCTGCGGACTCAGGTCGGAGGTGCTCGCCGAGCCCTTGCGCTGGCCGAAGTAGACGCTGATGCCAAGGCCCTGGTCGCGGGTGTGCTCAATGGTTTCGACCTCGCCCATGCGGGCGGTTACCGAGAGCCCGGCATCGTTGTTGACCCCCGCCTCGGCGGCATCGGCCCCCTGGGCCTTCGCCTCGCCGAGCAGGTCTTCGATGATCTGGGAGAGGCGTGCCTGGCGCTCGCGCATATCCGTGGGTTGTGTCATGTTCTCTGTTCCGGCTCTATCGGTTGCCCGCGCGGGGCGGATCAGGCGCTGGTGCCGCCCACGGTCAGCTGGTCGACCTTCAGGGTGGGCTGTCCGACACCCACCGGCACGCTCTGCCCCTCCTTGCCGCAGGTGCCGACGCCCTCGTCCAGGGCCAGGTCGTTGCCGACCATGCTTACCTGTTTCAGCACCTCCGGACCGTTGCCGATCAGGGTCGCGCCCTTGACCGGCGGGCCGATGCGGCCGTTTTCGATCAGGTAGGCTTCGCTGGCGGAGAAGACGAACTTGCCCGAGGTGATGTCCACCTGGCCGCCACCGAAGTTGACGGCATAGAGCCCGCGCTCCACCGAGGCGATGATCTCGCCGGGGTCGTGCTCCCCGGGCAGCATGTAGGTGTTGGTCATGCGCGGCATCGGCAGGTGGGCGTAGGATTCTCTTCGTCCGTTGCCGGTCGGTCGGGTGCCGGTGAGCCGTGCGTTGAGTTTGTCCTGCATATAGCCCTTGAGGATGCCCTCCTCGATCAGTACCGTGTACTCGCCGGGGGTTCCTTCGTCATCGATGGTGAGCGAGCCGCGGCGCCCGGGCAGGGTGCCGTCGTCGACCACCGTGCAGAGTCCGGAGGCCACCGCCTCGCCGGTGCGTCCCGAGAAGGCGGAGGTGCCCTTGCGGTTGAAGTCGCCCTCCAGGCCATGGCCCACCGCCTCGTGCAGCAGCACGCCGGGCCAGCCGGGGCCGAGTACCACGGGCATGGTTCCGGCCGGGGCCGCCTGTGCATCGAGGTTGACCAGGGCCTGGCGCACCGCCTCGCGGGCGTGGCGCAGGGCGCGTTCGGCATCCAGGAGATAGTCCAGTCCCTGGCGTGCGCCTCCCCCGCTGGAGCCCTGCTCGCGACGGCCGTCGTGCTCCACGATGACATGGACGTTGCAGCGTACCAGCGGGCGTACGTCGGCGGCCAGGGTGCCGTCGCTGGAGAGCACCAGCACCACGTCATGGGCCGCCACCAGGCTGGCGGTGACCTGGGTCACGCGCGGGTCCTGGGCGCGCGCCTCCGCATCGATCTGGCGCAACAGCCCGATCTTCTCGCGCTCACTCAGACTCTGCAAGGGGTTGATCGGCCGGTAGAGGCACTGTCTGGGCGCGGCGTGTTGGATCCGTATGCGCCGCTGCTGGCCGGCGGCGGCGATGGCGCGCGCGGTGCGCGCCGCCTCCAGCAGGCTCGGCAGTTGAATCTCGTCGGTATAGGCAAAGCCGGTCTTTTCGCCGCTGACCGCGCGCACTCCGACACCCCGTTCGATGCTGTAGGAGCCCTCGCGTATGATCCCCTCCTCCAGCGCCCAGGACTCCAGGCGTCCAGCCTGGAAATAGAGGTCGGCGTGGTCGACGCGGTGGCGCAGCAGCTCATCCATCACCCGGTCCAGATTGGCCTCGCCGAGCGCGGCGGGCTCCAGCAGCATGGATTGGGCTATCTCTAGGGAAGCGGGCATCGGGTCTCCGTGTCGCGCAATGGGCGCTGCCCCGTCAGATGGAGGCGGGGCGGCCCCGTTTCAAGAGCGGTGTCGGCGCGCCGGGCGCGCTGGCGGGAAGCGCGCCGGGACAGCCGAGTGCCCTCAATTGCACCGCAGGCGGCGGTGGTTGAGGGTCGGGAAGTTGCGCCGGGTGGAGTGGAGGTAGTCGAGGTCCAGGGTCGCGCAGGCGGTGTCCGCGCCCCGCGCCACCTGGGCCAGCACGGTGCCCCAGGGGTCGACGATCATGCTGTGACCATGGGTCTCGTGGCCGCTGATGTGGAACCCCCCCTGGGCCGCAGCGGCCACGTAGCAGAGGTTCTCGATGGCGCGCGCCCGCACCAGGGTCTCCCAGTGCGCCTTGCCGGTGATGGCGGTGAACGCGGCGGGCATGCAGATCACCTCCATGCCTTTGTCGAGCATGGCGCGAAACAGCTCGGGGAAGCGCAGGTCGTAGCAGATGGCGATGCCGAGGCGCCCGAACGGGCTGTCGATGACCAGGGTCTCCTTGCCGGGTTCGATGGCGGCCGATTCGGTGTAGTGCTCGTTGGCCTCGACCAGATTCACATCGAACAGGTGGATCTTGTCGTAGCGTCCCACCTGCTCACCACGGTCGTTGAACACCAGGCAGGCGGCCCGCACCTTGCTGTTGTCCCAGGCTTCGAGGGGGATGGTGCCCCCCACCAGCCAGATGCCGAAGCGCTTCGCCAACTGGCTCAGGTACTCCTGCAGCGGTCCCGCGCCCGGGGTCTCGCGCAGGGCGCACAACTCGCGCTCGTGCTTGCCCATGAAGGCGAAATTCTCGGGCAGAACCACCAGGCCGGCGCCACCCTCGGCCGCCTCCGCGACCAGGCGTTCCGCCTCCAGTAGGTTGGCGCTTACATTAGGGCCGGTGGCCATCTGAACGACGGCGATCTTGTGCTTGGTCTCACTCATGATGCAACGGTTTTTCCTGTCTGAATGAACTACTCCGGCAGCAGAATAGCATCCCCCATGGTCCGCAACAAACCGCCCCGCGATGTATTGGCCGGGACAATAGAGACGATTGCTCCGGTCAATGCAGAGCGGGCTCCCGCTCCTGCTCCCGGGGGGTGTCGATACTGAGGTCGAAACGCGGTTTGCCGTCCGGCGTGGGCAGCACCCATTCGGTCTGTGGCGGTTGCCCGGTGTCGGCACGAAAACCGCCCACGACACCCTCCCGGGGCGTCTCCGGGTCCGCCTGTGTCCGGTGTTTTTCGATACTCGGCTCTTCCCAGGGGCCGGTGACGATGTACTGCACCCGCGAGACCTTGTCCACCTCCTTGCCCACCAGCTTCTGCACCAGATAGAGGGCGGCTCCGACCACCGGGCCGCCGGTGACCGCCCCGGCCATGGTGAGGTTGGAGCTGAGCTGGGGGGTGACCGTTACCATCTGATCGAAGTCCTCGCGCCCGAGGCCGATCCGCCCGGCGATCTCGATGGTGGAGGAGGGACTGTTGATCCGGAAGTCCTCGGTATAGGCGTCGCCCCGTTCCAGAATGAAAGAGCCGCTGATGTCGTCGAAGGCGAAGCCCTCCTGCAGCACGTCCTTGAAGTCGAGGGTCAGACGCCGGAACAGGGTGCCGACATTAAGCAGGCCGAAGATGCGACCGACTCCCGGGTCGATCGCCAGGAAGCGGCCGCTGCCCAGTTGCATGGTCAGGCGCCCGTCGAGAGCCTTGCGGCTGAAGGCGAGGGGCGAGCCCGGCCAGTCGATGGCCATATCGAACTCCGCCGAGGCGCCATCAATATTTTTGTTGAACCCCAGGTCTTCGAGTACTTTGCCGAAGTCGTCACTGGTCAGGGCCGCGATCATCCGCGTATGCTGCGCGCCCCCGGCATCCAGGATCCAGTCGCCGCTGGCCGTGATGCGGTTGCCGGGGGCGTCGAGGTCGAACTGTTCGATCCGCATCCCGCGTGCCACCCGCTCCGTCTTCAGGTTCAGTTGACCGTAGGGGTGGCCGTTGATCTGGAACGCCTTGACCGAGGCATCGATGGCGGGCAGGCGCGTCGGGTCGGGGGCGGCGCTGGGATCAGCGGGGGCGGCGGGGGTATCCGACTGCGGATCGAAGGCCAGATTCAGCCGCTCCAGATCGAGGCGCAGCGGCTGGTCGCTGTCCCCCGCGGGGATGGTCAGCCGGCCTTCGGCCAGATCGCTGCTCAGCTCCCCGCTCCATCCCCCCTCGTCGCGGCGCAGGGTGAGGCGCGGCTGGTGCAGTTCAAGACCACCATGGCGGAGCTGTTCGAAGCGCAGGTCGATAAGGCGCAGGTCGGGCGCGGGTGTCCCTCCACCGGGTGTCGCCAGATCGAGCCAGGGGGCCAGATCGAGCCGCTTCCAGCCGCCGTGGATGCGTACCCCGGGGTGTTGGGGCAGCTCGGCCCGGGCGTCACCCAGGCGGATCTCGCCCCGGCTGACGCCGCCGGGGGTGTCGGGGTCGATCAGCAGGGCGCCGCTCAGGAGTCCGGCGTGGTGGAAACGCAGCGGCGTGCGTGCGCCGCCGAGTTCGGTCTCCAGCTCCAGCTCACGCGCGCGCTCCGCCGTCTTGCCCAGGGGCGCGGGCAGGTCGATGGCAAAGCCCCGCAGGTCGGAATGGATGCGCAGCGCCACCGTCGCCTCCCCTTGGCCCATCAGGCTGTGGGGGATGTCCAGGCGCAGTGTCACCTCCCCCTCCCCGCTCAGACGATCCAGGGGCAGCTCGGGCAGGCGCTGGCGCAGACGCTCCGCGGCGAGGGTGGTGCGGGCCGTGAGGCGGGTGGCCTTCCCCCCTTCAGGCGCGACATCCACCTCCACCGGGCTGCCGTGAAGCCGCCCCTTGATCCCCTTTGCCCGCACCCGGTCCTGGTCGAAGCGCAGGGTGCCGGCGATGTTGCGGACCGGCAGTTCCCACTGACGCAGGTCGAGTGCCGCATCGCGCATCATCAGGCGCCCGTCCAGGCGCGGCTCTCCTTCATCGTCCAGGGGCAGGGTCAGATCGAGATCCAGCCGCGCCTGACCGGCGGCCTCGATACCCTCCGCCAGACGGCCGAACTGCTCGGCCAGCGGCGATTCGGTGAGCAGGCGCAGGGTGTCGGCCAGGGGACCCTCGGTGGTGCCGTCGAGGGTGAGGGGGCCGGTCCCGGCGAGATCCTCGATGGCGACGCGCAGTGACTCGATGCGGGTGTCCAGAATCTTCGCCTCCTGCGCCTCGATGTGCATGGCGTTGCCGAGAAACTCCACCTGTGCTGCGACACCGCTCAGTGAGGGCCAGCCGCCCTGGTAGTCGAGGTCAAGTCCCTCCACATCGAACAGCACCTGGAAGCGGCCGCTGGGGTGTTGATCGAAGGGAAACTCGAACAGCGGTCCGCGCAGCAGGCAGCTGCCGCCGCGGACCCGGCCCCCGCCGATGGCCCGGTCGAGCCACCCGACCACGGCGGCGGGCATGATGGAGGTGGGGTAGTAGCGCCCGGCATGGCGGGTGTCGCCATCCTGGAAATCGGTCTGCAGATCGATGAAGGGGCTGGCCCCCGGGGCCGGTGGGAACGCCAGCCGCAGGCGCGAGCGGGTCTGAATGTCCTGGTTGGATGCGCGCAACAGGGGCGAGGTGAGTACCCACTCGCCATCTGAGGCGAGGTGCCAGGCCAGGTTGCCCTGCAACCGCTCCAGGCGCAGGGGGGCGCGGAACATGCCGTTGGTGTCGATCAACGTGTTTCGGCTGTCGATCTCCAGACTCCCGCCGCCGGGGCCTGCGCGTACCGCGGCGCTGAGATTGCTCAGACCCGGGAGCGACTGCCAGGGGCGCATCCCCAACCCCGTGGCGCGGGCGCTCAGCGCCCACTGTTCGTTACCGCGCAACTCCAGGCGCAGGTCATGAATGTCGCCCACCGGGCGCCCCTGGCGCAACCGCTCATCGAGCGCCGGGTCCGGTAGCGGGAACAGGGTGGCCAGGCCGAGCAGGTCCTGGATGCGCAGAAAGTCGGCCCTGGCGGTAAGCCACTCGGTGCCGTCCGGGTCGATGCCACTGTGGAGTCCGATGCGCCCTACCGGCCAGCCGTCACCGCCGTGGCGGTAGCTGATGTCGCCGATCTCCAGTTGCCAACCCTGGGGTCGGCGCAGCCATTGGAATGCGCCGCCGAAGGCGTCTGCCTCCCAGTGCCTGGGCGCGCCGGAGGAGGGCAACTGCTCGATGCGCAGCCGCTGCACCTGCAGCTCTCCCTCCAGATGCTGCATGCGCCCGTCCCGCCAGCGGCTCCAGAGGCGCATGCCGAGTTGGCCGTCGGGCACCGCGTAGCCGCTGGGGATGCGATGCCTGAGCAGCTGCTCCAGGATCAGCTGCTCGCCGCCGAGATAGAAATCGCCGGACCAGCCCCCCGGCTGTTGCAGGTCGCCCCGGATGTCTGCGGCCAGGCTCAGGCGGCTGGCCGAGGCCCCGGGCAGGCTCAGTTCACCATGGATCTGGTGGCGCTGGTGATCGTTGAACAGCTCCAGGTTGACGTTGGTGAAGCGCATCGGTGCGGCGCCGATGGCCTGGTTTTCCCAGAGGATGGTGCCGTCGCTCACGGCGATGCGCCTGGGCAGCAGGAACAGCCCTCCGGCATCCGCCCGCTGCGGGGCCGCGGCCAGTCCCTCCAGTCCCTGAAGCCCCTCGACCGCGAAGCTGCCATCGGTGCGGCGCTTGATCAGGATGCTCGGCCGGGCCAGGGTGATGCGCCGGGTGGTGACGGCACGGTTGCGCAGGGAGTCGAGCAGGGCGATATCCACCTGGATCTCGGACAGGCGCAGGGTCACCCGTTGGTTCTGGGGATTGACCAGATCCACGTTGTGCAGAATCAGCCGCGGACCGAGTCCGCGCCAGTGCGCCTCCATGAACCCGACCTGCACCGGTTGGCCCAACGCCTCACCGGCCAACTGCTCGATCTCCCCCCGGTAGAGCTCGGCCAGTGGCAGCAACAGCCGCGCCAGCAGCACCGCCAGTCCGCTTAGGAAGATCAGCAGCAGGGTGAGGCGGTAGGTGAGCCGGGAGAGGTGACGGATCATCGGGGCCGCCTATCCGCCGCCGCTGTCCGGCGGCGTCCTTCGGGGCACAATACTCCGGGAGCGCGGAGGGTGATCCCGGTATTCCGGGGCGGGGCTGCGCGATCCGCGTCTCCGGTCCGATACGGCGGCGGGCATCACCGATGGGACACGCCCTGGCGGAGGCAGGCCCCGGTTCACAGCAGTACCACGTCGTAGTGTTCCGGCGAGTAGAGGGCCTCGGCCTGCAGGCGGATGGTCTTGTCGATAAACGACTCCAGTTCCGCCAGGGTGGGCGACTCCTCGTCCAGCAGCCGGTCCACCACCTCCTGGGAGGCGAGTACCAGCAGGGATTCGACATCGAACTGACGGGCCTCGCGCAGGATCTCGCGAAAGATCTCATAGCAGGTGCTCTCGGCGGTCTTCATCGAGCCCTTGCCGCCGCAGCAGGCGCAGGGTTCGCAGAGGATATGCTCCAGGGATTCGCGGGTGCGCTTACGGGTCATCTCTACCAGGCCCAGGGACGAGACCTCGGTGATCTGGGTCTTGGCGTGGTCCTTGGTGAGAAACTTCTCCAGTGCGCGCAGTACCTGGCGTTTGTGCTCCTCGTCGTTCATGTCGATGAAATCGATGATGATGATGCCGCCGAGATTGCGCAGGCGCAGCTGCCGGTAGATCGCCTGGGCCGCCTCCATGTTGGTCTTGAAGATGGTCTCTTCCAGGTTGCGATGACCTACAAAGGCGCCGGTATTGACGTCGATGGTGGTCATCGCCTCGGTCTGGTCGATGATCAGATGTCCGCCCGATTTCAGATCGACCTTGCGCTCCAGCGCCTTCTGGATCTCATCCTCGACTCCGTACAGGTCGAAGATCGGGCGCTCGCCCGGGTAATAGTCGATGTTGATGGCCAGGTCGGGGATCAGCTCCTTGGAGAACTGTTTGGCCTTGCGCCAGCTGGCGCGCGAGTCGATGCGTATCTTCTCCACCTCGGGGGTGGCCAGGTCGCGCAGGGCACGCAGATAGAGCGGAAGATCCTCGTGGATCAACTCGCCGGGGGTGGCCGAAGCACGCCGCTCCATAATGGTGTGCCAGAGACGGGCCAGGAAATTCATGTCGACCTCGAGGGTGGCGGCATCCACCCCCTCGGCGGCGGTACGGGCGATGAAGTTGCCGCGGTGCCGCAGGGTCGCGACAACCGGTGCGATGATGCCGCGCAGCCGCTCGCGCTCGTTCTCGTCATCGATCTTCTGGGATATGCCGGGCGAGATCAGCTGCGGCATGTAGACCAGGTAGCGGGAGGGGATGGAGAGGTTGGTGGTAAGGCGTGCACCCTTGCTGCCCAGCGGATCCTTGACCACCTGCACCACCACGTCGCCGCCCTCGCGCACCAGTTCGGCGATGTTTTCGTTGCGGGCCGCCCCGTTTCCGGTGCCGACGATGTCGGAGGCGTGCAGAAAGGCGGCGCGCTCCAGCCCGATGTCCACGAATGCCGCCTGCATCCCCGGCAACACCCGGCAGACCCGTCCCTTGTAGATATTGCCCACCAGACCGCGGCGGCGGCTGCGCTCGATCAAAACCTCCTGCACCACCCCGTTCTCGATTACCGCCACCCGGGTCTCCGGCGGCGTGACATTGACCAGAATCTCTTCACTCATCGTTATCGGTTCTTCTATGACTTCGGTTGCGCGCCCAGCAGGCCGATGCCCGCCTCGCGCAGCAGCTGGGCGGTCTCGAACAGGGGCAGCCCCATAACGCCGGAAAAGCTCCCCTCCAGATGCCGGATGAACAGCGCCCCGACTCCCTGAATGGCGTAGCCGCCCGCCTTGTCCATCGGCTCTCCGCTCTCCCAATAGGCATTCGCCTCGCGCTCCGTCACCTCCCGGAAGGTGACCCGGCTGACGCTGAGGCGGCTCCACTCCCGCCCGGGGGTGGTCAGGGCAACGCCGGTAAGCACCTTGTGGCTGCGGCCCGAGAGGAGGGAGATCATCTCCAGCGCCTCCCCCCGGTGCGCGGGCTTGCCCAGAATCCGCCCGTCGGCCACCACCGCGGTGTCGGCGCCGAGCACCGGGCGCGGGGAGCGCTCGCCCAGGCCCGAAAGACCGGCTCCAGCCTTCTCCAGGGCAAGCCGTATCACGTATTCTACGGGTGCTTCACCCGGGTGCGGGGTCTCATCGACCTGCACCCGGATCACCTCATGATCGACCCCGATCTGGCCCAGGAGTTCACGCCGCCTGGGCGACAGGGAGGCCAGGTAGATGCTCGGCAACATCGCCATTCACCCGCTTTGGGAAAGCACAATTCATCACTCCCCACAGAGTCGTTGGTGCGGTATTCCGGATTCGGTGACCCGGGCCACGGGCTCTCGGCCGATCGGCAGTGGGAGACATCCCGGTCGGGCGGCGTGGCCGCCGACGGTTGCCCACACCCTACACCAGCGGAGACCGGAATGACAGAGAGGACGCTGGGTTACGCCCGGTGGTACGGGTGGTTGCGCAGCAGGCTCCAGGCACGGTAGATCTGCTCCGCCAGCACCACCCGCACCAGGGGGTGGGGCAGGGTCAGCGGCGACAGTGACCAGCGCTGCCCCGCCCGCTCCAGACACCCTGGCGCCAGCCCCTCGGGGCCGCCCACCAGCAGGACGAGATCCTGTCCACTGTTCATCCACCCATCCATGTGGGAGGCGAGCTGTTCGGTGCTCCAGGCCTTTCCCGGAATATCCAGGGCGATCACCCGGCAGTTGTTGGGGATCGCCTTGAGCATACGCTCCCCCTCGTCCTGCATGGCGCGTCTGAGATCAGCGCCCTTGCCACGGTGCCCCGGGGCGATCTCCACCAGCCGCAGGGCACACTCCGCGGGCAGGCGCTTGGCGTACTCCCGATAGCCCTCCTGTACCCAGCGCGGCATCTTGGTGCCGATGCAGATGAGGTGGATATGCATGGAGCGATCCTAGGGAAAAGGGCGGAGGCGTATGTCTGCCGGAAAAGGCAAAGGTCCGGCAAGAGAACCCTGAAGGGCGCGGGGATCCCACTGTCCCGTCAGGGAAGGATGGTTTTTATGCCTTCTTCAGTGCCCAGGATCAGGACGTCGGCCGGACGCATGGCGAAGATGCCGACGGTGACCACGCCGGCGATGGCGTTGATCTCCTGTTCCATTTTTACCGGCTCCATGATCTGCAGGTTATGGACATCGAGGATGACGTTGCCGTTGTCGGTGACGAACCCCTCGCGCCAGACTGGTGTGCCGCCCAGCTTTACCAACTGGCGGGCGACGTGGCTGCGTGCCATGGGGATCACCTCCACCGGCAGAGGGAACTCTCCCAGTACATCCACCAGCTTGCTGCCATCGGCGATGCAGACGAATCGGCGGCTGGCGCCGGCGACGATCTTCTCCCGGGTAAGGGCGCCGCCGCCGCCCTTGATCAGGTGCAGGTGGCGGTTGGATTCGTCGGCGCCATCGACGTAGAGGTCCAGTTCGCCGGCGGCGTTGAGGTCGATTACCGGGATGCCGTGGCCCTTCATGCGTTCGGTGGAGACCTCGGAACTGGAGACCGCCCCCTCGATCTTGTGCTTGATGCCGGCGAGTGCGTCGATGAAATGATTGACGGTGGAACCGGTGCCGACGCCGATGATGCCGCCGTCTACATAATCGACGGCGGCCTCGGCGGCCAGGCGCTTGAGTTCGTCTGGGGTCATGGTGAATACTCCTGATTAGAATTTCTTTGCGCCTAATGATAGCTTCGAGGTGGTGCGATTGTCATCGTTCCGCTCTTTATGGGGGCATGCAGCGCCCCTGCTGTCGTGGCCTGGGGTGCCGGGCGTACAATCATCCCGCACTGTTTTCAAACCGTACCGGGGAGCCCAACGGCGGCCCGGCACTCAAACCACCGAGAAGGGCCAAACGATGCCCCAGAGTTACATTGAGAGAATCCTGCGCGCCCAGGTCTATGACGTGGCCCGCGAAACCCCCCTGGAGCGCGCGCCGCGCCTCAGCCAGCGCCTGAACAACCGGGTCTGGCTCAAGCGCGAGGACCTGCAGCCGGTCTTCTCCTTCAAGCTGCGCGGCGCCTACAACCGGATGCGGGGTCTGACGCAGCAGGAACGCAGGCAGGGCGTGGTCGCAGCATCGGCGGGAAACCACGCCCAGGGCGTGGCCCTTTCGGCCCGGGAGCTGGGTATCCGGGCGATCATCGTCATGCCGGAAACCACGCCGCAGATCAAGGTCGAGGCGGTACGCAGCTACGGGGCGCGGGCGGTGCAGGTCGGCGACTCCTACGATGAGGCCTATGCCCATGCCCAGGAGCTGGTTCGCGAGAAAGGCATGACCTTCATTCATCCCTTTGATGACCGCGATGTGATCGCCGGTCAGGGGACAGTGGGGATGGAGATCCTGCGTCAGCACGCGGGGCCGCCGGACGCCATTTTTGTGCCGGTCGGTGGTGGCGGGCTGGTGGCGGGGATCGGTGCCTATGTGAAGTTCGTCTATCCCGGGGTCAAGGTGATCGGTGTCGAACCGGATGACGCGCCGACGCTGTATCGTGCCCTGGAAGCCGGGCGCAGGGTGAATCTCAAGCAGGTGGGAATCTTCGCGGATGGGGTTGCCGTACGCCAGATCGGCAAGGAGACCTTTCGCCTGGCGCGCCAGGTGGTCGACGAGGTGATCCTGGTGAGCACCGACGAGATCTGCGCGGCGATCAAGGATGTGTTCGATGACACGCGTACCGTCGCCGAGCCGGCCGGGGCGTTATCGGTGGCGGGGTTGAAGAAATATGTGCAGCGTGAAGGCGTCGAAGGGGCCTCGCTGGTGGCGATCGAGAGTGGCGCCAATATCAACTTCGATCGCCTGCGCCATGTGGCCGAGCGGGCCGAGCTGGGCGAGCGCCGCGAGGCGCTGCTGGCGGTGGAGATTCCTGAGAAGCCGGGCAGTTTCCTGCGTTTTTGCAAGACCATAAGCGACAAACGTAGCGTAACCGAGTTCAACTATCGCTATGCGGATGCTGCGGCGGCGCATGTGTTCGTGGGCGTCGAGTTGAGCGGGGGCGATGAAGAGCGCCGGGAACTGATCGGGGACTTGACGGAGGCCGGCTACCCGGTCATCGACATGACCGATAACGAGACGGCCAAACTGCACATCCGTTACATGGTGGGCGGGCACGCGCCGGAGGTCGAGAACGAGTGCCTGTTTCGCTTTCAATTCCCGGAACGCCCGGGCGCCCTGTACAGGTTTCTCCGCGGCATGGGACGGCGCTGGAATATCAGCCTGTTCCACTATCGCAATCATGGCGCGGCTTACGGGCGGGTGCTGATGGGTGTGCAGGTCGACGCCCGGGAGCGTAAGGAGTTCCTGCGTTTTCTTCAGGGGCTGGGATACCCCTATGAGGAGGAGACGGGAAATATGGCCTACCGGCTGTTTGCCTGCGGGGGGCGTTGCCGGCCAGGGTGATCGGGAAACCCTCGGCGTTGGCGTGTGCACGGCCCACTGCCGGGCTTCACTTCCAAAGATGACGGGGCTTTCATTCGCCCGGTTATGCAAAGCCAATTGCGGCTGCTGCGCCTCTTTCGGGTCTACCCCGGTTACCGTTGAAGATTACGGATCCGTCTAGAAGGAAAAAAGGGAGGCCCGCGAATCGCGGGCCTCCCTTACTTCTATTGGCGGTAGGCCGTGGGCCATTCCGCGTTATGCCGATTCCGGTTACTTGGCAATGGCCTTTTTACGAGGCCGCACCTTGCGGGGCCGCACTTGTTTGGGGGTGGCCTGCTTTCGCTAACCGCCATGGAGAGCGAAGCGAAGGCGGTTAGTCCCCGATAGGCGTAGGCGCGGTTGTATGGCCGCAGTTACGACCGATAGGGAGTGACGTAGGGCATACAAATAGCGCATCCGACACGCCGTAGAGTCATTGTGGTCATCATGACGGAGTTGCGCACGAGCAGCTTTGCTGCAATGTGCGGGACGGAGTCGTGATGAGCGCAGGACGGTCGGGGCAGTAACGGCTGTCGCGTTGGCGAGTCGATTTTGGGGACTGGGATGTCCCAAAATCTTTCACGAGGTAGCGACACTCTTGCACCTTTTTTTTGGCTGCTTTTTTCTTTGCGGCTCTCTTGACGGCCATTACGTGCCCTCCGTTACTTAAGGTACATTCGCGAAATTCAAGCATGAGTATAATAAAGTCAGGGAGAAAAGCCAGTAACCGATGGGTGTTTTTGATGTTTTATCGATAAGGGGCATGCCGCAATTGCCTGGACGGGAGGGTTATGATGCATGGATTGACTCTTGTCATTGTTGTCGGGAGGGTCCGCGAATCAACTCATGCGCGTTGTCGCTTGCGCATTTTCGGTTGGGCCCGCACGGCCTCCGCATGGGTGATAGGCCTGTTCGGTAATCACGGCCTGCATCGGAATGTCCCAGGGGTTTGCGCTGAGTGTGTCGAGGCGCTGTAACTCATGTGCGAGACCCGCCAGCCGGGGCCGCTTCCAGACCCTGCGGTGGCGCAGGTAGGCGAAGGTTCTGTCGTAGTAGCCTCCCCCCATGCCCAGGCGGTTGCCGCCGAGGTCAAAGGCGACCAGTGGCATCAGGATCAGATCGAGCGCCCAGGGGCGGCGCGGTTTGTGGCTGCGGATATCGGGTTCGGGGATGTTGAAGCGGTTGTTGATCAGCCGCTGGCCGGGACGGTAGGGGGCGAACCAGAGTGCGCGGCGGTTTTGCGGCCTGAGAACCGGCAGGTAGACTTTTTTACCGCATGCCAGGGCCTGACGCGCGATGATCTGTGGGTCGAGTTCACCGTCGCTGGCCAGATAGAGGGCGATATGCCGGGCCTTGAGGAAGAGGGGCGAGGCGTGAAAGTTTCGTGCCGCGGCGCGGGCATGGGCGCGCTGGCGGCCCGGCGAGAGTGCCCGGCGTAGGCTTCGGATCTGGTTGCGTTGCCGCTTTGGATCGGTCATGGATAGCGTGGTGGTTGATTCATTCCGCATCTGTCACGGGCGCGCCATCTTTGACTGCGCGGTTCATTCGTACTGAACCACGCCGCCGTTGCCATCGGCTTGTTTGAGAACGCGTCCTGTACAAACCGCTTCGCAGTCCATAGGCCGCACAATCCATACTGCCCTTGTGCGGCATGAGATGTGGCGGGTTGCAGGGAGCGGAGGGCCGTCCGGGCATACACCCTCAAGATAGACACCCTCCACCCGTGCCGCTGCTCACCATCGTTCTTGAACCGGTTGGTTCAAGTGGGAACAACCGTGTCGCTTCAGGCTCCCCGCTCGGGGCGGATATGCGCACCGGCTCCACATCATGCTCCCGGGGTATCAATTAGGCTCAAGAAAATACCCGGCTCCCTGGCGTACACCGCAGAGGGTGTCTATACCTTCTAGGCTAGCCCTGCGGGGACCGTGTGGCAACTCCAAAATCGTCCTGCGTTACGAGTGGTGACGCGTCTTGACGTGAGGGAGCGGTGCGAACGCCGCGCGCGGGGAACTGATTTCCCGGATGATTCAGGGCCGTATCACCGGCCACTCCGGAACAATGGGTCGGCATCGGTTCGCGAATGGTATCGGAACATGCGCTATATCCGGCGTTCGATTCCATCCCGCGGTACGGGCTAAAGATCGAGCTGGTTGCTCTGATTCAGCGCAAGGTCGATCTTCTCCTGCATGGCGCGCAGGCGGCGGGTGAGGATATGGGTGCTGCTGTCCTTGCTGTTTTTCTGGTCGAGCAGATCGTGGGCCAGATTGAGGGCCGCCATGACGGCGATGCGGTCGGTGCCGATCACCTTTCCGCTGGTGCGGATTTCGCGCATCTTCTGATCAAGGAAACGGGCCGATGCGAGCAGGCTCTCCTGTTCATCCTGACGACAGGCGACGCGGTACTCCTTCTCCATAATGCGTACCGTTACAGGAATTGTTTCATTGCTCACGGGTTGGCTTCCATGGATTTGAGCCGGCTGATCATCGCCTCGACCCGGCTCTTGGCTAATTCGGTCTTTTCGATCAACTCCGCCCGCTCGCTGACCAGGTTCTCCTGTTTCACGCGCAGGCTCTTGTTCTCCTCCTTGAGCAGGGCGACGATATGGATCAGATCATCGACGCGAACCTCCAGGCGTTTGAGGTTCTGCTCCAGCAGGGCGGTTTGATCTTCGTTGTTCATACCGCCCAATATAGAGTGAGCAAACCCACGGGTCAACGGGGATGGGGGCGTGTTATGATCGCCCACGCAGCCGATTCGGGCTGTAGATGTTTTCCGGGGTCTGTTTGACGTATGGCGCAAGGTTCATGGGATTACGAGCGGCTGGAGCACCCACTGGGCACGGCCGGAGTGGAGGAGGGGGCCGCACAGGTGCACGGCCTGCTCTGCGGGCTGTTGTGCGTCGATATCGAACGGCCGCTGGAGCGGCTGCTGGGCGAGGTGATGCCCGACGCATCCGCCGGGGAGTTGTCGGTGCAGGAGTGCCGTGTAGCCCTGGGCGAGATTCAAGATCAGACCCGGGAGGCGCTTGCGGGGCCGGGGTTTGGGTTCGCCCCCCTGCTGCCGCCGGAGGGGTGGCCGCTCACCGAGCGGGCCGGGGCTCTCGCCGAGTGGTGCCAGGGCTTCCTCTACGGCATCGGGCTGGCCGGTCCGCTGGACCCGGAGACGCTCTCCCGGGAGGCCCGGGAGGCGCTCAACGACCTGGCCGAGATCACCCGCATCGATCTCGATGCCCTGGGCGGGGATGACGAGGAGCAGGAGCAGGAGCAGGAGGAGCAGGCACTGACCGAGATCGTCGAATTCGTGCGGGTCGCGGTCCTGCTGCTGCGGGAAGAGTTGATCCATGATCGCCAGTGAGTTCAAACGGCGGCGGCGCCAGCTGATGCGCATGATGGAGCCCAACAGCATCGCCATCCTGCCCACGGCGCCGGTGGCCAGGCGCAACCGCGATGTGGACTATGCCTACCGTCCCGACAGCGACTTCTACTATCTCACCGGCTTTCCCGAGCCGGAGGCGGTGGCGATCCTGATCCCCGGACGCAAACAGGCGGAGTACATCCTGTTCTGCCGGGAGCGCCATCCGGAGCGTGAGCAGTGGGATGGCGCGCGCGCCGGTCAGGAGGGGGCGGTCCGGATATACGGAGCGGACGACTCGTTTCCGATCGGCGATCTCAACGAGATCCTGCCACGCATGCTGGAGCAGTGCGCCCGGGTCTACTACGCCATGGGCTGCAACCCGGAGCTGGACAAGCAGATATCGGAATGGGTGAGTCAGATCCGCACCCAGTCGCGGGCCGGGGTGACCGGGCCGCTGGAGTTCATCGCCCTCGATCACTACCTGCACGATATGCGCCTCTACAAGAGCCGCAGCGAGATCAAGGCGATACGCCAAGCCGCCCGGATCTCGGCACAGGGGCACCGGCGGGTGATGGGGGCATGCCGGCCGGGGCTGCACGAATGGCGGCTGGAGGCGGAATTTGTCCACGAGTGCGCAATGCGCGGTGCCCGCCACCAGGCCTACCCGCCGATCGTCGGAGGTGGCGCCAACGCCTGTGTGCTGCACTACATCGACAACCGGGACGAGCTGCGCGACGGGGAGCTGCTGCTGATCGACGCGGGCTGCGAACACGACTACTACGCCTCGGACATCACCCGCACCATCCCGATCAGCGGCACCTTCAGCGAACCCCAGCGCCAGCTCTACGAACTGGTGCTCAAGGCCCAGGAGGCGGCCATCGCCAAGGTCTCGCCGGGCAGCCACTGGGATGCACCGCACCAGGCGGCGGTGCGGGTGATTACCCGGGGGCTGATCGAACTCGGGCTGTTAAAGGGCTCGCTCGCCTCGGCCCTCAAGCGCGAGAGCTACAAGCGCTTCTACATGCACCGCACCGGCCACTGGCTGGGGATGGATGTGCATGACGTGGGCGATTACAAGATCGACGGCGCCTGGCGCGAACTGGAGCCGGGGATGGTGTTGACCATCGAGCCGGGGATCTATATCCCCGCCGGCAGCAAGGGGGTGGCCAGGAAGTGGTGGGATATCGGCATCCGCATCGAGGACGATGTGCTGGTGACCAAGGAGGGGCGCGAGGTGCTGACCACCGACGCCCCGAAGGGTGTCCGCGAGATCGAGTCGCTGATGGGCGGCGCGCGGCGCCCCGGCAGAGGCTGAAGGGCGGGAGATGAAGAGCGAATTCGATCTGGTGATCGTCGGTGGCGGCATGGTCGGCGCGAGTCTGGTCAGGGCCCTGGTCGGCTGCGGGCTGTCGGTCGCTCTGGTCGAGGCCTGGCCTCTCGATTCCGAGGTCCAGCCCAGCTACGACGACCGCGCCATCGCCCTCGCCCAGGGTACCCGGGTGATCCTCGAATCAATCGGCGTCTGGGAGCGGTTGGCGGGGGATGCCGAACCGATTCGCAGGATCCATGTTTCCGATCGCGGGCAGTTCGGTTTTGCCCGTCTCGACTGCCGCGATCACGACCTTGAGGCCCTGGGCTATGTGGCCACCGGCCACGCCCTCGGCCAGGCCCTGCTGCGCGGGGTGGGGGACCTGCCCGGAGTCACCCTGTTGTGTCCGGCCCGGCTGGACTCATTCGAACTCGATGATCAGGCGGCCCGGCTAACCCTGAGCCTGGATGAGGGAGAGCGGCGGATCAGCGCGCGCCTGCTGGTGGCGGCCGACGGCGCCCGTTCCATGGTGCGCGCCGCTCTCGGTATCGAGGCCCGCGAATGGGGTTACGGGCAGAGCGCCATCATCAGCAACCTGACCTCCGGCGCCCCCGCTCCGGGCGTCGCCTACGAACGCTTCACCGACGCGGGGCCGATGGCCATGCTGCCACTGAGCGGCGCTCGCTACGCCCTGGTGTGGACCGTGGCGGACACGGAGGTGGAGGAGGTGATGGCCCTCGATGAGCCGCAATTTCTGGCCCGGGTACAAGAGCGCTTTGGCAACCGTCTGGGGCGTTTTCAGCGTGCCGGGCGCCGCTCCAGCTATCCGCTCAAACTGCTGCTGGCGCGCGAGCAGGTGCGGCCCCGGCTGGCGCTGATCGGCAACGCCGCCCACGCGGTGCATCCGATTACCGGCCAGGGTTTCAATCTGGGGATTCGCGACGTGGCGGTGTTGGCGGAGGTGCTCGGCGACGCCCGGGCGGCCGGGGCCGACATCGGCGCCCTGGAGACCCTGCGCGCCTATGCCGACTGGCGCCAACGTGATCAACAGGGGGTTGCCCTGATGACCGACGGCCTGGTGCGCCTGTTCACCAACCCGCTGCCACCGGTGCGCCTGGCCCGCAATCTTGGGTTGCTGGCGCTGGACCTGGCCCCGCCCCTGAAGCAGCTCTTGAGCCGTCAGTTCATGGGTCTCAACGGCCGGTTGCCGCGCCTGGCCCGGGGGGTGGGGCTTGAGTGAGGGGGTGACACGTTTCGATGTGGTGGTCGCCGGCGGCGGCATGGTCGGCTCGGCCCTCGGGTGCGCCCTGTCCATGGAGGGGTTCCGGGTGGCGGTGGTGGAGCTGCGTGAACCGCGCCTGAGTTGGCCCGCGGAGGAGGTCGATCTGCGTGTCTCGGCCCTGACCCGCGCCTCCCAGCGGGTACTGGAAAATCTCGGCGCCTGGGAGCACATCCGGCAGCTGCGCGCCTCCCCCTATGGCGGGATGCTGGTATGGGACGCCGCGGGGCGGGGGCGTGTCCGCTTCGATGCCGCGGAGATCGGCGAACCCGATCTGGGACACATCGTGGAGAATCGCGTCACCCAGCTGGCGCTGTGGGAGCGCCTGGGGGAGCTGGGCACGGCCACCCGTTTCGCCCCCGACCGGATCCGCCGGGTGGAGCGGACGGGACCCACCCCCAGGGTCTATCTCGACGGCGGGGCGGTGCTGGAGTGTCAACTGGTGGTGGCCGCCGAGGGCGCCAACTCCCCAGTGCGCGAGATGGCGGGCATCGGCTCCAGCGGCTGGGCCTATGACCAGCACGCCATCGTGGCCACCGTCTGGCCCGAACACCACCACGGCGCGGTGGCGCGCCAGCGCTTCATGCCGAACGGCCCCCTGGCCCTGCTGCCGATCGATGATGGACGCTGCTCCATTGTCTGGTCCACCGCCCCGGCCCACGCCGAACACCTCATGGCCCTGGAAGACGCGGCCTTCTGCCGGGAGCTCAGCGAGGCCTCCGAGTATGTCTTGGGCGCGGTGCCCCGGGTCGGTCCCCGGGGCTGCTTTCCCCTGCGGCTGCGCAACGCAGACCACTATGTGCAGCCGGGACTGGCCCTGGTCGGGGATGCCGCCCACGGCATCCATCCCCTGGCCGGGCAGGGGGTGAACCTCGGATTTCTCGACATGGCGGCCCTGGTGGACGTCCTGGTCGAGGCGCGCGGCACAGGCCGCCCCCTTGGTTCGATGGCGACCCTGCGCCGCTACGAGCGGGCGCGCAAGGGGGCCAATATCGCCATGTTGGGGGCGATGGACGCCTTCAAACGGCTGTTCAGCAACCGTAACGTCCCGCTCGGCCTGTTGCGCAACCTGGGGCTCGCCCTCGCCGACCGCTCCGGGCCGCTGAAGGGGTTGATCATCCGCCGTGCCCTGGGGTTGATCGGCGAGCTGCCCACCCTGGCCCGGCGGACCGTTGGGGGCCCGGGCGGGGGGGTGTAAAAAGCGATTGGATTTGCCCCCGGCTGCCGGTATAGTTCCCCCATTCAACCATCCCCCGTGGGAGAGATTGGCCCAAGGGCCAACGCCGAAGGCGCAACCCGCCCGGAATCGCTCAGGCAGAAGGACCACGGGGCCGGGATCATCTCCCAGGTTGACTCTGGAGAGCGGTCGTCAGACCCACCGACGGGGCAGAGCCGATTTCGGCTTTAAACTCTCAGGTTTTGGACAGAGGGGCGGCACGAGGCTAGGCTGTAGCCTCGTGCCGCCCTTTTTTTGTGCCGGTGAAAGAGGCCGGGGAGGTGCCCGGGGGGCACCTGAACCGCCGCCGCTCCCGGTAACCGAGACCTTGGTTGTTTATGGAAAAGAAGACCGTTTTGTTCGCCGCCCATCAGGCGATGGGCGCCCGGATCGTCCCCTTCGGCGGCTGGTTGATGCCCCTGCACTACGGCTCCCAGATCGAAGAGCACCATGCGGTGCGCCGCGCCGCCGGGATGTTCGATGTCAGCCACATGCAGGTGCTCGACCTGCTCGGGGAGCAGGCCCGGGGGTTTCTGCGCCGGCTCCTGGCCAATGATGTGGCGCGGCTCACCGAGCCCGGCAAGGCACTCTACAGCTGCATGCTCAACGAGCGGGGCGGGGTGATCGATGACTTGATCGTCTATTTCATCGGGGAGGGGCGCTACCGGATGGTGGTCAACGCCGCCACCGCCGAGAAGGATCTGGCCTGGATCCTCGCCCAGGCGGCGGGATTCGAGGTGGTGATCGAGCCGCGCGACGAACTGGCGATGATCGCCGTGCAGGGCCCCGCCGCCCGCGAGCGTGTACTGCCGCTGCTGCCCGGGGCGTTGCGCGCCGGAGTCGCGGCGCTTGCCCCGTTTCATGCCGCCACCGATGGGGAGTGGTTCGTCGCCCGCACCGGCTACACCGGCGAGGATGGCTTCGAGGTGCTGCTGCCCGGGGTGGATGCCACCGCCTTCTGGGAGGCGCTGGCCGCCGCCGGGGTGGCGCCCTGCGGGCTGGGGGCCCGCGACACCCTGCGCCTGGAGGCGGGTATGAACCTCTATGGTAGCGATATGGACGAACAGACACTGCCGCTGGAGGCGGGCCTGGGCTGGACGATCGCCTGGGAGCCGGTCGAGCGCGATTTCATCGGCCGTCCGGTGCTCGATGCGCGGCGCGGGGCCGACGGCAACCGCCGGTTTGTCGGCCTGGTGCTGCGTGACCGTGGTATCCTGCGCGACCACCAGCGGCTGTTCAGCGGCGACCGGGAGATCGGCGGGATCACCTCCGGAGGCTTCTCCCCGACCCTTGAGCGCTCCATCGCCCTGGCCCGGGTCGATTCCGGATGTCCGGAGTCGTGCGAGGTGGAGATCCGTGGCCGCCGTCTGGAGGTTCAGGTGGTCCGGCCGCCTTTTGCTCGCAACGGCCGGGCCGTCGTGAAGATCGACTGATGCCGGGCGGTGCCTCCGCTACGTCCGAGGCGTCAAACGAATCGAAAACAACCGGAACTAAGGAGCGAGACGATGAGTAATCTGCCAACCGAGCTGAAGTATGCCCGCAGCCACGAGTGGGTGCGGGCCGAGGGTGGTGATCTGGTGAGCGTGGGCATCAGCGACCATGCCCAGGAACTGCTGGGGGATCTGGTGTTTGTCGAGCTGCCCGAGGTGGGCGCCGGCGTCGATGCCGGAAGTGAGTGTGCCGTGGTCGAGTCGGTGAAGGCCGCCTCGGATGTCTACAGCCCGGTCACCGGGGAGGTGGTCGAGGTCAACGAGGCCCTGGCGGACGCCCCCGAGACTATCAACGACAGTCCCTACGAGGATGGCTGGATGTTCAAAGTGCGCCTCTCCGACCCCGCTGAGCTGGAGGGGCTGCTCGACGCCGCCGCCTACAGCGAAGTGATCGAGTCCGAATGAGCCTGCGGCGCAGCCCGCGCCGCTAGCGCCTCAACCACGGAGTTTGTCCCTATGCCCTTTATCCCACACACCGAGGCAGAGGTCCGGGAAATGCTTGCCGCAATCGGGGTTGCGGATATCGAAGCCCTGTTCGACGAGATCCCCGGGAGCCTGCGTTGCGGGTCTCTGGATGCCCTCCCCCCGGCGCTGTCGGAGATGCAGGCCGGCCAGCTGATGGGCGCGCGGGCCACCGCCGACAGTCGGCCGGTCTGCTTCGTCGGCGCCGGCGCCTATGATCACCATGTACCGGCGGCGGTGTGGGAGATCGCCACCCGGGGGGAGTTTTACAGCGCCTACACCCCCTATCAGGCAGAGGCCAGCCAGGGCACCCTGCAACTGCTCTACGAATACCAGAGCATGATGACGGCCCTGACCGGGATGGATGTCTCCAACGCCTCGCTCTACGACGGGGCCTCGGCCCTGGCCGAGGCGGTGTTGATGGCGGTTCGCGCCCATCGAAAATCCGCCTCCCGGCGGGTGCTGGTGCCGCGTTCGCTGCACCCCGCCTACCGCCGGGTGGCGGCCAACATCACCCGGTATCAGGGTATCGAACTGGTCGATCTGCCTTTCGACCCGGCGACCGGAGCCAGTGACCTGGAGGCCCTGGAGAGGCATGCGGGGGAGGATATCACCGCCCTGGTGATCCCCCAGCCGAACTTCTTCGGGGTCCTGGAGCCGGTGGACGAGATGGCGCGGTGGGCGCACGCCAATGGCGCCCTGGCCATCGCCGTGGTCAACCCGCTGACCCAGGCGGCGCTCAAGCCGGCTGGAGAGTGGGGCGGCGCCGGGGCCGATATATGCTGCGGAGAGGGCCAGCCCCTGGGGGCGCCACTCTCTTCGGGCGGTCCCTACTTCGGCCTGCTCTGCTGCAAGCGCGCGCTGGTACGCCAGATGCCGGGGCGCATTATCGGCCGCACCCTGGACCGCGACGGCAACCCCGGGTTCACCCTCACCCTGCAGGCGCGGGAGCAGCACATCCGCCGCTCCAAGGCGACCTCGAACATCTGCACCAACCAGGGGCTGATGGTCACCGCGGCAACCATCCACATGGCGCTGCTGGGGGGCGAGGGGTTACGCCGGGTGGTCGCCGCCTGTCACCGCAACACCCGGCGTCTGGTTGAGAAAATCACGCAAATCCCTGGGGTTGAAATCGCCTTTACAGGGAATTATATTCATGAGGCGGTGCTGCGGTTGCCGGTTCCGGTGGCGG
This sequence comes from Candidatus Sedimenticola endophacoides, assembly GCA_003062205.1. Lineage (GTDB taxonomy): Bacteria > Pseudomonadota > Gammaproteobacteria > Chromatiales > Chromatiaceae > Sedimenticola_A > Sedimenticola_A endophacoides. The sequence continues at coordinate 46,121 of PQCP01000094.1, forward strand.
ATGCCTTGCGTTCCGCTGCGGCGCACAATATCCTGGGCGGCCTTGATCTCGGCCGCGACTACCCGGAGTTGGGCGAGGCGCTGCTGGTTTGCGCCACCGAGAAGCGTAGCGACGAGGAGATCGATGCCTTCGCCGCCAAGCTGGAGCGGGTGATCGGGCTCCAGGGCGGGACGAAGTGCCGCCTGGTTCCGCCGCGGTGAACCCCGGGCGGACTTTTTCACTCAACGATTTGCGACGATAATCATCAGGAGATACCGCACATGGCTGCAATCACTCTCAAGGGAAATGCCTGCAACACCAATGGCGATCTGCCCGCGGTCGGTTCCGCCGCCCCCGAGTTCACCCTGGTCGGAGGTGACCTCTCCGACGTTACTCTGGCCGGCTTTGCGGGCAAGAAAAAACTGCTCAACATCGTGCCCAGTCTGGATACCCCGGTCTGCGCCACCTCCACCCAGAAATTCAACGCCGCCATGGCGGGTAAGGACGCCGCCGTGGCCATTGTGGTCTCCGCCGACCTGCCCTTCGCCCAGGGGCGCTTCTGCGGCGCCGAGGGGATCGGGAACGTGGTCACCGCCTCCATGATGCGCGACCGAAACTTCGCCAAGGACTATGGCATGCTGATTACCGACGGCCCCCTGGCCGGTCTCACCGGACGCGCCGTGGTGGTGCTGGATGCCGACAACAAGGTGCTCTACACCCAGTTGGTGCCCGAAATCACCGAAGAGCCCGATTACGACGCCGCCCTGGCCGCGCTGTAATCGCCAGGGATCCCCGGGGTGTTCGGGCGGTGCCGAGGGGCGGTTCTCCCCCTCCCCGGTGCCGTCCGGGAGCGGGGACCGCTCCGATCAGTCGCGGGGATCCCGGTTTTGACGGATCACGCCACGTGTGACCTCGTGACAGCGGGAAAGGTATGCGGTTGCACCGCGCTTGAATCGAGTGGTTCGGCGAACCATCCATGCCCGGCGGGAAACGCGGGCGAGCCAATGAGGCAGGTCTCCCATGCTGATCTTTGAGCAATCCATGCCGGGCCGCAGGGCCGTGGCCCAGGCGCCTCTGGACGAGGGGGCTTTTCCGGATATTCCCGAGGCGTTTCTGCGCCAGCGCCCGGCGGCGCTGCCCGAGGTCTCCGAGATGCAAGTGGTGCGCCACTATACCCGGCTCTCCCAGAAAAATTTCTCCATCGACACCCAGTTCTACCCCCTGGGTTCCTGCACCATGAAGTACAACCCGCGCGGGGCCAATACACTGGCCATGCTGCCCGGTTTTCTTTCGCGCCACCCCGAGGCACCCCCCAGCCACAGCCAGGGATTCCTCGCCTGCATGCACGAGTTGCAGGAGATCCTGAAGGAGGTCACCGGGATGCGCGCGGTCTCGCTCAGCCCCGCCGCGGGCGCTCAGGGCGAGTTTGCCGGGGTGGCGATGATCCGCGCCTATCATGACGCCCGGGGCGATCACGCGCGCAGCGAGATCCTGGTCCCCGACGCGGCCCACGGCACCAACCCGGCCACCGCCGTGATGTGCGGCTACAAGGTGCGCGAGATCCCCACCCGGCGCGACGGCGATGTGGATGTGGAGGCGCTGCGCGGGGTGATTGGCCCACAGACCGCCGGCATTATGCTCACCAACCCCTCCACCCTCGGCGTATTCGAGCGGCGCATCGAGGAGATCGCCGCCCTGGTCCACGCGGCGGGGGGGCTGCTCTACTACGACGGGGCCAACCTCAACGCCATCCTCGGTAAGGTGCGCCCCGGCGACATGGGATTCGACGTGATCCATGTCAATCTGCACAAGACCTTCTCCACTCCCCATGGCGGCGGCGGTCCGGGGGCGGGGCCGGTCGGGGTCAGTGAACGGCTGGTTCCCTACCTGCCGGTGCCGTTGGTGGCCCGCGATGGGGATGCCTACCGCTGGTTGCTGGAGGAGGATTGCCCGGAGAGCATCGGCCGCCTCAGCGCCTTCGCCGGCAATGCCGGCGTCCTGCTGCGGGCCTATGTCTATGCCCGCATGATCGGGCGCGAGGGCATGGCGCGCATCGCCGAGTATTCGGCGCTGAACGCCAATTACATGCAGGCACAGCTGCGCAAGGCGGGATTCGACGCCGCCTACCCGGCGCGGCGCGCCTCTCACGAGTTCATCATCACCCTGCGTCGCCAGGCCAAGCGGCTTGGGGTCAGCACCATGGACTTCGCCAAGCGGCTGCTCGATCACGGCGTGCACGCGCCCACCACCTACTTTCCCCTGCTGGTCCCCGAGTGTCTGCTGATCGAGCCGACCGAGACCGAGGACAAGGCGACCCTGGACGGCTTTGTCGAGGCCATGGCGGTGATCCTGGAGGAGGCGGAGAGGGACCCCGAGCGGGTGCGCGACGCCCCCCACACTCTGCCGGTGCGCCGCCTGGACGATGTGCGCGCGGCCCGCGAACTGGATCTGGCCTGGCGGCCCGGGGCAGACACCTGAGGTCCGCCGGTGCGTGCGCCGCTTCATCTGGGCGCCCGGAACCGGTAAAGTAAGCCGCCGGACAGCGCGTGAGGAGAAACGGGGTTGGCCAATCAGAACCACAAAGGGCTGAAGCGGATCGTCAATGCCTTCGGCTACTCCGTACAGGGATTCCGGGCCTGCTTTCGCCACGAGGAGGCGTTTCGCCAGGAGCTCTACGCAACCCTGCTGCTGTTGCCCCTGGGTATCTGGCTCGGCGCCAGCGGTGTGGAGCGGGCACTGCTGGTGGGCAGTCTGCTCCTGGTGCCGCTGACCGAGCTGCTCAACTCCGCCCTGGAGGCGGTGGTGGACCGTTTCGGGCCGGAGTTGCACGCCCTCTCCGGGCGGGCCAAGGACATCGGTTCGGCCGCCGTGTTCCTCGCCATCGTCCTGGCCGTCGCGGTGTGGGCCCTGGTGCTGCTTCCGCGCTGGCTTTGACGCGGGTCAATGCCCTGGCGAGCGGGGCGCGGCTACCCTCGCCGGGGTGACGGTATTCAAGCAATACGGGTTAGAGAATCATGACAGGACATTTTGACGATAGCGGTTTCGTACCTCTGAACATCGCGGTGCTGACCGTCTCCGACACCCGCACCGAAGAGAATGACAAATCGGGCGCGATACTCAAGGCGGGTGCCGAGACGGCGGGTCACCGGGTGGTGGAGAAGGCGATCGTCAAGGATGATATCTATGACATGCGCGCCATCTTCTCGCGCTGGATCGCCGACCCTGGGGTGCACGTGATCATCAGCACCGGCGGCACCGGCATTACCGGACGCGACAGCACCCCGGAGGCGGTGGCGCCGTTGATCGAAAAGCCGATCGAGGGTTTCGGCGAGCTGTTCCGCACCCTCTCCCTGGAGGAGATCGGCCCCTCGGCGATTCAGTCCCGGGCCATCGCCGGGCTCACCAATCAGACCCTGATCTTCTGCCTGCCCGGCTCCACCGGGGCCTGCCGCACCGGCTGGGAGAAGATCCTCGACTCTCAGCTCGACCACCGGACCCGCCCCTGTAATTTTGCACAGATGTTCCGGGCGTAGCGCGCCGGGAGGGAGAGGACATGAGTGATTGTGGATGTTCAGCCCATGCGGGGCCGCACCTGAAACCCCTGGAAGAGGCCCTGGCGCTGCTGATCGGCCACGCCCGGGCGGTGGAGGAGACCGAGACCGTCCCCCTGCAAGCGGCGCTGGGACGGGTGCTGGCGCAGCCGGTTGTGAGCCAGGTGACGGTGCCTCCCTGGGACAATAGCGCCATGGACGGCTACGCCGTCAACAGCGCCGACCTGCGGGGCCGGACCCGCCTGCCGGTCTCCCAGCGTATCCCCGCCGGGGCACAGGGCGAACCCCTGCGTCCGGGCAGCGCCGCGCGCATCTTCACCGGTGCCCCGCTGCCGCCCAACGCCGACACGGTGGTGATCCAGGAGGTGTGCGAGGCCGATGGCGACCAGGTGATCATACGGGAGCCGGCGCAGCCCGGCGCCAACATCCGCCGGGCCGGCGAGGATACCCGGCAGGGGGACCAGGTGATTCCGCAGGGGACCCGCCTGGAACCCCAGCACATCGGTCTGGCGGCCGCCGTCGGGGTTGCGCGGTTGAGCGTGCGCCGCCGTCTCAGGGTGACCCTCTTCTCCTCGGGCGACGAGCTGGTCAACCCCGGCCAGCCCCTCGGCCCCGGCCAGATCTACAACTCCAATGAATTCACCCTGCGCGCCCTGCTGGAGGCGCTGGGTTGCGAGGTGCGGACCCTGGGGATCGTCGGAGACACCTTCGACGCCACCTGCGAGGCCCTGCGCGAGGCCGCCGCCGGCGCCGATCTGGTGATGACCTCCGGCGGTGTCTCGGTGGGTGAGGAGGATCACCTCAAACCGGCGGTGGAGCAGCTCGGCTCCCTGGAGATGTGGAAGGTCGCGATCCGTCCCGGCAAACCCCTCGCCTTCGGCTACATCGGTGACACACCGTTCATCGGCACCCCCGGCAACCCGGTCTCGTTGTTCGTCACCTACTGTCTGTTCGCCCGTCCCTTCCTGCTCAAGATGCAGGGGGTGGCGGAGCATGCGCTGCAGCCGACCCCGGTCATGGCCCGCATCGACTTCGACTGGCCCCGCCCGGACAAACGGCGCGAGTTCGCGCGCGCCCGGCTGACCCTGGATCAGGAGGGGGAGGCGCGGGTCAGCATTCACCGCAGCCGCTCCTCGGGGGTGCTCAGCTCCCTGGCCTGGTCCAACGGGCTGGCGGTGCTGCCGGAGAACCGGACCCTGAGCCGGGGCGATCAGGTGCAATTCTTACCCTTCAGCGAGTTGTTGTCATGATCGAAGTGCTCTATTTCGCGCGCCTGCGCGAGCAGTTGGACTGCCCGGGCGAGGGTATCGACCCCGCCGGGCTGCAAAGTGTCGCCGATCTGATCGGACGACTGCGGGTGCGCGGTGGCGCCTGGGAGGAGGTCTTCGCCGGCGATCAGCCGGTGCTGGTGGCGGTCAATCAGGAGATGGCCGACCCGGCGCGGGCCCTGCGTGATGGCGATGAGGTCGCCTTCTTTCCTCCGGTCACCGGCGGCTAGCCATGCACGACATCACCATCCAGACCGAGGCGTTCGACATCGAGGCGGTGCAACGCGAACTGCGCGCCGATCCGGCGGTGGGCGCGGTGGTCAGCTTCATCGGTCAGATGCGCGATATCAACGAAGGGGACCGGGTCTCCACCATGACCCTGGAGCACTACCCCGGCATGACAGAAAAGGCCCTGGAGCGGATCGTCGAGGAGGCCCGCCAGCGCTGGGACCTGCTGGGGGTCCGGGTCATTCACCGGGTCGGGCCGCTCACGCCCCTCGACCCGATTGTCCTGGTGGCGGTGGCCAGTGGCCACCGCGGCGAGGCGTTTCAGGCCTGCGAATTCATCATCGACTATCTCAAGAGCCGCGCCCCGTTCTGGAAGAAGGAGCGCACCGCCGGGGGGGATCGCTGGGTCGATGCCCGCCACGGCGACAGCGAGGCGGAGGCCCGCTGGAAGCGCTGAGTACCCCGTTCGGGGCGTGGAGACGCATCGGAGGCTCCAATCCAGCAAAGGAACACCTCCCGGAGAAAAGCATGGCTCAAGCCTATTCCCTGGCCCGGATGAATGATCCGGCGCTGCCCTGAAAGGCGCGCGCCCGCTCATCCGGCGGGGTGCTTTCGGTTTCGCTCAGCCGCGCTGAGAAGCGTTCGAAGTCGTCGATCGGCGGTTCGCATCCGGCCGCGCCGCAGATGTGGCCGCTCACCCCCTCTCCGCCGGGTTTGTCGAGCGGCTCCGGCAACCTGTCGGCGTCGCTGGGGATGGCGAGGGTGAGACGCCGCGGGGCGAAGTGTCTGCCGGCGCGTCGCTGCCAGCGTGTCAGCTCCGCCCCCGTGCCACGCAGGATCACGATCTCCGGGGGGTTGAGGCGCAGGTCCAAAGCGTCGAGCAGGGCGCAGTGGCCCTGCGGCAGTTGGCTGAGCTGCTCCCAGGCGCAGTAGAGGGCGTCGTCCACCGCCTCCAGGTAGTGATGGTTGCCGAGCAGGTGGCCGAGCCGCAGCAGCGCCTGGCAGGCGATGGCGTTGCCGGCGGGGGTGGCGTCGTCGCTGAACGGCTTGGGCCGGTGGATCAGCTTCTCATGGTCATCGGCGGTGAAGAAGAATCCGCCATCCTCGCTGTCCTGGAAGCGGGCGGTGAGGAGGTCGGCGAGGCGGCAAGCCAGGGCCAGGTCGGCCTCGCTCCAGCGCACCTGAAGCAGCTCCAGCAGGGCGTCGAGCAGATAGGCGTGATCATCGAGATAGGCGCCCGGCGCCATCTCTTCCGATCCCTGGCAGGCGAGTAGGCGTCCGTCGCGCCACAGTTCACGGCGGATGTACTCCAGGGCGCGCTGCGCCGAGTCGATGTAGCGGGGCTCCTCCAGCAAGCGTCCGGCCCGGGCCATGGCGCGGATCATCAGGGCGTTCCAGGCGGTGAGGATCTTCTCGTCGCGGGCCGGGCGTGGGCGTCGCGCGCGGGCCGCCAGGAGCGCCGCACGCGCCGCCTCCAGCCGATGCGATTCTCGCTCCGCCGGTTGCGTCTGCGCGGGGGGCTGGTGCAGGTGCCAGCGCTGCTCGAAGTTGGGCGGGCCGTCCAGGCCGTACCGGGCGGCCAGCGCTTGATACGTTTCCCCATCGAGCAGCCCCTGTACCTCCTCCCGGTCCCACAGATAGTAGCCCCCCTCGCCGTCCGCGCTGTCGGCGTCCAGGGCGGCATGGTAGCCGCCCTCGGGAGACTGCATATCGCGTATCACCCAGTCGGCGGTGGCGCGGGCGGTGTCGGCGAACAGCTGTGTGCCGCCGGCCTGGGCGAGATCGCTGTAGAGGCCGAGCAGTTGGGCGTTGTCGTAGAGCATCTTTTCGAAGTGGGGGATCATCCACTGGGTGTCCACCGAGTAGCGGTAGAAGCCGCCACCCAGTTGGTCGTTGAAGCCGCCGCGCGCCATCTGCCGGAGGCTGTGTTCCACGATGTGCAGGGCGCGCGGGTCGTCGCTGCCGTCGATCCGGGTGGTGGCCCAGTGGTGCAGCAGCCGCGCGAGGTGGGTAGGCAGGGGAAACTTGGGGGCCTGGCCGAAGCCGCCGTGGGTTTCGTCGAAGCCGCGTGCCAGTTGCAGGCGTGCGTTCTCCAGCGGCGCGGTGTTGAAATCGGGGAGGTCCGGGCCCGGCCGGGGGGCAAGGTTCCGCAGCGCCTGCATCAGCCCCCGGTTCTGATCCTGGATCATCTGCTGCTGGTCGTCGAGGGCGTGGGCGATGCCGCGCAGCACATCCCGGAACGGTGGCAGGCCGTGGCGGGACTCGCGGGGAAAGTAGGTGCCGGCGAAGAAGGGGATCTGATCGTCGGGGGTAAGGAACAGGGTCAGCGGCCAGCCGCCGGGGCGGCCGGTCAGCAGCTGGTGGGCCGACTGGTAGATGCGGTCCAGATCGGGCCGCTCCTCCCGGTCCACCTTGATGTTGATGAAGTGGCGGTTCATCAGTTCGGCGGTCGCCGGGTCCTCGAACGACTCGTGCGCCATGACATGGCACCAATGGCAGGCGGAGTAGCCGATGGAGAGCAGGATCGGCTGATCGCGCTTCCGGGCCAGGGCCAGGGCCTCCGCGTCCCAGGGGTGCCAGTGCACCGGGTTGGCGGCGTGCTGCCGCAGATAGGGGCTGGTGCAGTGTGCGAGCCGGTTACCGTTCATATGATTGCGCTCAATGGGTGGGATCGTCGAATCTTCTATACTTGGCGATAATGACAGATTCTGGGGATCTATCAACGCGCGGCTGGCGTGGCGATTGTCCCGAGGGGCGTTAAACCGGACCCGGGACGGTTCCGCAGGAGGGGTTGTGCAAGAGCGTTTTATGGCCGAGGCGATCGCGATGGCCCGACAGGGTGTCGCCCTGGGGCATGGGGGGCCGTTCGGGGCGGTTGTGGTCAGGGATGGGGTGGTGATCGGCCGGGGTTGGAACCGGGTGATCGCCGATACCGATCCGACGGCCCACGCCGAGGTCAACGCGATCCGTGACGCTTCGGGCAGGCTGGGGGTGTGGCACCTGGAGGAGTGTGAACTCTATGCCAGCTGCGAACCCTGCCCCATGTGCCTGAGCGCCGCCTACTGGGCGCATATCTCCAAGATCTACTACGCCGCCTCGGAGGCGGACGCCGCCGAACTGGGGTTCGATGACCGGCATATCCGGGAAGAGCTCCAGTGCTCGCCGATCCGCCGCTCCCTGCCGATGCAGCAGCTGATGCGTGAAGAGGCGCTGGAGGTGTTCGCCCAGTGGCGGGCCAGCGAGTTGAAACGCCACTACTGACCGCCTCTCCCGGCGGGCACGGACGCTGTAGCGCCCCTGCCGTTCAGGGCTGTTGAGACCCTATTCGCACCTTGGGTGGCGCTGGTTTTTATGCCGTACAATCTATCTGTCGGGATGGCCGTTCTGCACGGTGTCCACCCCGATGCATCCGCTAACCGCCATGGAGAGCGAAGCGAAGGCGGTTAGTCCCCGATAGGCGTAGGCGCGGTTGTATGGCCGCAGTTACGACCGATAGGGAGTGACGTAGGGCATACAAATAGCGCATCCGACACGCCGTAGAGTCATTGTGGTCATCATGACGGAGTTGCGCACGAGCAGCTTTGCTGCAATGTGCGGGACGGAGTCGTGATGAGCGCAGGACGGTCGGGGCAGTAACGGCTGTCGCGTTGGCGAGTCGATTTTGGGGACTGGGATGTCCCAAAATCTTTCACGAGGTAGCGACACTCTTGCGAATCATTTCCTGTTTACCTGAGTCCGAGATCCAGCGGATCGTCGGGGTCGACCCCTTCCATGAAGGGCCGGCTGCGTTCGCTGTGGGTGATCTGGTAGACGGTGCCGATCCAGTTGCCGACGATGCCCTCGGCGGTGTCGTGCCAGGTGTTGTCCAGGCGCTGGGTGACCAGCGCCTCGGGGAATTCCGGCGGCTCGTCGCTGCTGGCCAGGGCGTGCTCCAGGCGCTCGCGGTATTCGTCGAAGATCGCCTTCTCCCGGGGGTGCAGGTAGTGGTCGGGGAAGGGCGGGTAGTCGGGGCGTTTGCCAAGGGCGTACTGGATCACCTCGCGCTTGTACTCCTTGAGCAGACTGATGGTCTCGTACTCCGGGTGGCCCTGGAAGAAGATCATGCGGAAGCGGTCGGGGCTGGTGGCCAGGTGCACCCCGGCCTCCTCGCTCTCGACCAGGATGTGCAGCCCCGCCGCCTCGAACTGCTCGCGGCTGATCTCGTTGAAGCGGGAGTGGGGGACATCGAACAGGGTGTTGACGTCGTTGACCAGGGGGTGGTGGCGGTCCATCACCCGGTGGTGGAATACCCCCCAGCGCTTGAAGCCCAGGGGCTGGCGCCGTTGCCGGAAGCGGAACTCCATCACCGCATGAGTGGCGAGGCAGGAGAAGAGGGTCGAGGTGACGTTCTGGTAGGCCCAGTCGACCACCTCGCCGAGGGGTTTCCAGAACGGTTCGTCGCTCAGGTTGGGATGGGTCGGGGCGGCCCCGGTGACGATCAGCGCGTCCAGTCCCCGGGCCTTGATCTCGTCGAAGGATTCGTAGTATCGGTCGATGTGGGCGCGTGCCTTGTCGCCACGCGGCAGCTCGTCCAGGGTGAAGGGGTGGACGTAGAACTGGGCGATCGGATTGCTTTCGCCGATGAGCTGGAAGAACTGGCGCTCGGTCGCCTCAATGGCGGCGTCGGGCATCATGTTGAGCAGGCCGATATGCAGCTCGCGGATGTGCTGGTGCAGGGCGCGGTCGGGCTCCAGCACCGTCTGGCCCGCCCGGCGCAGGCGCTCGAAGGTGGGCAGTTGGTTGTGTGATACCAGTGGCATGCTCGGTTCCTATCCTGTCTGCCCGTCGCGGGTGATGGCCCGCTCCAGCAGTTCGATGAAGTCCTGGTCGTCGCGCACCTGTTCCACCTCCTGGGAGCTGACGCTGTAGCCGAGCGGTTCGGTGATCGCTTCGTAGCGTGGGATGCGTGAGCGGAACAGCCGGGGGAATACCCAGCGGGTGAAGGCGTCGGGGTCCATCTCGGCGGCATAGTCGAGGCCGTTTTCACGCAGATAGATGGCCAGTTGCTGATCGAGAAAGGCGGGGCGGAAATAGAGCGGTTTGGGGTCTTCCACCGCCCGCTCCACCAGCAGCTCCTCCTGGCGCTGATCGCTGGCCTGGATGTAGAGGATCAGCGAGTGGCGGTCGAGCAGTTCGATCACCTCGGGGGACTCGATGTCGCACAGGCTGCCGCCGACGTCGTTGATGAAGTGCTGGTAGCCGTAGATCGCCTGGGACTTCTGGATGAACGAGGGTACGTCACGCATGGCCGCGATTTCCGCCTCGCGGTAGAGCGCCTGGCGGTGTTTGAACTCCTTGAGGGGGACGCCCCCCAGCTCGGGATTGCCCAGCTTGCCGACGAAGCAGAGGATCGGACCCAGGTCGTCCACCTTGATGTTGTTGCGGATGTAGATCCAGTCCTTGCGCAGCAGTCCGCGCAGGAAGGGGACCTTCATCGCCTGCAGCTTGATCAGGTCGAGGATGTCCTCATTCAGGTAATGGGTGCCGATCCGGTAGTCGCCGGAGTAGTGGAACCAGTTGTAGCGGCGCAGGGTGGTGGCCAGGTGCGTCTTGCCCACACCGGACATGCCGAGCAGGGTGATGCTCTTGTTCTCCCAGGCGCGGAATTGTTCCAGGGTCAGCTTCACTTGATAAACCTGTGGTGGGTGGTGGTGTGTCTCGAAGCGCTGATTATAGCGTGCCTGGCCCGGAAATCTCACCGGGATCGGGAACTTTGTGTCGACCCGCCAGGCGGCTGTCCATGGAGAGCCGGTAGAGCAGGGGGATGACGAACAGCGTAAGCAGGGTGGAGACCAGCAGGCCCCATACGATGGCGGTGGCCACCGGTCCCCAGAGCAGGGATCGGCCGCCCAGGCCGGTGGCCAGGGAGAAGAGCCCGGCAATGGTGGTCAGCGAGGTGATCAGGATCGGTATCACCCGGCGGCGCGCGGCGTAGACGGTGGCGTGCAGCACGCTCATGCCCTGCTCCAGGCGGGCGTTGGCGGCGGAGATCAGGACGATGGCGGCATTGACCGCGATGCCCGCCAGCGCCACCACGCCGTAGAGGGTGAACAGGCTCAAGGGGTTGTCGGTGATCAGCAGTCCGGCCACCACCCCGGTGAAGGCCATGGGCACGGTGGTGAGGATCATCAGCGGCTGAAAGTAGCTGCGGAACTGGGTGCCGAGGATCAGGTACATGAGCCCCACACCGAACAGGGAGAGCACCAGGATGGCGTCGATGCTCTCCTGGATGTCGTCCAGCTCGCCGGTGAAGTCGAGATCGATGCCGGGGTAGCGGGGGCGGATCTTCTCCCATTCGGCGAGGATGGCGGCGTTGGCGGCAACGGTGTCGGTGCGGGTTTTGTCCAGGTCCGCCTCCACGGTGATGGTGCGGCGGAAGTTGTAGTGGCGGATGTTGCCGAGGCTGGGGGCGGCGTCGAACTCAAGCAGCTCCTTGAGGGGGATAGGGCCGCCATCGGCCAGGGGCAGGGTGAATTCGCCCAGTGCCAGGGGGGTGTCGAGTCGGCGCGGTTTGGCCCTGACCCGCAGCTCCAGCTCCTCGCCCCGGTGCTGCATCCGGGCCACGATCTCGCCGTCCACCAGCAGGGCCAGGGTGCGGGCCAGCTCGCCGGGGTCGATGCCGGCGCGGCGTGCCGCGTCGTGGTCGATGCGGGCGCTCAGCGCCATCTGGCCCCGGCTGTCGTCGTCGGTGATGTCGCGGATCGCCGGATCACGGCGCATGATCGACTTGAGATCGGCGACGGCGCGGCGGATCCCGGCGGTCTCGTCGCCGCGCACCTTGATCTGGATCGGGCGGTCGGTCGGCGGGCCGCTGGCACGGCGCAGGAAGGAGAGTTTGAGCGGCCCCGGGGTTGCCTCGATACGGGCGCGCAGCCCCTCGATCATGGCGTCCACCTCGCGCAGCCCCTCGCTCCGGGGGTTGAGGCTCACCAACACCTGTCCGTAGTGGTCGCCGAAGGAGGGTGCGGTCTCGGTGAACATCTGCCCGGCGTAGGCGAGGGTCTCGCGCACCTCGCCCGGACGCACGCCCGTGCGTACCTTGCGTTCTACCTCCAGCACCTTCTCCAGGGTGATGTCGAGGGGGGTGTCGGCGGGCATTTCGATGTTGACGTAAAAGAGCCGGATCGGATCGGAGGCGAAGAAGTCGAGCTTCACGGCCCCGCCCAGGGCGGCGGCCAGGGCGGCGGCGAAGGTGATGGCCAGGGTGAGCAGGATGCTCTTGGGCCAGCGCATGGCGCGCACCAGCAGCCGTGTGTAGCGGACCCGGATCCAGTGCAGGGCGCGCACCCGGCGCGCATGCAGGGGCGTCGGCCGCTGGAAGTCGATGCCGGCGCCGAGGATGTGGGCCGGCAGCATCCAGTAGGCCTCCACCAGGCTGAGCCCAAGGGCGATGGTCACCACCAGGGGGATGACCCGCATGAAGTCGCCCAGAATCCCCGGCAGCAGCATCAGGGGCAGGAACGCCGCCATGGTGGTGAACACGGCGGTGGTGACCGGTGCGGCCACCTCGCGCAGCGCGGCCAGGGTCGCCGGCAGGGCCGCCGCCCCGCGCTGCAGGCGGTAGTAGATCGCTTCCACCACCACCACCGCGTCATCCACCAGCATGCCGAGGCTGATCACCACCCCCAGCAGTACACTGACGTTGAGGGTCTGTCCGGCGGTGCTGAGAATCCAGAAGGTTCCGGCGAGGATGAAGGGGATGCCGATGGTGGTGAGCAGGGCGATGCGGCTGCCGAGAAACAGCCAGGTGACCAGCAGTACCAGGGCCAGGCCGAGCAGGGCATTGGTCTGCATCACATCAAGGGCGTTGCGGGTGACCTCGGTCTGGTCGTCGATCACCACCAGGTCGATGCCGGTGCGATCCCTGAAACGGTTGCGATCGGCGACGTAGTCGTTAACCCGCTCCACCAGCTCCAGGGTGTTGGCTCCAGCCTGCTTGGTGAGTGCCAGCATCACCGCCGGGCGGCCCTGGTAGCGTACCGCCGCGGTCGCCTTCTGGCGGCCGCGCACCACTTCGGCCACGTCACCCAGGGGCACCTCGCCGTGGGCGCCGAGGATCGGCAGGGCCGCCAGACGGGCTGGATCGTGGTCGCGTCCCACCAGCGCTAACCGCCATGGAGAGCGAAGCGAAGGCGGTTAGTCCCCGATAGGCGTAGGCGCGGTTGTATGGCCGAAGTTACGACCGATAGGGAGTGACGTAGGGCATACAAATAGCGCATCCGACACGCCGTAGAGTCATTGTGGTCATCATGACGGAGTTGCGCACGAGCAGCTTTGCTGCAATGTGCGGGACGGAGTCGTGATGAGCGCAGGACGGTCGGGGCAGTAACGGCTGTCGCGTTGGCGAGTCGATTTTGGGGACTGGGATGTCCCAAAATCTTTCACGAGGTAGCGACACTCTTGACGGATCAGCCAGCTCTGGTCGCCGATTCGGGCGCCCCCGGCGGCGATGTCGCGGAAGTTGCGGGCCACGGTGTCGGCGAGAAGCCGCGGACTGATGCCGGTGCGCTCCAGCTCGTGGGGCAGGAAGTTGACCTGCAGTTCCGGGTCATGCAGGGCGGTCTCCATGATCCGGTCCACCCCCCGGATACGCTCCAGGTCCTTCTTGATCGCCTCCGCCTGATGGCGCAGGTTTTCGTCATCGGCCCGGCCCACCACCGCCAGGGTGGCGCTGGGGTAGGCGTTGGCGGTGGTGATCTCGAACACGAAGGGGGTGGTCGCCACGTCCGGCAGCTCGTCCTGGGCGTCCTGGACCTCCCGGCGCAGGTCGGCGACCCGTTTGGTAAAGGCCGCCTCGCCGATATCCTCGAAACGCACCAGCACGTTGGAGATACTCTCGCGGCTGACGCTGGAGACGAATTTGATGTCAGATACGCGGCGGATCTTGCGCTCCAGCACCTCGGTCACCTGGCGTTCGACATCCTCGGCTGATGCGCCCGGCAGCAACGTGGTGATATCGATCCAGTTGAAGTTGATGCTGGGGTCCTGCTCGCGGGGCAGCAGCGCATAGGTGAGAAAACCGATCACCAGGACCAGGGCGAAGGTGAGATTGGCCAGTACGTGGTTCTGGAACAGGCGGGTGAGCATCGGGTCAGTCCACGCGGACGTGCTGACCGTCCCGGAGTCCGTGCCGGCCCTCGATGATCAGCAGGCTGGCGGCGGGCAGTCCGGTGGCGGAGGGGTGTCCCTCCAGGGCCTGGGGCAGGGGATGGAAGCGCGCCTGCTCACCCTCCAGCAGAAATACCCCGAGCTGTTCCCCACGGCGTTGGATCAGGTCCGTGGGGAGGTGTGCGGTGGGGCTGCGCCAGGTGATACGGCCGGCGCTGCCGGGCAGGGCGCGCGCGCCGCTGAAGGTGAGGCGCACCTCGCGGTGGCGGCCACGCGTCTCCACCGCCGGGACCACACGGCTGATGCGCAGCGGGTAGACGTCATCGGCCTCGAAGCGTGGTTCCCGCGCCTGCCGCAGCTCTTCGATCCGGTCCAGCGGCACCTGGGCCGAGACCTCAAGGCGCGCGCTGTCGAGCAGCCGCAGCAACGGCTGACCCGGCGCGACCCATTCGCCCTCGCCGGCCAGGCGCTCCAGGACGATGCCGTCGAAGGGGGCGCTGACCTGGCAGCGCTCCTCGTCGAGGCGGGCGGTGTCGAGGGCGGCGTGGGCGATCTCCCGTTCGGCGGCCGCCATGCTCGCCTCGGCCCGGCGCTGATCGAGCAGCTCCTCGGAGACGTTGCGTTCGCGACGCAGGCTGTCGGCGCGTTCGATCTGGCGGCGCGCCAGTTGCAGGCGCGCCTCGGCGTTCTCCAGGCGGCCCTCGGCCTGGCGCCGGCGCAGCTGGTTTTCGCGGCAGTCGAGCCGTGCCAGCGGGTCGCCCTGGACGACCTGGTCGCCGACCTGTACCGGCAGCTCCAGCAGGCGCCCGGCGGTCTCCGCGCCGATGCGGCTGTCATTCAGGCTCAGGGTGGTGGCCGGGGCCGAGTGGCGGGGGTAAAAGAGTCGTTCGCCAAGGGGTACGGCGGTGATGTGGATCTCCTGCTCACTGGCCCGCGCCGGTGCCAAGAGCAGGCATGGCAGCAGGCACAGCAACAGGGCGCCGAAATGGGGGTGGTTGGTGTTCACGCTCGCTATGCCGGTACGGAATGTGCCCGAGGCACTATAGAAGCGCGCGCGCGGGAGTGTCAAATCTGCTACCCTTTCCGGCCCATTCATCCCGGCCAGGTTCCCAGCGCATGGATCACTCCCCCCTCCGACTCAAGAAACAGCAGGAGCGGCGCCTCGGCGCCGGGCACTGCTGGGTGTACAGCAACGAGGTGGATGCCGCGGCGACCCCGCTCAAGGGCTTCGAACCGGGACAGCCGGTGGACATCATCAGCCACCAGGGCAAATGGCTCGGCTCGGGCTACGTCAACCCCCACTCCCTGATCTGTGCCCGCCTGGTGAGCCGGGATCGGGCGCACCCGCTGAGCGGATCGCTGCTGGTGCACCGGCTGAAGATCGCCCTCGGGCTGCGCCAGCGGCTCTACCCCCGCCCCTTCTATCGTCTGGTCTTCGGGGAGAGCGACGGGCTGCCGGGGCTGGTGGTCGACCGTTATGGTGAAGTGGCGGTGGTGCAGGTGACCACGGCGGGTATGGAGCGCATGAAGGGGGAGATCGTACAGGCGCTGGAGAAGGTGATCCGGCCGCGCACGGTGCTGTTTCGCAACGACACTCCGGTGCGCGAAACCGAGGGGCTGGAGCGCTATGTGGAGATGCGGGGTGAGCCCCTGGGGGAGTGGCTGGAGGTGGAGGAGAACAGCTTGAGCTTCCGGGTGCCCGCCAGTGAGGGACAGAAGACCGGCTGGTTTTTCGATCAGGCCGGCAACCGCGCGCGCCTTGCGCCCTATGTGCGCGGGCGGCGGGTGCTGGAGGTGTGCAGCTATGTCGGGGCCTGGGGAGTGACGGCGGCGACGCACGGGGCCCGGGTGCTGAGCCTGGACGTCTCGGCGCCGGCGTTGCGGGCGGTGGAGTTGAATGCGCAGCGCAATGGGGTGGGCGACGCGGTGAGCACCCTGCGTGGTGATGCCTTCGATGCGCTGCGGGAGCTGCGCGCGGCGGGTGAACGTTATGATGTGCTGATGGTCGATCCACCCGCCTTCATTAAGCGGCGCAAGGATCTCAAGCAGGGGACGCTGGCCTATCGCCGGCTCAACCAGCTGGCTCTGCAGCTGCTGGAGCGCGAGGGGGTGTTGATCACCTCCTCCTGCTCCCACCACATGTCGCGCGACGCCCTGCTTGATGTGTTGCAGCAGGCGGCGCGCCACACCGGGCGGCAACTGCAGTTGCTGGAGCAGGGGCACCAGGCTGCGGATCATCCGGTCCATCCGGCGATCCCCGAGACCGCCTACCTCAAGACCTTCTTTCTGCGCGTGTTGCCCGCCTTTTGATCCGCGTGGCCCGGCTGAAACAGGTGGAGCCGATTAGTGGCTGCGCAGGGACAGGTCCAGGATCTCCTGGCGGATGCGGGAGCGTTCGGGTTCCGGCAGCCTTTGCCAGGCGGTCGCCAGTTCCAGGGCGTCCAGTGGCAGAGTGGAGGCCGACTCGTCGCCAAACATCAGCCACGCCGGATTGACGCTCAGCACTTCGGCGATCTGATCGATCTTGCGCGGGCGCAGGCTTTTGCCGTTCTCGATCTTCTGGATTACCGCCTGGTTGGTTCCCGCGCGCATGGCGAGCTGTTCCTGAGTCCATCCCTTCTCAACGCGTTTGAAACGCATACGTTGGCCCAGGGTCCCGAGGTTTTGGGGATTCGCATTGTTCATTTGTCTAGCCTTGAACTGTTTTCCTGTCTTCCAAATATAGTCCCTAATCTCTTAAATTGGGTCGTTTGATTCCCAATTCGGGTCATCGCTTCCGTCATCCATGGTGGTTTGGATGGGCGCGCAAGGTCACACACAAGAGCAGGGACCGCCTGTGTTGCGTAGCCGTGTAGTGTTACAGTATGGCGTTGGGAATGGAAGCGTTGCTTTGTGTAAATTGTTATTTTGATAGGAATTGTTCTTTGATATTTCTCATTATTTGACGCCGTGATTTATGGTTCGTCAAAAATCCGACGCCTCCTTTTCGGCCTTCGGGAGTGCTACACTAGCGCGCCATGTTGATCTATCCGAACATCGATCCGGTGCTGTTTTCCATCGGTCCGCTGAGCATTCACTGGTATGGTGTGATGTACCTGGTGGGCTTTGCCGGGGGCTGGGCCCTGGGGCGCTGGCGCGCCGCGCGTCCGGGCTCCGGCTGGAGCGCCCAGGAGATGGATGAGCTGCTGTTTTACGCCGCCGTTGGGGTGGTGCTGGGCGGTCGTCTCGGATACGCCCTGTTCTACGGGAGCGGCAACCTGCTGGACGATCCGTTGAGCCTGCTGCGGGTGTGGCAGGGGGGCATGTCGTTTCATGGCGGGCTGCTCGGAGTGATGGTCGCCCTGTGGCTGTTCGGGCGCCGTTACGGCAAGGGTTTTTTCGGTGCCGCCGACTTCATCGCGCCCCTGGTGCCATTGGGGCTTGGTGCCGGGCGCCTGGGCAACTTCATCAACGGCGAGCTGTGGGGCGCCCCGGCGGCGCTACCGTGGGCCATGCAGGTTCCCTGCGAGCGCTTTCAGGCCCTGTGCGCCGGCAAGCTGGGGCTGGCGCCGGGCACGGTCTGGTCCCCGCCGCTGCATCCGAGCCAGCTCTATGAGGCGCTGCTCGAAGGGGTATTGCTGTTTCTGCTGCTCTGGATCTACTCCTCCCGCCCCCGTCCGGCGATGGCGGTATCGGGGCTGTTTCTCGCCGGCTACGGCCTGTTCCGGTTCCTGGTCGAACTGGTGCGCATGCCCGATGCCCATCTCGGCTATCTCGCCTTCGGCTGGCTGACCATGGGGCAACTGCTCACCCTGCCGATGCTGGCGGCTGGGGCCACCCTGCTGGGGGTGGCCTACAGGACGCGGCCAGGGGGGGCGCCATGAGACAATACCTGGATCTGTGCCGGCGGATCATTGAAGAGGGGCGCTGGGTCGAGAACCGGCGCACCGGAAAGCGCTGCCTGACCGTCATCAACGCCGACCTCACCTACGACGTAGGAAGGAACGTTTTTCCTCTGGTTACCACCCGCAAGAGCTATTGGAAACCGGCGATCGCGGAGTTGCTCGGCTACCTGCGCGGCTATAGCAGTGCCGCCGATTTTCGCGCCCTGGGCACCCGGACCTGGGACGCCAACGCCAACAGCAACCGGGCCTGGCTGGAGAATCCGCACCGCAAGGGGGAGGATGACATGGGGCGGGTCTACGGCGTTCAGGGACGCGCCTGGCGCAGGCCGGACGGCTCCACCCTGGATCAGCTGCGCGGCATCGTGGAGCACCTCTCCCGGGGGATCGACGACCGGGGCGAGATCCTCACCTTCTACAACCCCGGGGAGTTCGACCGAGGGTGTCTGCGCCCCTGCATGCACACCCACACCTTCTCCCTGTTGGACGATACCCTCTATCTCACCTCCTACCAGCGCTCCTGCGATGTGCCCCTGGGACAGAATTTCAACCAGTTGCAGGTCTTCACCCTGCTGAAGCTGATGGCCCGGATCACCGGTCACAGACCCGGATTGGCCTACCACAAGATCGTCAACGCGCACATCTACGAGGATCAGCTGGAGCTGATGCGCGAGGTGCAGCTCAAGCGCGAGCCCTTCCCCTCCCCGCGGCTGGAGATCAATCCGGATATCAAATCCCTGGAGGATATCGAGCGCTGGGTGACCCTGGATGACTTCGCGGTGGTGGGTTACCGGCACCACGATCCGATCGCCTATCCCTTCGCGGTGTAGTTCACGAAAGCGCCCGCCTTCCGCCACCCCACTCTCCGGGTGTTATCATACCGCCATGCCGAGCCATAAGCCGATCCTGTCCATCATTGCCGCCATGGCCGAGAACCGGGTGATCGGCATTGAGAACCGTCTGCCCTGGCGCCTGCCCGCGGACCTGCAGCACTTCAAGGCCCTGACCATGGGCAAGCCGATGGTGATGGGTCGCAAGACCTGGGAGTCGTTGCCCGGCCTGCTGCCTGGGCGCCGCCACATCGTGGTCACCGCCAATCCCGCCTACCGCGCCGAGGGGTGTACCCTGGTCCGCAGTGTCGAGGAGGCGTTGGCGGCGGCGGGGGGGGTGCCCGAGGTGATGATCGTGGGCGGGGCCGCCCTGTATGCCCAGACCCTGCCCCTGGCGCGGCGTCTCTACCTCACCCTGGTGGAGGCCCGGATCGAGGGGGACGCCTTCTTCCCCGAATACGACCCGGTCCAGTGGATCGAGGTGGCGCGCGAGCGCCACCCGGCGGACCCGCGCAATCCCCACGCCCATACCTTCCTGACCCTGGAGCGGGGCTAGCGGCCTGTCGGAGTTAACGCTGTTCGGCTGCAGATCCGCAGATGACGATCCACTCAGCTTATCAAGCTGGTTAAACAGCCCTGCTATTTGCCTTTGATGAATTTTCGCTTCGAACGGAGAAGTCCGGCAGACTTCCAGTCCGCGCCGGCTGGCCCGCTTCCCCAGCCGCTCCGTTCGGACGCGCGCCCCGGCGGGCGCCTAATCCTCGTCGCGGTCGTCCACGTCCAATTGGCCACTGAGTCGGCGGCGGATGTGCGACCAGGAGAGCCCCAGGGCCATCACCGTGGAGATCATGGCCAGGATGATGTAGCTGAGGGCGGTGACACTGTCGAGAGAGAGCCACTGGTAGTAGAGCAGGGCCCAGATGACGGTGCCGAACAGGGTCGCCGCCAGGAGGGTACCGATCAGGCCCAGGGAGCGCATGGTGGCGCGCAGGTAGATCACCCAGCCGATCAGCAGCACGATGGCGCCCAGTGCGAGCAGCGGGTCGATCTTGTTGGCGGCGCCGCTGAACCGGTGGTACCAGGAGTAGCCGGAGGGGTTATAGGTGGCGAAGACCAGCAGCAGGGCCACCGCCAGTCGGATCAGAAAGCTGGAGAAGTCGAAGCCTTGTTTGGCCATCTTGATATCCTGTGAGGTCGTGTCCGGGTTGTGCGCCACCATTCTCGCATGCCGGGGGCGCCGGAAAAAGCACCTGTCCGGTCGCGTCTTATGGTCGCCCGGGGGGCGTCCCGGCAGAGGGAGGCGGCGAGGGGTCGAAGGGCGGGCGGTTGGCGGTGCGGCTATGGCCTGGGGGTTGGTGTGGCGTGGGGTGTCGGCAGGGGGGCGTGTCGGGGCGTGTCGCCATAGAAGGCGAGGCCGATATCGGGGTGTTTCTTGGCGCGGTACATCGCCAGGTCGGCGAATTCGATCAGTTGGTCCGGCTGCCCGGCGTCTTCCGGACAGAGGCTGACGCCGATGCTGGCGCCGAGGGTGATGGTTTCACCATCGGGTAGCACGAACGGTTCGCGGAGACTCTCCAGCAGGGCCTCGGCCAGGGCGCGGGCATCCTCCCGGCCGGAGATTTGGGTCATGACCAGTACGAATTCGTCACCGCCCAGGCGCGCCAGGGTATCGAGGCGGCGGATACGCTGCCGCAGGCGCCCCGCCACAGCCTGAAGCAGTTGATCGCCGATGCGGTGTCCCATGCGGTCGTTGATCTCCTTGAAGCGGTCGAGATCGATGAACAGCACCGCCAGCCGGCCGTGCGCCTCGCGGTTGCAGACCGCGTGGGTGAGGCGGGCATCCAGATACTTGCGGTTGTAGAGGCTGGTGAGCGGATCGTGGTTGGCTTCGAAACTGAGACTTTGCTCGGTGCGCCGTGCCGCGTCCAGCAGTCGTGCCTGCTCATGGACCGATGCCTCGGCGTGCTCCTTGGCCTCTTTATAGCCGTTGAGGTCGCCGCGGATCCGCGCCAGCATGCGGGCGAAGGCCTCCGCAAGCTGGCCGATCTCGTCGTTGCGCCGCATCCGGATCTCCAGATCGTAGTTGCCGCGGCTCACCTCCTCGGCGCTGCGGGCGAGTAGTTGCAGGGGGCGCAGGCCACGGTTGATGGTGTAGAAGGCGATGCTGAAGATCACCACCAGCAGCACCAGGGCGATGCTGGTGATGCGCCCCGCCACCCGGTCGGCGATGGCGGTGAAGTCGTCGGTGTAGATGGTGGCACAGACGTACCAGTCGAGGGCGGGGACGTGCTCGATCCAGGCGATCTTCTGATGGCCGTAGTTGTCCGGCGCTTCGGGCCGGTTCCAGTAGTAGGCGTGGCGCCGCCCCCCCGCGTCGGCCACCTTCCGCAGTCCGCTCAGGAGGGTATCGAGCTTGTCCTGCCGCCGCTCCGGCGCGTCATCCGCACGGATCGCCTCCCGCCGGGGGTGGGAGATCAGTTGCAGCTGACCGTCGAAGATGAACAGGTAGCCCGAGGAGTTCAGGCGGAGGCGCCGCATGCGCTCGTCGGTGCGCCGGATCAGGTTCCTTCGTTCCTGCGCCAGCGCCGCCTGGTACTCGTCAAGATAGATTCCGCTGCCGATGATCCAGTCCCAGGGGGCGAAGCGGCGCGCATGGGAGAGCTTCTCCACCGGCTCGCTCGAGCCGGCGCGCGGAAACAGATAGCGGTTGCTGGCCTCCTCGGTGGTTTTCAGCTGCTCAAGGAAGGGGCGGATCACCGGCCGGCCCCGGGTGTCCTTCAGGTCGCTGACGTTGCGGCCCACCAGGTCGGGGTTGGGGTGGGCCAGGGTCAGCCCCTGACCGTCGATGACCCAGACGTAGTTGCCCTGGCCGAAGCGCAGCGATTGGATGTGTTCCAGGGCGTGCTCCCGGCGCGTGGCCCCGAACAGCGCCATATCGTGGTGCCCCAGGTGCACGTCCTCGGTGATGGTGAGGGCCACATGAATAAAACTTTTGAGGTGCTCCAGGCGCCGCTCCAGCTCATGCGCCTCCAGGTTGGCGAGCCACTGCGCCTCGCTCTCCAGGTTGAGACGGGCCTGCTCGATCGCTAACCGCCATGGAGAGCGAAGCGAAGGCGGTTAGTCCCCGATAGGCGTAGGCGCGGTTGTATGGCCGCAGTTACGACCGATAGGGAGTGACGTAGGGCATACAAATAGCGCATCCGACAC
>PQCP01000003.1 GCA_003062205.1 Candidatus Sedimenticola endophacoides
CAATGTGCGGGACGGAGTCGTGATGAGCGCAGGACGGTCGGGGCAGTAACGGCTGTCGCGTTGGCGAGTCGATTTTGGGGACTGGGATGTCCCAAAATCTTTCACGAGGTAGCGACACTCTTGTCAGAAACTGCAGTTCAGCATCAACGAGGATACCGGAAGGCCCGTGGTCAGGGTGTATGACGCGGATACCAACGAGTTGATCCGGCAGTATCCGCCGGACGAGGTCCTGGCGCTGGTCAGGACCATCAAACAGATGGTGGACAACCCGGAACCCGGTTTTATCCTGCGGGATGAGGCCTGAGACGGTTGTCCGGAGTGAACGGCGGAGACCGGGAAGATAGCGGGAGAGTGTGATGGCAATTGGCATGCCCGGTGTGGGCTCAGGTTTGGATCTTGCGACCATCATCGATCAGTTGATGGTGATCAAGCGGCGTCCACTGGATCAGGTGCAACAGCAGCAGCAGACGGTGGAGACCCAGTTGAGCGCCTACGGGCGGATCTCCAGCGCCATCACCTCGCTGCGCCTGGCGCTCAGTCCTCTGCGCTATCCCACCGCCTTCGGCGCCTCGACCGTCAGCTCCAGCAGTGACACCGTGGCCACTGCCACGGCGGCCACCGGTGCCGTGGTATCCAGTTACAACCTGGTGGTCACCGATCTGGCACAGTCCCACAAGCTCGCATCCGCCCGCTATGCAGACAGCGACACCGCCCTCGGCACCGGAACCATCACCCTCTCGGCCGCGGGGCAGACCGACTTGACCATCACAGTGGATTCCGGCAACAACACCCTGGCGGGGTTGCGCGATGCGATCAACGATGCCGCCGGAAACTGGGGGGTCAGCGCCTCCCTGATCAATGAGGGCGGGGGTACCCGCCTGATCCTGCAGGCGGAGGATACCGGCGAGGAGAGTGAGATCACGGTCGCCTTCGACGACGCCGACGGCACCGACGCCGATAATCAGGGACTGTCGCGCCTGTTCTACGTGGATGCGGGGGATGCCACGGCCGCCGAGGAGATTACCCCGGCCCAGGACGCCTCCGGCACCATCGACGGTTTCTCGTTCACCAGCGCCAGCAATAATGTCACGGGGGTGGTGGACAACCTCACCATCACACTCAAGGCGGCGGGCTCCACCACTCTGGCGGTCTCCCGCGACAACGAGGAGATCAAGGCGGATCTGCAGGACATCGTTGACAAATACAACGCCCTGCGCGAGGTGATCGCAGCAGAGCGATCCGACAGCCTCTCCACCGACACCTCCCTGGGCTTCATCGAGAATACCGTGTCCGATGTGCTCAACGGGGCCGCGGGGGGAACCTTCGGTTATCTGGCCGATATCGGCATCACCCGGGACCGTTACGGGGTGATGTCCATCGACAGCAGCGTGCTCGACAGCGTGCTGGAGAATAGCCGCGATGACGTCATCGATCTGTTTACCGATGAGACCACCGGCATCGCCCACCGCCTCTATGACCATCTTACGGCGCTGATCGATACCGATGGACTGATCCTGACCCGGCAGGACAGCCTGAATGTCCGAAAGGACGATCTGGAGCTGAGCGAGATCAGGCTGGAGGAGATCATCGATACCTACGAGGAGCGTCTGGTACGGCAGTTCGCACGGCTCGATCAGGTGGTCGCCTCTTTCGAGGGGATCAGCAGCTATCTTGAGAACCAGCTGTCATCCAACAACTAAGGGCCGGTGCCTGGTAACATCACGATGCGGTGACGGGAGCGATCATGATCAACAACAAATCCATTGATGCCTACTCCGCCGCCTCCGGCAGCGAGGCCCACTATGCCACGCCGCACCGCCTGGTGCAGATGCTGATGGAGGGGGCGCTGGAGAAGATCGCCATCGCCAAGGGCGCGATCGAGCGGCACAACATCGAACAGCGTCAGCACAACGTCACCTGGGCGGTTTCCATTATCGACCGACGCCCTGCGCTCCAGCCTCGATTTCCAGCGTGGTGGAGAGATCGCGGCCAACCTGGAGTCGCTCTATCGCTACAGCAACCGCCTGCTCATTGAGGCCAACCTGCACGACGACACCATGAAGCTCGACGAGGTGACCTCGTTGCTCCGGGAGATCAAGCGTGGCTGGGACGCCATGCCCGATGAGGTCAAGAACGCCGAGCGCATCGATGAAGTGGGCCAGGTCTCATCGGAGTAGAGACAGATGCCCGTCATCGGACCATACCTCGGCGAAAGCCTGGAGATCACCCGGCAACTGCTCGAACAGGTGCGCCTGGAGCATTGGGACGAGGTGGCGCGGCTGCAGGAGGAGTGCCTTGAACGGTTGCGGCTGTGGGAGGCGCGCGAGCGTGGGCGTCATGATCCGCAGGCCGAGGAGCAGGCCCTGCGCGAAATTCACCGCCTCAACCAGGAGATGACCGCCCTCAGCCGGGAGGCCAGGGGGCTGCTGCGCCAGGGGCTGCTGGATCTGCGCAAGGGGCTGCGCGGTGCCGACGCCTATAGCAAATGTCCCTAGCCTGCATCGCTAACCAAATAGAACCGTGTGTTATTTGATTGAAGCCGGAGTCTCGGCAATAACCGATTGAATAATGATCGCCGCTCGTTATGAGCCAAGCACCGGGATAGCCGATCCGTCTGAAACAGCGGTTAGCCAACAGGGTGTGTGAGGAGGGTGGAGGCCGGAGAGGGAGGCTGTTCGTGATCTGGCCGCTGAAAAACCTGTGCCCGGTGTGCAATGCGGGTTAAGCTTTAGCCCGAATTATTCATAAAAAAGGGCGCACCTCGTTCAACCAATTGATATAATTGGCATTTCGCCAAAAACGCTTCGGTGAAGCTAAACGAGGTCGCCCCATGTCCAAGTCTACCCAAGAACCGCT
>PQCP01000139.1 GCA_003062205.1 Candidatus Sedimenticola endophacoides
GCTACAACCCCGAAAAAATGATCGTCGCCCCGCTAACAGTTACCGGCCTGCCTAGTTCTCGGCTAATACCCTAGTCTGGTTGTACGGTATTTGTGGTCACCTAATGGTTTATGAAACATTCGGGTTAAAGCTCAGACCCATGCTTACCCGTACCCACGAAAAGGGATTCGGACTGATTGTTCAACCAGCATCAGAAGCGCGGCATCGAGTGGTAGATCATCGCGGCTAGATCAACGCCGCTATCAGGCGGTCCTCCATCTCGACCCGCAGGGCAATCTCCTCGCCCAACAGCGACAGATCCCCGTCGAGCTGATCCAGGGGCTGATTGTGATCGGAGGTGTCGTACTTGTCGTTGAACGCCACCGCCACCTCGGCCGCCTCGACCAGTCGGTCATAGACCTCCTCGGCCGCCTGCGCCACCGCCAGGCGCCGCTCCTCTCCCCTGCCGATGCGGTCGAGCACCTCGAAGTGGCCGAATGCCATATAATCGACCAGCACCTGACAGAAGTCGCGCAGCAGCTGTTTGCTCGACTTGTCCGGAACAAAGGGATCCAGACCGGCCAGCTCCCAGTAGAGCACCATCATCTGCTGGCGCTCGTGCAGCCATTTATCGATCATCTCCCGCGTCCTGATGCGGCGTTCACTCCTTTCGGAAACCTCGTTGGCCATGATACCCCATTCCAAATAACTGCCCAGACCACTCATAGATAACCACCATCACGCCGCCGAAGCAAGTTTTCCTGACGATGGCCTTGCAACCGCCGGACGCCCGGCTCACACTTGGAAACCACCAGGGACAAAAACCGGCCAACACCATGAGAAAAACGGCGCTTTCCATCATCCTGCTGATCCCTTTAGTGCAAACGGCCCACGCCTCGGACCCCAGCCACCCTGGTGGCTACCGCAGCATGGCGGAGTCCATGGCCGACCTGTTCGACGCCTTTGCCTCCACCTATGGAAGGCGCCCGAAACAGAGATCCGCGCCACCCATCCCGCCCGTTCCCGGAGAGCCCCCCGCCGCGGCCATCGGCAGGCGTCTCAGTGGCAGTTGGCTGGGGCAAAACGGTGATGTCCTGGTGATGCGCGGCGGCCGCTTCCGTCTCTACCGGGACCGCGAACGCTACCGGGAGGGCCGGGTCCTGCTGCACAACGAACAACACCTCTCCCTGATCGATCCGAAAAGCCACCGCACCCTGCGTTTCGAATACACCGAAAGCGAGGGGCGACTGGCCCTGCGCGATCCCCAGGGACGGATCCATCTCTACAAACGCATCGCCTTCTGACCCTTCAGGCAAACAGCATCCGCGTACCCAGCACCAGCAACAGCAGGGCGAAGAAACGCTTCAGGGCGAACACCGGGATGCTATGCGCCAGGCGCGCGCCCAGTGGCGCGAACAGCACGCTGGCCACCGCGATGCCGGCAAAAGCGGGCCAATAGAGAAATCCGCTGCTGCCCGCCGGCAGGTCCGCCTCGTGCCAACCGGTGATGACAAAGCCCAGGGCACCGGCAACGGCGATCGGCAGGCCGCAGGCCGCCGATGTGGCCACCGCGTTACGAATGCCGACACTGCACCAGGAGAGAAAGGGCACGGTCATGGATCCACCGCCGATGCCGACGATGGTGGAGACGGCGCCGATGACGCCACCCGCGCCGAACAGCCCGACACGCCCAGGCAGCCCCCCATGGGCCTCGGCCTTAACGCTGAACGCCATCTGCAGACCGACCAGGATGGCAAAACAGGCGAACACCCGCTGCAACGTGAGACTCGGCAGCCAGCCGGCGAGCACCGCCCCCAGCCATGCCCCCACCACGATACCCGGAGTCAACGCCCACACCAGCGGCCAGTGCACCGCGCCGTGACGGTGATGGGCGCGCACCGACGAGATGGATGTAACGACGATGGTGGCCAGGGAGGTCCCCACCGCCAGATGCACCAGCACCTGCCCGTCGAACCCGTGACCGCGAAACACCCAGATCAGCGCCGGGACGATCACCAGGCCGCCACCCACCCCGAGCAGCCCGGCGAGCAGGCCCGCCAGCGCGCCGAGGGGCAGGTAGATCAGGATATCCATCAATTCAAACACGGTCCACGCTCCCATCCAGAGTGAAACGAAACGCCCGACAGAGGGGCTTGCAAGCAACCAGGGCGCCATGCACTATATTTCCACCGCTCCGCTTACCTGGCCGAGGCCGGACGGGGCGGGGAACCGAGCACACGGAGCAAGAGATGAAGGGTAACAGAGTCTGCATCCTGGGCGGTACCGGCTTTGTCGGCCGCCACCTGAGTACGCGTCTGAGCGCAGCCGGCATCGCATGCACCATCCCCAGCCGCCACCCCCAGCGCCACCGCGACATGCTGACCACCCCGGGCGTGAAACTGGTCGCCCTCAACCCTTACGACCCACAGCAGTTACAGGAGGCGCTGAGCGGTTGCCGGGCGGCGGTGAACCTGGTCGGCATTCTCAACGAATCGGCCCACGCCAGCTTTCAGCGCGTCCATGTGGAGCTGCCCAATCTGTTGTTGCGGGCCTGCAAGGAGAGCGGCGTCCCGCGGCTGCTGCACATGAGCGCACTCAACGCCAACGAGGCCAACGGCCCGAGCCAGTACCTCAAGACCAAGGGCCTTCAAGAGTGTCGCTACCTCGTGAAAGATTTTGGGACATCCCAGTCCCCAAAATCGACTCGCCAACGCGACAGCCGTTACTGCCCCGACCGTCCTGCGCTCATCACGACTCCGTCCCGCACATTGCAGCAAAGCTGCTCGTGCGCAACTCCGTCATGATGACCACAATGACTCTACGGCGTGTCGGATGCGCTATTTGTATGCCCTACGTCACTCCCTATCGGTCGTAACTGCGGCCATACAACCGCGCCTACGCCTATCGGGGACTAACCGCCTTCGCTTCGCTCTCCATGGCGGTTAGCGGCGGAGAACCGCACCCTCACCCTGGGCAAGCCGCAGGTCCGGGTGACCAGCTTCCGCCCCTCGGTCATCTTCGGCGAGGAGGATAGCTTCTTCAACCGCTTCGCCGCCCTGCTCAGGTTGCCGGGGCCCTTCCCCCTGGCCTGTCCCGAGGCGCGCTTCGCCCCGGTCTTCGTCGGCGACGTGGCCCGGGCCTTCGTCGCGGCCCTCGACGACCCCGCCACCTGGGGCAGGCACTACGAACTGTGCGGCCCACGCGCCTTCACCCTCAGACAGCTACTGGAGTACACCGCCGCCTGCGGCGGCAGACGCAAATGGATCATCGGACTGGGTCCCGGCCTGTCGGCACTCCAGGCGCGCCTGCTCGGCCTGCTGCCGGGCAAGCCGATGTCCCACGACAACTACCTCAGCCTGCAGGTGCCCAGCGTCTGCTCCGAGGACGGGCTGGGACAGCTCGGCGTGGAGGCGACCGACATGGAGGCGGTGGTGCCCTACTTCCTCGGCGAACGCTCCCAGCGTCGGCACTACTACCAACTGCTGAAGCGGCGCCGAGCGCTTCCCACGGTGGACACCCCGGCACGCGGAGGCGATCCCGGTTAAAGGCTCAGGGAAGGGCGGGGCGGGTCAGCAGGGTGCGCAGGCGGGCATCACGCGCCGGCATAGGCAGACGCGACAACGCCTCGGCGGCATCCAGAAAGGCCGCCATGCCATCCCCCTCCCGATAGAGGCGCAGGAAGGCGGGCAGCCACTGCCGGTAGGTGGCGACCGAGGCCAGCCGGGCGTTGTTCACCTCGCGCCGAAACCAATGATCGAACCCCCGTCCGCCCTCCCAGCCGGAGGCCAGCAGGTCATGGCGCTGGCGCAGCCGCTGCATCAGGTGGGCCTTGCGCGCGCGCATCCACTCGACCCCCACCGGCTCGGCGTAGAGCCACTCCAGACGTCCCCGCATCTCCAGCAGCAGGGCGATGAAGGCGCGCTCCCGCTCCTGACGCCGACGCCACGCCTCCAGGGCCGCAGCTTCCCCCTGCTCACCGAGCCAGAGGGTCACCCCGATCTGTTCCACCGCGCTGGCAAACGCCTCATTAAAGGCACTGTCGCCCTCCACGTAGAGTCTCTGGTGGGCCAGCTCATGGAAGATCAGTCCCGCCAGCAGCGGCTCCGGCCAATCGATCACGGTACTCGGCAAGGGGTCGTCGAACCAGCCGAGCGTGGAGTAGGCCGGTACCGGCTCCACCGCCACATCCCACCCCGCCACTGCCAGTTCACGGGCATGCTCCTGCGCGGCGGCGCGCTCAAAATAGCCCCGGTAACTGGCACAACCGAGCACCGGATAGCACCACTGCCTGGGCTGCATCGAGAACTCCGGCGTGGCCACCAGACTCCAGACCACCGCCTCTGTATCGAGGGCTGCGTAGCGGGTATAACTGCCGTTGTCCGGGAGCAACAGACGCTCGCTGGCGAAGCTCCTGATCCGTTGCACCCGCCGCAGCCGCTCCTTGAGCCTCACGTCGGTGGCGGGTGCTTCGAGCAGCCGCTCGATCGGCTCGCTGCGCCCGAGCAGGGTGAAGTGGCCGTGCGCCGACTGGAGATAGTAGCCTAGGCTTTCACAACCCTGAAGCAGCAGCGCCCCCAGCACCAGATAGCGTCGTTTGATCATGCCAAGACAGTAGCACACATAGGGCCCCGATCCGGCCCCACCAACCGTCAATCAAGGGGTATGGTGTACTCCATGAGGCCCTCTTGTCCGCTGAGACAGACGCCTTCACAACCGTTACCATGGCGGGATGGAGAGCAGTGACAACGAAATGAAACGCTACCTGGTGGGCGGCGCGGTGCGCGACCGTCTGCTCGGCATCCCACCCCGGGAACGTGACTGGCTGGTAACCGGCGCCGACGCCGGGACCCTGTGTGCCCGGGGCTACCGCCGGGTGGGAAGGGATTTTCCGGTCTTCCTGCATCCGCAAAGCGGCGAGGAGCACGCCCTGCCGCGCGGCGGCTCGGAGCATACCGGCGCGCGGGAACGGATCGAGGCCGACCTGCGACTGCGCGATCTGACCATCAACGCCATCGCCGAAGGCGAGGACGGGGCGTTGATCGATCCCCTCGGCGGACACCGCGATCTGGAGCAGCGCATCCTGCGCCACGCCCCCGGCTTCCCCGATGACCCGGTCCGGGTACTGCGCCTGGCCCGCTTCGCCGCCCGCTATGAACACCTCGGCTTCCGCGTGGCGGAGGAGACCCGCGCCCTGATCCGGCGGATGGCCGGAGACGGAGCGCTCCAGGATCTGGTGCCGGAGCGGGTCTGGAGCGAGATCGAGCGCGCCCTCGGCGGCCCCCGGCCGCGTGTTTTTTTCGACACCCTCAGGACGTGCGGCGCCCTGCGCCCCCTGCTACCCGAACTGGACCGGCTCTACGGCGTTGCGCAACCACCCCAGCACCACCCGGAAATCGACTGCGGAGAGCACACCATGCTGGTGCTGGAGCAGGCGTGCCGACTCGATGAGTCCCGGCAGATGCGCTTCGCCGCCCTGGTGCACGACCTGGGCAAGGCGGATACGCCGCGCGAGATCCTGCCCCGGCACATCGGACATGAACAGCGCGGCGTGTGGCGGGTAACCGAATTGTGCGCGCGTCTGCGCATACCCAACGACTACCGCGACCTGGCGGTGGCGGTGGCCCGTTTCCACGGTCAGGCCCACAAGGCGCTGGAGCTGCGCCCCGCGACCCTGCTGCGCCTGATCCTTGGGCTCGACGGCCTGCGCAACCCCACCCGGTTCGAGTGGTTCGTACTGGCCTGCGAGGCGGACAGCCGGGGACGCAAGGGCTTCGGGCAACGCCCCTACCCCCAGGCCGGTTTTCTGCGCCGGATGCGTGCGGCGGCGGTCGCCGTGGATGCCGGCGCACTGGCCGCCGCACGCCCGGACGATCTCCCGGGCGCCATCAAGCGGGCCCGGGTGGAGGCGATCCGGCGGGCCCGGCAGGCCTGGTCCGCACCGTAAGGTTCAGATCGGCAGAAACACCATCGACGCCACAGACATAATGACGTTCTTGACGCGCCGGTTGGTGCTGGCGGCAATGATCCGCGCGGTGCTGTCCTGCAAACCGATCAGCTGCCCGAACTGACGCTCGAAGCTGAGGTTCGGCACCGCCCCCCCGGTCTCGTTAGTCAACAGATAGAGGGCGCCGTCGGCGTCGCGCCGACTCTTGAGCATCCACACCGCCACCTCGATGTTGCGCGCCGCGTTATAAAGTTTCTGGGGATCGAGCTCGTCCGCTAACCGCCATGGAGAGCGAAGCGAAGGCGGTTAGTCCCCGATAGGCGTAGGCGCGGTTGTATGGCCGCAGTTACGACCGATAGGGAGTGACGTAGGGCATACAAATAGCGCATCCGACACGCCGTAGAGTCATTGTGGTCATCATGACGGAGTTGCGCACGAGCAGCTTTGCTGCAATGTGCGGGACGGAGTCGTGATGAGCGCAGGACGGTCGGGGCAGTAACGGCTGTCGCGTTGGCGAGTCGATTTTGGGGACTGGGATGTCCCAAAATCTTTCACGAGGTAGCGACACTCTTGGGTGTAGTAGAAGCGCTGTTTGCCGTTATGGGCGGCGACCAGCATGCTGCGCACCCCCTCGGCGAAGGCCAGCACCCGGTCCCCCCGGTAACCGGGTTCGAAGGCGAGGCGGATGGCGTTGACCGTACGCAGCCCGCGCAGCTCCGGATAGATCCCGGTGCGGCCCGGACCGAACACCCGCGCCACCGCCGCCTCGGGGTCACCCAGACCCGCCTTGCGCCACTCCTTCGGGTTGCGCATGTAGAGCTTGTGCGTCAGCCCCTCCAGGGTCTCCATGGCGAACTGCAACTGCAGCTCGGTCACCTGATCGACGTCGCTCTTGGCCAGGCTTCGAATATCGAACGGCCGCCCCCCTTCTCCCCCCTTTTCGGGCGGACTCTGGCAGGCGCCAAGCAACCCCCACAGAAGCAGCAGCAAAGAGGTCTTAAAGACGCTCACGCTGATCTCTCACAGCGAAACCGAGGGGCGTGAAATCCAGCCCCTTGCCCAGACCCAGCACCTTGAAACGCTCACCCATCTCGGTCGGCAGGGTCAGGCGCTTCACCCCCTGGGTCAGACGCAGGTAGTTCTGCGCGTCGTCGGGATCCGCCTCGGCGAGCAGCCGGTCCAGCCCGGCCCCCATCAGGAAGAAGGCCTGGGTGGTAAAACCGGCCACCTCGAAACCGCTCGCCCGGGCGGCCCAGGCGACGGCGGTGAAATCGACATGGGCGGTGATATCCTGCAAACCGGGATAGACGAAGGGATCATCGTGCGCGCGGTGGCGGTAGTGGCACATCAGGGTGCCCCGGTCGCGCTGGGCGTGGTAGTACTCACGCTGCCCATACCCGTAGTCGATCAGCAGCGCCAGCCCCTGCCCCAGACACTGGCCGATGCCCTGCACCCAGGCCTCGGCGCGCAGATTGATCTCCGACTGGTAATCGGTCCATTGCGCCCCATAGCGTCCGACCAGCCGTCGCACGGCCTCCGCCAGCCCGGGGGTGGCAACCGGCTCCCAGCGGGGGATGAATCGCCCCTGCTCCATCGCCACGTACTGCTCCAGCAGCTCCCCGTCGCGCACCCGGAAGCGCTGCACCGGCATCGCGTCGAGCAGCTCATTGGCCAGCACCACCCCGTTGAAGGGGGTCTCGGGCAGCACATCCAGCCACTGCACCCGCTCCAACAGGTGCGGAACCCTGCTCTGCAGGGTCTCGTGCTGGCGCTGACGCAGCTCCGGGCTGAGGTCGAGGATCAGGTAGCGCCCGGGCAGCCGCCCCTGGCGGTCGAGCTCCGCCAGCAGATCCGCCGCCATCGCCCCGGAGCCGGCGCCGAACTCCAGGATATCGCCGCCCCCCAGGCGCTCCAGCACCTGCTGGCACTGGCGCCCCAGGCAGCGGGAGAAGAGCGGTGAGATCTCGGGTGCGGTGACGAAGTCCCCCTCGGCGCCGAACTTGCGCATGCCGCCGGTATAGTAACCGACCCAAGGGGCATAGAGGGCCAGATCCATATACCGGTCGAAGGGGATGCGCCCACCCTCACGGGCGATCGCCTCGCGCACCAGCTCGATCAGCCGCTCGCTCTGGGCCTGGGCCTCGGCGTCGGGAGGAGGCAATTGACTGCTGTTGAGGTTTGATCTGTCCGGCATCGGTTTCTAAAAACGGCTTTTCCGTATAGAGTTTAGCGGGTGTATGGGTTGAGTGTACCAAGGCGGGAGCGAACGGTGGCAGAAAGTTACGATAACCTCGACGGCAAGGTGGCCCTGGTCACCGGTGGCGCCCACCGTATCGGCGCGGCGGTGGTGCGCGCCCTGCATCGCGCGGGCATGGATGTGGCGATCCACTACCGGCGCTCGCGCCAGGGCGCCGATGCCCTGCGCGCCGAGCTTGAGGCGGCACGCCCCGATTCAGTGCACCTGCTGCAGGCGGATCTCCACGACACCGCCGCCCTGCCACGCCTGATCGAGGGGGTGCTCGACTGGCGCCCGCGCCTCGACCTGCTGGTCAACAACGCGTCAAGCTTCTACCCGACACCCCTGGAGAGCGCGGACCAACAGCAGTGGGAGGAGCTCTTCGGCAGCAACCTCAAGGCCCCCTTCTTTCTCGCCCAGGCCGCCGCCGCCGCCCTGAGCAGATCCGGCGGAGCGATCGTCAACCTGGTTGACATCCACGCCGAGCGCCCCCTCGGCGGCTACCCGATCTACTCCATGGCCAAGGCCGGAAACGCCATGATGGTGAAGAGCCTGGCACGCGAGCTGGGACCGCGGGTGCGGGTCAACGGGGTGGCCCCGGGCGCTATCCTGTGGCCGGAACAGGGGCTCGACGCGGAGCAGAAGGCGAGCATCCTGGAGCGCACCGCGCTGAAGCGCCCCGGCAGCCCCGAGGATATCGCCCGCACGGTGCTGTTCCTGGCCGCCGGCCCCGACTACATCACCGGCCAGATCATCGCGGTCGACGGCGGCCGCTCGGTGCAGCATTGACCGGCGCACCGCAGGGTACTCACCCGGGGTCGGCGCCAACCCCGGTCTCGAAGGGGACCGGCCACAGCCGCTGCCCACGCTGGTCAAAGGCCGCCCAGAGATCGGCGTAGCGCTCACCGG
Source organism: Candidatus Sedimenticola endophacoides (assembly GCA_003062205.1). Lineage (GTDB taxonomy): Bacteria > Pseudomonadota > Gammaproteobacteria > Chromatiales > Chromatiaceae > Sedimenticola_A > Sedimenticola_A endophacoides. The sequence continues at coordinate 9,069 of PQCP01000139.1, forward strand.
TGCGCGGGTGACGCTCCTCCGGGGCCACCTCCGACAGCGGCAGCAGGACGAACGCGTACTTCAGAATCTCGTCCCGGGGCAGGGGCACCGCCGTCTCTTCAGAGACCCTCCCACCGTAGGTGAGCAGATCGATATCGAGGGTCCTGGGAGCGAATTTATCGCCCCCGCGCCGGCGTCCGAAGCGCGCCTCGATGGCACGCAGGCGCCCGACCAGCGGATCGACCCCAAGCCGCGTCTCCAGACCGACCACCAGGTTGTAGAACGGGTCGCCGTCGAAGCCGACCGCCTCGCTCTCGAACACCCTGGAGACGACCAGTTCACCGAACTCCCCGGCCAGCGCACCGAGGGCGCCGCGGATGTTGTGTGCGCGATCGACATTGCTGCCGAGGCTCAACCAGACCCTGGCCATTCAGCGCCTCTCGCCCCGCTCGATGATCACCCCGACGTCGCGCGCCGCGCTCACCGCGCCGATCTTGTTGAGGGTCAGGCGCACCCAGGGCACGCTGAACTCCTCGCGCACGATCTGGCAGATCCGCTCGGCCAGGGTCTCCACCAACTGAAAATCGCTGCCCTGCACAAAGCCCTGCAAACGCTTGCTCACCGCCTTGTAGTCGAGGGCATCGTCGATGCACTCGCTGGCGGCGGCCGGGCGGATATCCCAGCCCATCTCCAGATCCAGGACCACGGTCTGCCTGATCTCGCGTTCCCAGTCGTAGATGCCGATGACGGTGTCGATCCGCAGGTCGCGGAGAAAAACAATATCCATGGACGCGGGCCTCTGTCCCAATGCGCTGCTGTGATGTCGGTATGCGCGCCATAGTATCGTCTTGGGCGGATGGGTTAAACTCCCGCCATCGAAACCGACCAGCCGGGCCAAGCCCATGACCGACACCCTATTGATTCTCGCAGCCTACCTCTTCGGCTCCATCTCCAGCGCCATCATCGTCTGTCGCCTGATGGGGCTGCCCGACCCCCGTACCCAGGGCTCCAACAACCCGGGCGCCACCAACGTGCTGCGCATCGGCGGCAAACGGGCCGCCGCGATCACCCTGGCCGGGGACAGCCTCAAGGGCCTGCTTCCGGTACTGGCCGCCAACCTGCTGGGGGTGCCCCCCCTGACCCTGGCCGCCGTGGCCATGGCCGCCTTCCTCGGCCATCTCTACCCGGTATTCTTCGGCTTCAAGGGTGGCAAGGGGGTGGCCACCGCCCTGGGGGTGCAGTTCGGCCTGGGCTGGATGATCGGCGCCAGCGTGGCGGCGATCTGGCTGTTCATGGCCAAGGTGGTCAGGATCAGCTCGCTGGCAGCACTGGTCTCGATGGCCCTGGCACCGCTGATCGTCTGGCACTTCAGCGCCTCCGGCGAATTGACGCTGATGCAGGTACTAATGAGCATCCTGCTGTTCTGGCGCCACCGCAGTAACATACGCAACCTGTTCTCGGGCCGCGAGGGAAAGATCAAGGACGGTGGCGAAGCGGGGGGGAGCTGAGCGTAACGGCCGCCACGCCCCATCCCATTGCCCTCCGTGCGGTCACACCGCCGCCAGCTCCTCCATCGGCCAACGGGGTCTGGCCCCGAAGGCCAGCGCCTCGTGCTCACCGGCCCGCAGCCGCTGCCAACCGGCGTAGGCGATCATCGCCCCGTTGTCGGTGCAGAACTCCGGGCGCGGATAGTAGGCCCGACCACCCTCCCCGGCCATGATCTCCTGTATCCGCTCGCGCAGGCGGCGGTTGGCGCTCACCCCCCCGGCGAGCACCAGCGTGCGGGCCCCGGATTCACGCACCGCGCGCCGGCACTTGATGGCCAGGGTATCGACCACCGCGTCCTCGAAGGCGCGGGCAATATCGGCCCGGTCGCGCAGTTCCGCCTCCTCATCCCGATCCGCCGCGCAGACCTCCCGCAGGGTGTTCAGGGCGAAGGTCTTGAGCCCGCTGAAGCTGAAATCGAGCCCCGGCCGATCGGTCATCGGACGCGGAAAGCGAAACCGTCCCGGATCGCCCTGCCGCGCCAGCCGGGCCAGCTCCGGACCACCGGGATAGGGCAGCCCCAGCAGCTTGGCGGTCTTATCGAAGGCCTCCCCCGCGGCATCGTCCAGCGACTCGCCGAGCATGCGGTAGCGCCCGACCCCATCGACCTGCACCAGTTGGGTATGACCGCCCGAGACAAGCAGGGCGACAAACGGGAAGGCGGGCGCCTGCGCCTCCAGCATCGGCGCCAGCAGATGCCCCTCCATATGGTGTACCGCCAGTGCCGGCACCCCCCAGCCCCAGGCCAGGGTGCGGCCAATCGCCGCCCCCACCAGCAGCGCGCCGACCAGGCCGGGTCCCGCGGTATAGGCCACGGCATCGATCTCCCCCCGCCCCAGGCCGGTCTCGCGCAGTAACTGCCCGATCAGCGGCAGGGTCTTGCGCACATGATCCCGGGAGGCCAGCTCCGGCACCACGCCGCCATACTCCGCGTGCAGGGCGATCTGGCTGTGCACGCAGTGGCCCAACAGCCCCTGCTCACCGTCGTAGATCGCCACACCCGTCTCGTCACAAGAGGTCTCTATACCCAGCACACGCATGACACCGCCACCCTTCACTTCGGCCTGGATCCGTGGGTTGATGGCGGCGCATGGCGCAAGCTCTTGATTCCCAGGCAGTTCAAAAAATGCCCGCTTAACCCAAGGGTGAAGCCGAAATTTCTTGCCCCCCCTGGGAAACCAACGCCTTACACTCCGCATCCGCCCCGAACCCACGGATCCAGGACCGACTCATTAATGAATCCGACCGGAAAACCGGCCACCAATGCCCGGCCGGCCCCGTACGACCGGCAGCGCCGCCCATTGTACGGCAAACCGCGGCCAAAATATTTTTTGCAATGCGTCTCCAGTCCCAGTAAAATCCGCGCTCTTACGCATCCAGAAGATGGATTGAAACCAAGTTTTTTCTAGAGGTTGCAGATGCCCAACGTACGTGTCAAAGAAAACGAGCCCTTCGAGGTCGCACTTCGCCGCTTCAAGCGCGGCTGTGAGAAAGCCGGAATCCTGGCCGAGGTGCGCCGCCGCGAATTCTACGAAAAGCCGACCGCGGAGCGTAAGCGCAAGGCAGCGGCCGCGGTGAAGCGGCACATGAAGAAGGTCTCGCGCGAAAACCGCCGCTGGGAACGCCAGTACTGATCCGGGGTCCGCACCGGCCATGCTCAAGCAGCGCATCACCGACGACATGAAGAGCGCCATGAAGGCGGGGGACAAACCCCGTCTCGGCGCCATACGCCTGCTCCTCGCCGCGATCAAGCAGCGCGAGGTCGATGAGCGCATCGAACTGAACGATGAGCAGGTGCTGGCGGTACTCGACAAGATGGTCAAGCAGCGCCGTGACTCGATCGCCCAGTACGAGAAGGCGGCACGCCCCGATCTGGCCGAACAGGAGCAGTTCGAGATCGACGTGCTGCAGGAGTACCTGCCCGAGGCGCTCGGGGAGGAGGAGATCGCGGCCATGATCGCCGAGGCGATCACCGGCAGCGGTGCCGAGACGATGCGCGACATGGGCAAGGTCATGGGACAGCTGAAGCCGAAGCTTCAAGGGCGGGCGGACATCGGGGCGGTCAGCGCCCTCGTCAAGCAGCAACTCGGCGGCTGAAGCAGGCGCCACCCCACCACTCAAAGGCTTCAGCGCCCAACGGGCGCTGAAGCCTTTTCGTATATGCCGTACCTTTACGCGGGTGGAACGTGGCAGGCAAGATCCCAGCACAATTCATCGACGAGCTGATCACCCGGGTCGATATCGTCGACCTGATCAACGGCCGTGTCGCCCTGAAAAAAGCGGGCAAGGAGTACCAGGCCTGCTGCCCGTTCCACGACGAAAAAACCCCCTCCTTCACCGTCAGCCGCGACAAGCAGTTCTATCACTGCTTCGGCTGCGGCGCCCACGGCACCGCCATCGGCTTCCTGATGGAATACGACAACATGGGCTTCGTCGAGGCGGTGGAGGAGCTGGCCCGCCAGCAGGGAGTCGAGGTACCGCGGGAGGGCGGCCACGCACAGGGCCCCGACCACCGCCCCCTCCACCAGATGCTGGAGCGGGCTACGATCTACTACCGGGAGCAGCTGCGCGGCCATCCCCAGGCGCCGCGTGCCATCGACTACCTCAGGCAGCGCGGCCTGAGCGGAGAGATCGCCCGGGAGTTCGGTATCGGCTTCGCACCGCCGGGATGGGATAATCTGATCCGCGCACTGGGCGGTTCGCGGGAACAGATCAACCTGCTCACAACCGCCGGCATGCTGAGCCGGCGTGATGAACAAGAGGGACGCCCCTATGATCGATTCCGGGACCGCATCATGTTCCCGATCCGCAACCATCGGGGCGATGTAATCGCCTTCGGCGGGCGCATCCTCGGCGACGGCAAGCCGAAATACCTCAACTCCCCCGAGACCCCCGTATTCCACAAGGGACGCGAACTCTACGGGTTGTACGAGGCGCGCAAGGCGCTGCGCGACATCGAACGCCTGCTGGTGGTCGAGGGGTACATGGACGTGGTCGCCCTGGCGCAGTACGGCGTGCGCCACAGCGTGGCCACCCTGGGTACCGCCACCACCGCCGAACACCTGGAGAAGCTCTACCGGACCACCCGGGAGGTGGTATTCTGCTTCGACGGCGACCGCGCCGGACGCGCCGCTGCCCGCAAGGCCCTGGACACCGCCATCCCCCAGATGCGTGACGGGCGCGAGGCGCGGTTCATGTTCCTGCCCGAGGGAGAGGATCCCGACAGCTACGTCCGGCACCATGGGGGCGAGCGCTTCGAACAGCTCGCGGCCCGCGCCACGCCACTCTCCGACTTCCTGTTCCAGTGCCTGAGTGAAGAGATCGACATGGACTCTCTCGGCGGCCTGGCACGCCTCGGCGAAGAGGCGAAGCCACAGCTCGACCGGCTTCCCGAAGGGCTGTTCAAAGAGATGATGTACCAGCGCCTGAGTCAAATGATCGGGGTCAGCAGCACGCAATTGAAGGCCACCCCGCCTCCCGCCCCGCGCCCAAGGGCCCTGCGCCGCGCGCCGGGCAAGGGGTTTCTCGGCACCATCCCACCGGTGCGCAGGGCCATCGCCCTGCTGCTATCCAACCCCCGGCTGGCCCTGCGCGAGGACCTCCCTGTGGCGTGGCAACGCCTCGACTTGCCCGGGATCACACTTTTGACCGAACTACTTGAATTACTCAAGGCACAACCTAATCTTACAACAGCCGCCGTACTCGAACGCTGGCGCGAACGCCCCGAGGGCAGGCACCTGCAGAAGCTCGCCGGCATGCTGCTCGACCTCCCCGGGGAAGGGCTGGCCGTAGAGTTCGAGGAGACCCTGCGCTCGCTGACCGGGCGCGACCTGGACCTGGAGCTGGAGCAGTTGCTCGAAAAGAGCCGCACCATCTCCCTCACGGACACCGAAAAGGCGCAACTCAAACAGCTGCTGGAGACGAAAAGCCGACGTGCGACGCCCCACGATCCGATGGAAAAGACATGAAAGATAATGTTATAATTCGTCGTTTCCCATTTTTAAACGCTTCTGAATCTTTTTACGGGTAGGAAATGGACCAGGAACAGCAGCAATCGCAGCTCAAGCAGTTGATCGCAAAAGGAAAGGAGCAAGGTTTTCTGACCTACGCCGAGGTGAATGACCATCTGCCGGACGGTATCGTCGAGCCGGAACAGATCGAGGACATCATCCGCATGATCAACGACATGGGCATCCAGGTCTATGAAAGCGCCCCCGACGTCGAGGATCAGACCCTCTCCGACAACGCCGTAACCACGGACGACGACGCCGCCGAGGCCGCCGCCGCCGCCCTCGCCACCGTGGACGGTGAGTTTGGCCGCACCACCGACCCGGTCCGCATGTATATGCGCGAAATGGGCACCGTGGAGCTGCTGACCCGCGAGGGCGAACTGAAGATCGCCAAGCGCATCGAAGAGGGGCAGAACCAGGTACTGGCCGCCCTCTCCACCTTCCCAGCCACCACCATCCACGTCCTGGAACTGTTTGACCGCGTGGAGCGGGAAGAGGGGCGCCTGACCGACGTCATCAGCGGTTTCGCCCAGCCCGAAGAGGTCCAGGTACCGGCCAAACCCAAGACCGACAGCGAGACGAAAGGCCAGAACGGCGATGATGACGACTCCGAGGAGGAGATCGACCGCGGTCCCGACCCGGAAGAGGCCGCCGCCAAGGCCATGGAACTGCGCAAACAGTTCAAGGCCTTCACCAACGCCCTGGGCAAGCACGGCCGCGAGCACGACAGGACCCGCGCCATCATCGAGAAGCTGACCGCGGCCTTCATGGAGTTCCGCTTCACCCCGGCGGTGTTTGCCGACCTGGTGGAGAACCTGCGCAGCAGCATCACCTTCATCCGCACCCAGGAACGCCAGGTCATGGACCTCTGCGTCAACGCCGCACGCATGCCGCGCAAGGAGTTCATCACCTCGTTCCCCGACAACGAGACCAACCTAGAGTGGCTGGACCAGCAGGTAAAGTCAGGCAAGAACTACTCCGAGGGGATGGAGGAGATTCGCACCGACGTCCTGCGCGCACAGAAAAAACTCAAGGAGATCGAGACCTCCAGCGGACTGCTGGTGGGAGAGATCAAGGAGATCAACCGCAAGATGTCCATCGGCGAGGCGAAGGCCCGACGCGCCAAAAAAGAGATGGTGGAGGCCAACCTGCGCCTGGTGATCTCCATCGCCAAGAAATACACCAATCGCGGATTGCAGTTTCTGGATCTGATCCAGGAGGGCAACATCGGCCTGATGAAGGCGGTGGACAAGTTTGAATACCGCCGCGGATACAAATTCTCCACCTACGCCACCTGGTGGATCCGCCAGGCCATCACCCGCTCCATCGCCGATCAGGCCCGCACCATCCGCATCCCGGTGCACATGATCGAAACCATCAACAAGCTCAACCGCATCTCGCGCCAGATGGTCCAGGAGATGGGGCGCGAGGCGACCCCGGAAGAGCTCGCCGAGCGCATGGACATGCCCGAGGACAAGGTACGCAAGGTGCTGAAGATCGCCAAGGAACCGATCTCCATGGAGACCCCCATCGGTGACGATGAAGACTCCCACCTGGGCGACTTCATCGAGGACGCCGGAGTCGTCTCCCCCCTCGACTCCGCCACCGGAGAGGGCCTGCGTGAGGCGACCCAGAACATGCTCGGCGGCCTCACCTCCCGGGAGGCCAAAGTTCTGCGTATGCGATTCGGCATCGACATGAATACTGACCACACCCTCGAAGAGGTGGGCAAGCAGTTCGACGTAACCCGCGAACGCATCCGCCAGATCGAGGCCAAGGCACTGCGCAAACTGCGCCACCCCTCACGCTCGGAAAAGCTCCGCAGCTTCCTGGACGGGGATTGATATCGTAAAAAATACCGGGCCTATAGCTCAGTTGGTTAGAGCAGTGGACTCATAATCCATTGGTCCCAGGTTCGAGTCCTGGTGGGCCCACCAATAAAAACAAGGAGTTAGCGAAATCGCTAGCTCCTTTTTTATTTCTGAGGTACATTTTCGGTACACTTAACAAGAGTGTCGCTACCTCGTGAAAGATTTTGGGACATCCCAGTCCCCAAAATCGACTCGCCAACGCGACAGCCGTTACTGCCCCGACCGTCCTGCGCTCATCACGACTCCGTCCCGCACATTGCAGCAAAGCTGCTCGTGCGCAACTCCGTCATGATGACCACAATGACTCTACGGCGTGTCGGATGCGCTATTTGTATGCCCTACGTCACTCCCTATCGGTCGTAACTGCGGCCATACAACCGCGCCTACGCCTATCGGGGACTAACCGCCTTCGCTTCGCTCTCCATGGCGGTTAGCGTAGGATTCTCATGTACCGATGGCCACCATCACGAAGACACCCTCAAGCACCTGGAAAGCCATAATTCGCCGCAAAGGCTGGCCAACCACCTCAAAGACCTTTCGCACAAAACGCGATGCCCAGGACTGGGCCAGACGCATAGAAGACGAAATGGTCAGGGGCGTTTACATCAGACGATCTTCATCTGAGAACACCACCCTGGAAGATGCTCTTGATCGCTACATACAAGACATAACGCCCACCAAAAGCCCATCTACTCAAAGAGCTGAAAAAATGCGATCTGCACAGCTCAAATCGCAGCTGGGAAAATACTCTCTCGCATCCCTCTCCCCAGACATTGTGGCTAACTATAGGGACGACAGACTCAACGAAGGAAAAAAACCAGCAACCGTCCGCTTAGAACTAGCCCTCTTAGGCTGTCCTGGTTCAGCCTGAACCGGAGTTTTCCGGTTCACATTTAAGAGACAACCTCACGGCTGCCCGTGGGCAGATGTACCGATTGTAACTGCCTATTCTCTGCACGTCGGTTACGTGCTTCTGCCAGCTTCTGTTCCCGGTTTGCCAAGATCTCAGGGGCCTTGCCTGCCAGCTTGTCGGCAGGGGTGATATAGCCGATAGCACTGTGTAGGCGAGACTGATTAT
>PQCP01000140.1 GCA_003062205.1 Candidatus Sedimenticola endophacoides
ATCTGACATGGACAGATCCACGTCGGAGACCTGCCAGGGACTCTCGATACCCAGAATTTGCGCGTATAGTTCTTTATCTCTCATAGGGAATCACGTTAACCTACCCACCTGATTTGGGGAAGAGCCTGTATAGTTAAACCCGTGCGAGAATGCGAGGTTTCGCGGATTAGGCCCGCGGCCACCGCGGTAACGGCGGCGGGGAACCACAACCGCTTCAGTCGAGGCTTGAGAAATCATGGACGCCACCAGCCCCACCACCCTGCTTTGCATGGAAGACGACCCCGGCCTCGGGAGGCTGCTGCTCAAGCACCTGGAGCGGGCGGGCGGATACGCCGTCACCCTTGTGGAGGACGGCCTGCGGGGCCTGGCCGCCCTGCGGGAGAACCGATACGACCTGGCGCTGATCGACTACCAGATGCCCGGACTGAACGGCCTGGAGGTGCTGCGAACGATGCGCGAGCAGCGCCTGGAGACCCCCGCCCTGATGCTCACCGGGGCCGGTGACGAGCAGCTGGCCGTGCGCGCCATCCAGGCCGGTGCCCTCAACTACCTGGTCAAGGACGCCGCGGGGGAGTACCTGAAGCAACTCCCCCCGCTCATCGCCGAAAGCCTGGAGCAGTCGCAGCGCATCCGCGCCGCCACGGATGCCGAAAACAGGCGCTGGCTGCTGGCCAGGGTCTTTGAAAGCGTCGACGACGGCATTCTGGTGACCGACGCCGACAACAACATGGTAACGGTCAACCCCGCCCTGTGCCGGCTGTTCGGCTACGACAAGGGGGAGATGATCGGCCAGAACCCCAGGCTGTTCAAATCGGGGGTCCACGACCAGGCGTTCTACCGCCGCATGTGGAACTCCATCAACACCAAGGGCAACTGGCAGGGAGAGATCATCAACCGGCGCAAGGACGGATCGCATATCCCGATCCTGCTCTCCATCAGCACCCTGCACGACGAGCGCCACAAGAACATTCAGCATATCGCCATCGCCAAGGACTACACGCTGCAACACAGCGACCGCGAACGCATCTGGCGTCAGGCCAACTACGACCACCTGACGCGTCTGGCCAACCGCTCCCTGTTGATGAACCAGTTGCGCTCCAGCATCAACCAGGCGAAGCGAAACGGTACCAGCATCGCCCTCCTGTTCCTGGACCTGGATGATTTCAAATCGATCAACGACCAGTACGGCCACGACATCGGGGACATCCTGCTCAGCACCATTGCCAGCCGCCTGAAGAGTACCCTGCGCGAAAGCGACACCATCGCCCGCTTCGGCGGTGATGAGTTCGTTGCCCTGCTGCCGAACATCACCCGGGATCTCCAGGTCGAGTCGGTGGCGCGCAAGCTCATGCAGGCGCTGCGCGCCCCGGTGCGGGTCGGCAACAACACCCTGCGCGGCAGCCTCTCCATGGGCATCGCCCTCTATCCGCGCGACGCCGGCAACACCGATCAGCTGCTCAAGTGCGCCGACCTGGCCCTCTACAGCGCCAAACAGAAGGGGCGCCACCGCCACTGCTTCTACAGCCAGGAGTTGAGTACCCAGGCCGCCGACCAGACAGCCATGCGCCAGGAGATCCAGGACGCCCTCGACCGGCATCAATTCCATCTCTACTACCAGCCGGTGGTCGATCTCGGCAGCCGCCGCCCCATCGCCCTGGAGGCACTGGTGCGCTGGGACCACCCCCAGCGCGGCGAGCTGTTTCCGGGCGAATTTCTCCCCGCGCTGCTGCGCAACGGCTACGGCACCAGGCTGACCCACTGGATCATCGGCGAGATCACCACCCTGATCGAGCACTGGGAGCCTGCCTGGGAGCGTGTCCCCTTGTCGATCAACCTCAACATTCAGGACACCAAGGAGCCGGGGCTGCTCTCGCGCCTCTCATCGCTGTGCGCCGATAACACCCTGCATATCGAGCTTCAGGAGGATCTGCTGCAATCCAAATCCGGTCTGCTGGAGAAGGAGATCGAGTTCCTGCGCCAGCGCGGCGTGCAACTGGTAATCGACAATTACGGCAGTGGCGACATCTCCCTGCGGCTGCTCGGCGACCTGCCTCCCCTAAGCCTCAAACTGGCCTACCGCCTGATCCACGCCATCGACGCCGATCCGGTCAGGCAAAAGATGGTCAGGGCGATCGCCGGCGCCACCCACGGCCTGGGCCTCAAGGTCTCGGCCACCGGAGTCGAGAGCGAGGCCGAGGCGGCCACCCTGCTGGAACTCGGCTGCGACAGCGCCCAGGGCTTCCTCTTCTCCAAGCCTCTGGATGGCGAGGAGCTGACCACCTACCTGGCGGTCGGCGCGCAGCGCCGGTGAGGCGTGAAGCGGCACGCCCCGGGTACCGGACTATTGCGGGAACCGTCTCCCCAGGACAGCACTCTGACAAGAGAAACGGGGATGGCGTTTCGTTGGATTTTAGTGACTATTCGTTTGCAGGACCGACGCCCGGCGGGACCCCCGGGCGATCCCGGATACCACAGGGGGAGAGACCGAGATGAGCGAACCGACCATCAGCACCAACCCGCTCTATATGTTGCTGCGCACCGGCGAGATCGAACAGTTCAATGCCCGAAGGGCGGCCGGAGAGGCGTGCGACCTGCGCGGCTGCGACCTGCGCGGGCTGGACCTGCGCCGCCTCGAAGCCCGTGGCCTGGATCTGCGCGACTGCTACCTGCGCCAGGCCGACCTGCGGGGCATCGACCTGAGGGAGAGCCTGCTGGAGGGTGCCAGCATCATCGGCGCGCGCATCTCCGGCACCTACTTTCCGGCCAGCCTGGCACCGGAGGAGATCAACCTGTCGCTGCTGCACGGCACGCGCATGCGCTCCGGCTGAGGCCGGGCGTTCGATCCGGCCCGGGGCCAGCCCCTCAGCGCGGCGCGTCGGCGCCCAGCAACACCTCTGCGTGGCTGGCGTACCACAGGGGTTGCGACAGCACCTCGGCCTGCCCCAGCGCCAGCGCCCGGTCGGCGTATCGCGCCAGCTCACCGCCCAGCTCCCGGCTCAGCCCGATCAGCACCGCGGCGGGCGACGGCATGGGGGCATCACGCAGCACCCCCTGACGCCCCATGCCCGGCACCAGTGGGCGCTCGGCTTCACGCCAGCCACCTGCCCGCGCATCGAAAAACAGCGCCCAGGCCCGCTGCGCGAGACGCCGCGCCAGGACCCGGTCCTCCTGCCGTCCGCTCAGCTCTGCCCAGTCGTACAGGGCCCGAGCCAGATAGGCGTAATCCTCCAACCCCGCGCGCCCCAGGGAGCGGCCCCGTGACACGGCACGGTGCAGCCGTTCACCGTCCCAGTGCTCGCGCACCAGATAGTCGCGCAGGCGGGCGGCGACGGTCCGGTAGGGGGCACTGGGGAAGGCCCGGGCCCCCGCCACCAGGGCGGAGAGGTGCAGGGCGTTCCAGGCGGCCAACTGCTTTTCGTCGCGGGGGTGGGCGCGTGGGCGCCGCCCCTCCAGCAGGCGCCTCTTGAGTCGCTGCTCCAGCTCCGCCGCCTCTTCGGCGGAGAGCCCCAGCGCCGGGGCGAACACCCCCGCGCTCTCCAGATCCAGCGGCAGATACCCTCCATCGAGTGGCGCATCACCGCCCAACCCCCAACGTCGGCGCGCGAAATCCCTCTCCGGCGCCGCCAGCAACGCCCCAAGCTGCTCCTCGCGCCACAGATAACCACCCCCCTCCCCGCCCTCGGCATCGATCGCCGAGAGGCTGGAGATGAAACCGCCCCCCCGCCCGGCGAACTCGCGCAGGGTGAAATCCAGGGTCTCGGCGGCCAGCCTCCGGAAATCCTCGCGCCGGAACCGCCCGGCGGCCTCCAGATAGAGGCGGCTCAGCAACGCCTGACTGTAGAGCATCTTTTCGAAGTGCGGCACACGCCAGCCGGGATCGATGGTGTAGCGGAAGAAGCCGCCGCCGATGTGATCGCGCAGTCCCAGCCCCGCCATCTGCTCCAGGGTCAGCTCCAGCAGCGCCGCCAGGTCCGGATCGGGCTCGCTGGCGAGAAGCCGGATCAGCACCCCCAGCTGGGGCGCCATGGGAAAGCGCGTCTGTTCGCCGAACCCCCCTCCAGATCGTCACCCTCACGCAGCGCCATCGCCAACAGCGCGCGCCGCAGCCGCCGGGCGTCGGGAACCTCGCCGGGGGCCGCCGTCCCGGCCGTTTCCACCCCGGCCCTCTCCGACAGCTCCGCGGCGGCCAGGCGGGCGCGCCGGGAGAGCGCGCCGGACTGCTCCCGCCAACGTCCGGCCAGCCCTTCGAGCAGGCGGCGCAGCCGCTGCGGCTCGGCATAGGTGAGGCCGAGCAGGGGGTAGCCTTCAGGGGTGAGAAACACATTCAGGGGCCAGCCCGCGCTGCCCCGGGTGCTCCGGACGAAGCGAATCAGGTAGGCGTCGAGGGCGGGCTCCAGTTCGCGGTCGATCTTGACCGGGATGAAGCGGCGGTTGAGCAGGGCGGCGATGGCCGGATCGCGGTAGCTCTCGCGCTGCATCACGTGACACCAGTGGCAGGCGAAATAGCCGCTTGAGATGAAGATCAGGCGCTGCTCGGCGCGGGCGCTCTCCAGCACCTCCGGCCCCCAGTGGCGCCACCGCACCGGGTCGTCGCCGTGCAGGGCGAGATAGGGGGAGGGGTCTGCGTGCAATGCGTTGGGAGGAGCGGCCGGGAGGACCGGCAAGAGTGTCGCTACCTCGTGAAAGATTTTGGGACATCCCAGTCCCCAAAATCGACTCGCCAACGCGACAGCCGTTACTGCCCCGACCGTCCTGCGCTCATCACGACTCCGTCCCGCACATTGCAGCAAAGCTGCTCGTGCGCAACTCCGTCATGATGACCACAATGACTCTACGGCGTGTCGGATGCGCTATTTGTATGCCCTACGTCACTCCCTATCGGTCGTAACTGCGGCCATACAACCGCGCCTACGCCTATCGGGGACTAACCGCCTTCGCTTCGCTCTCCATGGCGGTTAGCGCGCGAGACTCCAGAGCAAGGCCGCCAGCGCCCATCTCACGCCGCGCACCCGGCAACCGGTGACCCGCGTCTAACTCCAGCCGGGTTCGCCATCCTTTTCGTCCATCTCGGCCAGGATGCCGCGCGCCACCGACACCTGGGCATCGTTGCCGTGGGCCAGGATCTCGTAGAGCAGCTCACGGGCCTTGGCCGGCAGCCCCTGGTCACGGCACCAGCGCACCTGATCCAGCTTGAGATCAATATCCTTGACGTAGAGCCCCTCGTCATCGTCCTCGCCGAGACCACCCCCCTCGTCCGCATCGGCGGCTTCCCGGGCCGCCTCCTCGGCCTCGATCAGATCGAGCTCGTCGTCCAGCTCCTGCTCGCTCAGGGGCACGAAACGCTCACAGTCGCCGGGATCGTCAGCCAGCCCGTCCGCGGCCGGACCGCCCTTGAAGTCGGTCAACTCCTCGCCCGGGGCCAGCGCCGCGGGGGCAGCCGGGGAGGGGCCCCGCGGTTTCGCGTCGGGGCGTTGCGCGCCGCTTCCCGGGACCGCATCCTCCGCGGACGGATGCGCCGCCTCGGCGGCCAGCCGCGTCTGCCGCTGACGGTGGACAATGCGCGAGAAGAAGAGACCCACCTCGAACAGCACCCACATGGGAAAGGCCAGCAGGGTCTGCGAGATCACATCGGGCGGAGTCAGGAGCATGCCGATACAGAAGGCACCGACGATGATGAAGGGGCGCTTCTCCTTGAGCTTGTCGGGGGTGGTGACGCCCATCCAGACCAGGATCACAGTGGCGATCGGCACCTCGAAGGCCAGCCCGAAGGCGAAGAACAGAGTCAGCACGAACTCCAGGTACTGGGTGATATCCGGGATCATGTCCACCCCGACCGGGGTGGTCAGCTTCATGAATTGGAACACCAGCGGAAAGACCACCAGGTACGCAAACAGCGCACCGCAGTAGAAGAGGAGGGCACTGGAGCCGACCATCGGCATCAGCACACGCCGCTCGTGTTTGTAGAGGCCGGGTGCGATGAAGGCCCAGAGCTGGTAGAGGATCACCGGCATGGCGATGAAGATCGCCGCCACCAGGGCCAGCTTGAAAGGGGCCAGAAACGGCGAGATGACGCCGGTGGCGATCATGTTCTGACCATCCGGCAGCACCGCCAGCAGCGGTTTAGAGATCAGCTGATAGAGGTCGTTGGCGAACGGGAACAGGACAAGAAAGATCGCACCCACGGCCCCGACCATGCGGATCAGGCGGTCGCGCAGTTCGATCAGGTGGGAGACGAAGGGTTGCTCCTTCAGCGCGTCGGCCGCAGGATCATTCGGGTTTGTCATGGTGCTTTTCGGATGATGCTGGTGCGGCGGCGCCGGATGGGTCATCCGCTGCTTGGCGCGCGGAGTTCAGGGCACCGGCGGTCTCGCTACCCAGGTCGCGCGCAACCGAGGTGGTCTCCTCGATCACCTCCTCCAGCGGATTGAGTTTCTTTCTCTGCTCTTCCAGGATCTGCTTCACCTCCTCCGCCTTGATCTCCTTGTCGATCTCAAGCTTGACGGAGTTGATCATGCTGCGACCCTTTCCCAGCCACTTGCCGGCGGTATAGGCGAGCTTGGGCAGACGCTCGGGACCGACCACCAGCAGGGCCACCAGCCCCAGCAGCAGGAGTTCAAAAAAGCCGACGTCAAACATGGCCTAGCAGTTCACCGGTCGTGTGGAGCCCACTGGGAGGAATCAGGATTTTTCTTCCTTTTTCTGGACGCTCGCCTCCCCCTCGATCACATCGTCCTTGGCGCCCTCTTCCAGCTTCGCCTGATCGGCCTCTTTCTGCCCATCTTTCATGGCGCCCTTGAAGCCCTTGATCGCTCCGCCGAGATCGGAGCCGATGTTCTTCAGACGCTTGGTCCCGAACAGCAGCAACACGATCACCAGGATAATCAACAACTGCCAAATACTGATTCCACCTAAACCCATTATCTTCTCCAGCTACCTTTGTCACCACGGGCCCCGAAGGCCCGTGCTCTCGTTATGTTCCGTGCGCGCGGCCCGCGCCGCCGCGAACGCATGATGATACCCGAAAACCGGCCGGCGCAGGAGTGTTTGTTGGGGTGCGGTGCAATGCGCACGACCCTCAGCCGTCGCCGCGCCGCGCCTTTTCCTCAATGCCGGAAAGGCCGAAACGCCGATCCAGCTCGGCCAGCACCTCCTCCGGCCCCAGCCCCTGCTGGGCCAGCAGCACCATGGAATGAAACCAGAGATCGGCGGTTTCGTAAACGATCTTTTGCGGATCGCCATCCTTCGCGGCCATCACCGTCTCAGTCGCCTCTTCACCGATCTTCTTGAGAATGGCATCCAACCCCTTGGCGTAGAGGCGGGCCACATAGGAGCTGTCGGGATCGCCCCCCTTGCGCTCCTCCAGCACCTGCGCCAGACGCGCCAGCACATCACTCATCGCTCACCCTCCCCGGAAAGCGCCCGCAGACGCGTCGTCAAACGCCGTGCCGCCTCGGGCTGCGCCTGTGGCGCCAGCCCCAGCACCACCTCCGGGACAATCCCCGGGTGGTGGTAACAGGCTGCATTGTCCCCGTGCTCGATACCCAGCACCGCGCCATCCAGGGAGATGCCCGCGAACAGCCCCCGGCTGCGCGAATAGGAGTAGATCTCGGCCTTGAGCTGGGCATCGGTCGATGCCGAGGCCTGGCGTCCGATGGGGCCCGCCGCCACCGCCGCGTCGGCACCGAGGGTGAACTTGCCCTCCAGCATGCCGTTGACACTCTGCAGGGTCTTGAATACCAGGATCACATCGGTCGCCTGGGCGCCGATCTGCCAGCCCACGCTGCCCCCCTTGAGGGAGAGGAACAGGGGCGCGCCCCAGGTGCCATCCTCACGGCGCAGACTCACCACCCCCTTGCCGTAGCGCCCGCCAACCACCAGCCCGACCTTGATCACCGAGGGGATGATCACCACCGCCCGGGCATCGGCCAGCAGCGCCGGGGGGATCGCCTGCTCGGGGATCGCCTCCAGCTCGCGCAGCACCTCCACCACCTCGGCCAGCTTCGCCTCCTGGTCACTCCCGGCAACGGCCGGGAGGACGAACCCGCCCGCCAGCAGCACGAACAGGCCGGCCAGGAGGCGGCGACCGCTCACAACCGCACCTCCACGCCGCGCTCCTGCATGTAGCGCTTGGCCTCTCCCACCGTGTACTCGGCGAAGTGGAAGATGCTCGCCGCCAGCACCGCGTCGGCACCACCCTCGACCACACCGTCGACCAGATGCTGCAGGTTGCCCACGCCGCCGGAGGCGATCACCGGGATCGAGACGCTGTCGCAGATGGTCCGGGTCAGCTGCAGATCAAAACCGATCTTGGTGCCGTCGCGGTCCATGCTGGTCAGCAGGATCTCCCCCGCCCCGTACGACTGCATGCGCCGCGCCCACTCGATGGCGTCGAGTCCGGTGGGCTTGCGCCCGCCGTGGGTGAAAATCTCCCAGCGGGGGGGCTCGTCGGCGGCGCTGACGCGCTTGGCGTCGATCGCCACCACGATGCACTGGGAACCGAACCGGTCCGCCGCCTCCTTGACAAATTCGGGGTTGAACACGGCGGCGGTGTTGATACCCACCTTGTCGGCGCCGGCATTGAGCATGCGCCGCACATCCTCCGCCCGGCGGATGCCGCCACCCACGGTGAGGGGGATGAAGACCTCGCCGGCGACCCGCTCGACCACATGGACGATGGTCTCGCGGTCATCGGAGCTGGCCGTGATGTCGAGGAAGGTGATCTCGTCCGCCCCCTCCTGGTTGTAGCGGCGCGCCACTTCGACCGGATCTCCGGCATCGCGGATGTCCACGAACTTGACCCCCTTGACCACGCGTCCGTTGTCCACGTCGAGGCAGGGAATGATGCGTTTGGCTAACATGCTGCGAATCCTGATAAATGGGGCGGCATCCGGGGCGGAGAGCGGATCAGCGGGCGCTCAGCTCATCGGCCAGGCGCTGACCCGCCGCGAAATCCAGTGTGCCCTCGTAGATGGCGCGCCCGGTGATCGCCGCCGTGATGCCGCTGGAGGCGGCGGCGCAGAGGGCGCGGATATCCCCGATGTCGGTGATCCCGCCGGAGGCGACCACCGGGATGTCGATGGCCCCCGCCAGGGCCGCGGTCGCCTCCACGTTGGGGCCGGTCATCATGCCGTCGCGCCCGATATCGGTATAGACGATGGCACTGACCCCGTCCCCCTCGAAGCGCCGCGCCAGATCCTCCACCCGATGCTCGGTCAGGGTCGCCCAGCCGTCGATCGCCACCATTCCATCCCGGGCGTCGAGCCCGACGATGATGTGCCCGGGAAAGGCGCGGCAGGCACGGCTGACGAACGCCGGATCCTTGACCGCCTGGGTACCGATAATGGCATAGCGCACCCCGGCGTCGAGGTAGGCCTGGATGGTCCGCTCGTCGCGAATCCCGCCGCCGATCTGGATCGGCAGTTCGGGGTAGGCACGGGCAATGGCGTTGATCACCTCGCCGTTGACCGGCTGGCCCGCGAAGGCGCCGTTGAGATCGACCAGATGCAGGCGACGCGCCCCGGCCTCGACCCAGCGCGCGGCCACCTCCACGGGATCGTCGGCGAAGATGGTCTCATCGTCCATGCGCCCCTGGCGCAGGCGTACGCAACGGCCGTCCTTCAGATCAATAGCGGGTATCAATAGCACGTTTTACCACCTGTCTAGCAAAAAAATCGGTTGTCTCTCCGGGCACGGCGCCAGGCACCGTGCCCAACGGTTCAGATATCCCAGTCCAGAAAATTACGCAGCAGGCACAGCCCCGCCTCGGCGCTCTTTTCCGGATGAAACTGGGTGGCGAAGAGGTTGTCCCTGGCCAGCACGCTGGGGAACTCCACCCCGTAATCGGTGGTGGCCGCGACCAGCCCCGGATCCTCCGGCTGCACATAGTAGCTGTGCACGAAGTAGAAGCGGCTGCCCTGCCCGACCCCCTCCCAGAGGGGGTGCGGGTTGCATTGGGAGACCCGGTTCCAGCCCATCTGGGGGATCTTCAGTCGCTGGCCGTTGACCACCTGCCCCTCGGGGAAACGGGTGACATTGCCGGGAAACAGCCCCAGCAGGTCGGTACCACCGTTCTCATCGCTGTGCCCAAGCAATACCTGCATGCCCATGCAGATACCGAAGAAGGGCTTGCTATGGGCGGCGTCCAGCACCGCGCGGTTGAGGTGGTGCTCGGAGATGGCCGCCATGCAGTCGCGCGCCGCCCCCTGACCGGGGAACACCACCCGGTCGGCGGAGAGGATGCGCTGCGGCTGATCGGTGACCAGTACCCGGTCGCCCGGTCCCGCCACGTGCTCGATCGCCTTGGCGACGGAACGGAGGTTGCCCATGCCATAGTCAATGACTGCGATTGTTCTCGACATCTTCAGTTCGGCCCGGTGGCGTTGCTCAGAGGGTGCCCTTGGTGGAGGGCGTCAGGCCCGCCATGCGCGGGTCCGCTTCCAGGGCCATGCGCAGGGCCCGGCCGAAGGCCTTGAACAGGGTCTCGGCGATGTGGTGCGCGTTGCGCCCCCGCAGACAGTCCAGGTGCAGGGTCACCTGGGCGTGATTGGTGAAACCCTGAAAGAATTCGTAGAACAGTTCCGTGTCGAACTCACCGATCCTGGCGCGAGGAAACTCCACCCCGAACGCCAGACCGGGGCGGCCCGAAAAATCGACCACCACGCGCGACAACGCCTCATCCAGCGGCACATAGGCGTGGCCGTAACGACGGATGCCCTTCTTGTCACCCAGCGCGGCGGCCACCGCCTGCCCGAGGGTGATACCGATATCCTCGGCGGTGTGGTGGCCATCGATGTGCAGATCGCCCTCGGCCCGGATGTCGAGGTCGATCAGGCCGTGGCGCGCCACCTGCTCCAGCATGTGTTCGAGAAACGGCATCCCGGTCTCCAGCCGTGCGGTTCCGGTGCCGTCCAGGTTCAGGCCGACGCTGATCCGGGTCTCCAGGGTGTTGCGCTCAATCTTCGCCGTGCGCTGCATGCGGTGGACTCCTGCAGTGGTTCAAGGGCCGACCCTTCCCCTCCGGGAAGCAATCGAAACCGGTCCGTTTTTATGGGCCGAGCGGGCATTTTATTCGAAAAACGGCCGGAATACAGGCCCAAGGAAGAATTCCTCGCGCCAGCCCCCGGCCACACCCTCTGCCTCAGACCTGGAGCCAGAAAGTGACCGGTCCGTCGTTGAGCAGGCTGACCTGCATATCGGCCCCGAACACGCCGCTCGCGACCCGTGGGTATCCGGCCCCGGCATGGGCGCACAGCCACTCGAAGAGCCGGCGCCCCTGCTCGGGTCCGGCGGCGCTGGAAAAGCCCGGCCGGGTCCCCTTGCGGGTATCCGCGGCGAGGGTGAACTGGGGGACCAGCAGCAGGCCGCCGCCGATATCCGCCAGGCTGAGATTCATGCGCCCGTCGCTGTCGGGGAACACGCGGTAGCCGAGCAGGCGTTGACACAGCCGCCGAGCCCTGGCCTCGTCATCCTCGCGCTCGACCCCGACCAGTACCAGAAGCCCGCGCCCGATCTCGGCCACACAGGCCCCATCGACCTCTACCCGGGCCCAAGCCACCCGTTGCAGCAATCCGACCATTCCTCCTCCCCGTACCGACCCACACCCCCACTTCTCACCGCCCGGCGGGCTGCCCCACGGCCCCATGAAGGGTGGCTGTTATGCGACCGATTATGGCCGACATCCCGGTTCCAGCCAACTTACACACGGCCCCGTTCCAGACCGGCGGCACAGGGATCGATTTTGCTTCGTCACCCAGTGGAGACAGGGTCAAAACCCGGGGCCGGAGGATTATCGGATTTTTCCTACACATCATACGGAATACAGGGTCTATACTGCGCCCCCATACCATGGCAACCTAAAACCGTCGCCAACCACGGACGCCGAAGGACCGGCCCCTTACCCCAGGGATGATCCCAAGGAAGGAAAACTTTGCCAACCAAGCCCGGCGACATCCGCCCCGATCGCATGGAACGCGATCGGGGCTTCTCTTTCTCAGCCCGGCACACCTACCCGCCTCAATCCTCGGAGCGCGCGGCGCGCTTGCGCTCGTGCTCCTTGAGAAACCGCTTGCGGATGCGAATCGCACCGGGGGTGATCTCGACCAGTTCATCATCCTCGATAAACTCCAGCGCCCGTTCCAGGGTAAGCTTGATCGGCGGGGTCAGCGACACCGCCTCATCCTTGCCCGCGGCGCGGATGTTGGTCAACTGCTTGGCCTTGAGGGGGTTGACGGTGAGGTCGTTTTCCCGGGAGTGGATACCGACGATCTGCCCCTCGTAGACCTCGACCCCGGGGGCGACGAACAGCCGGCCCCGCTCCTGTAGATTCATCAGCGCATAGCCGAGCACCTTGCCCTGGCCGTTGGAGATCAACACGCCGTTCTTGCGCGGCGCGATCCCCCCGTGCTGGGCGGGTCCGTAGTGGTCGAACACATGGTAGATCAGACCGGTACCCGAGGTGTTGGTCATGAAATCGGTCTGGAAGCCGATCAGGCCGCGCGAGGGGATGACGTAGTCGAGACGCACCCGGCCCTGGCCGTCGGGCTGCATGTCGCGCAGCTCCCCCTTACGCCCGCCCAGGGCCTCCATGATGGCGCCCTGGTGCGCCTCCTCGATATCCACGGTGAGCTGTTCGTAAGGCTCGCACACCTCGCCGTCGATCTCCCGGAAGATCACCTCGGGACGCGAGACGGCCAGCTCGTAGCCCTCGCGGCGCATACTCTCCAGCAGCACCGAGAGGTGCAGCTCGCCACGCCCGGAGACCTTGAACTTCTCCGGGTCGGTCCCCTCCTCCACCCGCAGGGCGACATTGTGGATCAGCTCGCGCTCCAGGCGCTCCTTGAGCTGTCGCGATGTGAGGTACTTGCCCTCGCGCCCGGCAATCGGAGAGGCGTTGACCTGAAAGGTCATCGAGACGGTAGGCTCGTCGACGCTGAGGGCGGGCAGCGCCTCCACCTGTTCCGGGTCGCACAGGGTATCCGATACGTTGGGGCCGTCGATGCCGGTAATGGCGATGATGTCCCCGGCGCTGGCCATCGCCACCTCGTGGCGTTGCAGCCCCAGGTAGCCATACACCAGTCCGATCTTGGCCCGGTGGCGCTGCCCGTCGTACTTGGAGACGACCACCTGCTGATTGGGACGGACCGTGCCACGAGTCACGCGCCCCACCGCAATGGCCCCCACATAGCTATTGTAGTCGAGGTTGGATATCTGCATCTGGAAGGGACCGTCTGGATCGACCACCGGCACCGGACAGTACTGGACGATCGCCTCGAACAGCGGGGTCATGTCACCGTCGCGCACCGTCTCGTCCAGACCGGAGTAGCCGTGCAGGGAGGAGGCGTAGAGGATCGGAAAGTCAAGCTGCTCATCCGTGGCCCCGAGCCGGTCGAACAGATCGAACACCTGGTCGATCACCCAGCCCGGGCGCGCGCCCGGTTTGTCGATCTTGTTGATCACCACGATGGGGCGCAGGCCGTGCTTGAACGCCTTCTGGGTGACGAAACGGGTCTGGGGCATCGGCCCCTCCTGGGCATCGACCAGCAGGAGTACCGAATCGACCATCGACAGCACGCGCTCCACCTCGCCACCGAAGTCGGCATGCCCAGGGGTGTCGACAATGTTGATGCGGTAGCCGTTCCAGTTGATCGCGGTGTTCTTGGAGAGGATGGTGATCCCGCGCTCCTTCTCCTGATCGTTGGAGTCCATGACCCGCTCGACCACGCCGAAGCGCTCCCCCAATGTTCCCGACTGCTTGAGCAACTCATCAACCAGGGTGGTCTTGCCGTGATCGACGTGGGCGATGATGGCGATGTTGCGGAGACTCTCTATCACGGTGATACCTGCGCGGCTGTAAAAGGCGGGCGATTATAGCCGATCCCCCGGCCCCGGGGCATGAAAAAATGGCCGCCCCCGCCCCCACCATGGGGCCGCAGCTTACAACCAAGCAGTTAGCCCGGTTTCACAATGTGGCGCCTGCACAGGCGAACGCATCGCCCTGAGCGCAAAGCAACACTTCCAGTTACTCACAAAAACTGTGGATAACTTTGTGCACAACCCCGGGATGACCGACCGTAACCCGCGCCGGAACGGCCTCGGCTTTAAATTGTCGTAATATTAAACAGTTTCACAGATACTTTCCTTTTCAACGGGTTATGACTACAGGCGGAAAAATCGGCCGCACCGTGTGGCCCTCCGGATGGAGAATGGCTAAGCATGCGGGGCGTTGTGCATAAAAAAGGGACGAAAAACCACCCCCACGGCATGGGGAAGCCCCTTGGACATGCCCCGGGGCATCTGGAACAATAGCCGCTGAAGACCATTTGCGACCAATAGAGAATACCGTGAAGAAAGCCTTGCCGATCCTTTCCCTGCTGCTGGGATGTCCCTCCGTCTGGGCGGAGACCCACTACATCACCGACCAGTTCAAGGTCACCATGCGCTCGGGCGAGAGCGCCACCCACAAGATCCTGCGCATGCTCCCCAGCGGCGCCCCGCTGGAGGTGCTGTCGCGCAACAGCGAGACCGGCTACACCCGGGTCCGGTCCCGGGACGGCAAGGTGGGCTATGTCCTCACCCGCCAACTGATGGAGCAGCCCAGTGCCCGGGAGCGCCTGGAACAGGCGCAACTGCGCCTTGAAGAGCTGCAACAGGAGCCGGGACGGCTCAGCGGCCAACTCTCCGCCCTGCAGGACGAGTACCAGGCCCTGACGACGGCCCACGAAGTCCTGCTCAAGGAGCAGCAGCAACGGGAGCAGGAGCTGATCAACATCCAGCGCACCGCCAGCAACGCCATCCAGATATCCAACGAGCGCAATCAACTGCGCCAGCAGGTGGTGACCCTCACCCACCAGGTGGAGGAGCTGAAGCAGGAGAACCGGGAACTGAGCAACGACAGCGCCCAACACTGGTTTCTGATCGGTGGCGGGGTGGTCACCGGGGGCATCCTCCTTGGAATGATCCTGCCGGGTCTGGCGATGCGCCGGCGACGCAAGAGCACCTGGAACTCACTCTGAGCCCTCAAGCCCCGCTCGCTCAACGGGCGAACCGAATCATCCATGCAATCACGCCGACGCTATCAAGCAGGCCCGACAACCGGGCCTGCGCCGGATCACGCGCGGTTCTCTCCGGTCTCCGGAAGCCGGCCGAACGCACATCCCGTGCGTACAGACCACACCAGGATTCCGAATCCCGTCGGGCGCCGCAGGCAAATCAGCGCTTGAGCTGGGAGAGATCCCGGACCGCGCCGTGGGCGGCGCTGGTGGTCAGGGCGGCATAGGCCCGCAGCGCCTGGGAGATTACCCGCTCACGCCCCTCGGGACGCCACGCCTGCTCGCCCCTTCCCTCCATGACGCTACGTCGCGCGGCCAGCTCCCCCTCGTCGAGCAGGACACGGAGGGTGCGCCGGGGGATGTCGATCTCGATGGTATCGCCCTCCTCCACCAGGCCGATGGCGCCCCCCTCGGCGGCCTCCGGTGAGCAGTGGCCGATGGAGAGCCCCGAAGTACCACCGGAGAAACGGCCGTCGGTGATCAGGGCACACGCCTTACCCAGCCCTTTGGATTTCAGATAGCTGGTCGGGTAGAGCATCTCCTGCATTCCGGGCCCGCCCTTCGGGCCTTCGTAGCGGATGATCACCACATCGCCCGCCTGGATCCGGTCACCGAGGATCGCCTCGACAGCCGCCTCCTGACTCTCGAAGATGCGTGCCGGTCCGGAAAACTTGAGGATCGATGCATCCACCCCGGCGGTCTTGACGATACAGCCCAGTTCGGCGAGGTTGCCGTAGAGTACGGCCAGCCCCCCGTCCTGGCTGTAGGCATGGGCTAGATCGCGGATACATCCGCTGGTGCGATCCAGGTCCAGGTCGGGCCAGCGGCAGGCCTGGCTGAACGCCTCCTGGGAGGGAACGCCGGCGGGCCCCGCCAGAAAGCGTGCGCGCGCGTGCGGGTCTTCGCTGCGTGCGATGTCCCAACGGGCCAGGGCCTGGCCCAGGGTGCCGCTGTGTACCGAACCGGCGTCGGCGTGGATCAGCCCCGCCCGCTCCAGCTCGCCGAGAATACCCAGCACCCCCCCGGCGCGGTGCACATCCTCCATGTGGTACTGCTGGGTGGAGGGGGCCACCTTGCTCAGGTGGGGCACCTTGCGCGACAGCCGGTCGATATCGGCCATGGTGAAATCGACCTGCGCCTCATGGGCCGCGGCCAGCAGGTGGAGCACGGTGTTGGTGGAGCCGCCCATGGCGATGTCCAGGCACATGGCGTTCTCGAACGCCTCGAAGCTGGCGATGCTGCGCGGCAGGACCGAGGCGTCGTCCTGTTCGTAATAGCGGCGCGCGATCTCCACCGCGAGGCGCCCCGCCTCCAGGAACAGCTCGCGCCGGCCGGCGTGGGTCGCCAGCAGCGAGCCGTTGCCCGGCAGGCTCAACCCCAGCGCCTCGGTCAGGCAGTTCATTGAGTTGGCGGTGAACATACCGGAGCAGGAGCCGCAGGTGGGACAGGCGGAGCGCTCGATCAGCTCCACATCCTGGTCGCTCTCGCCGGGATCGGCTGCGGAGATCATGGCATCGACCAGGTCCAGCTTCACCTCCCCCTTACCGGCCAACCGGGTCTTACCCGCCTCCATGGGGCCGCCCGAAACGAACACCGCCGGAATATTCAGACGCAGGGCGGCCATCAGCATACCGGGGGTGATCTTGTCGCAATTGGAGATACAGACCATGGCATCGGCGCAGTGGGCGTTGACCATGTACTCCACCGAATCGGCGATAATGTCACGCGAGGGCAGGGAGTAGAGCATGCCGCCATGACCCATGGCGATGCCGTCGTCGATGGCGATGGTATTGAACTCCTTGGCGACCCCGCCGGCGGCCTCGATCTCGCGCGCCACGAGCTGCCCGAGATCCTTCAGATGGACATGCCCGGGAACGAACTGGGTGAAGGAGTTGACCACCGCGATGATGGGCTTGTAGAAATCCCCGTCCTGCATGCCGGTAGCGCGCCATAGCGCTCTGGCGCCGGCCATATTGCGGCCATGGGTGGTGGCGTCCTGGTTCAGCCTGAACCGGAGTTTTCCGGTTCACATTTAAGAGACAACCTCACGGCTGCCCGTGGGCAGATGTACCGATTGTAACTGCCTATTTTCTGCACGTCGGTTACGTGCTTCTGCCAGC